>CAVJPC010000210.1:0-42220 GCA_963651205.1 Bacteroidaceae bacterium
ACGCCAACAACCGCCAACGGGCGACTTGCATGTATGCGGTATTGCGGATTGGCGGGCGAATGGTTTTCTTTGCCGCCGGTTATTCACCTCTAAAAATACAAGGCTATGTCAATTCTGAATGATATTTGGAGCCGTATTGCCCGAAAACCGGACAAACGGAAAGTGGCGGTAACGGAAGCTCCCGGAACGGAAAACCGGGTGTATGCCGTGGCGACGGAAGAGGGCGTGATGCTGTTCTCGGACACTCCGAAAGGGATGAAGGCCCGGAACAGTTATCTGCAACATCTGGCCGACAGTTTCTTCAACGTGACCAAAGTACCTGAAACACTACGGATATACGAGATGGACCTGCCTACCAAACGGGTAGCGGAACTGGCAGACAACTGCATCGAAAAGTTGTCCAAAGCGGATTTACGGAGCACGGACGGGCAGTTAAGGAAATCGGTGGTGAGCTTCACTCCCGACAAGTTTGCGGACAGAAGCGTACTGGACGGCGGTGTGTGCAAGGAAAAGTTCGACCTGCGGCCCGACTTCCATAACTTTGACCGTCTGACAAAGGAGTTCGGGCTGGGCATTTCTCCCCGGAACTATGATGTGGCGGCGTTGCTGTATATTTCGGAAAACGGATATGCCGGACTTGTTGCGGCAGACAAGGTGCATCCTTTCAGCTATGAATATGAGTTCAAGGAACTGGCGGAGAAGCTGGGAGACAGCATGAAGGCACGGATGAACGCACCTTTGTCGGCACACGACTTCGGCTATGCGGCTTTACAGAAAGAGGCAAAGGAGATGGCGGCGGATTTGCTGCAATCGGAGTTCCATATCACGGATGGGGAGTTCAGGTTGGGTGCACGGATAAACCGGACTGAAAGGGTGGAAACGTTACATCCTGTGCTGCATCCACATTCGGAAGAGGAAAAGACAGGCAAGTCGCCGGAAACATACCGCAAACAGGAAGCTCCGAAACAAAAGCCGTCTGACAGACAACGGCAGGCGAAGCACGTTGCCTCCATTACTCCACAAAACAAGGAGAAAAAACAATTAATCTTATAGAATTTATGGAAGAAAAGAAAATGCAAGCGGTGGAAAGCGGCAGTCTGTATATGACGTTGGACGCTTTCTACAAACCCGTGTATCTGAGTATGCGCGGACAGGGAGAAGAGGGATTCTCCCGCTTTATCAGTAACAACGTGAGATTTCACACGACAGGACGGGAATTTATTCCCGATCACTGAATGTTCCGTTTCGATTTTAAGGATAAGGGCATGATTCCTCCCATACTTGGTACGGACAACGCCGATTATCTGGAACGGCTTTGTCCGGTACTGGAACGGGAAAAGATACATCCGTCGGGGGTGGTGAGATTGCGGGATGCGGCGTTCTGCGAGGAAAGGGGCATCGAGCAGCTTTCGTCATCAGCGGAACATACGGCTTTGCTGGAAAATGAGGATTACAAACGTTTGGGACATCGTTTCGGGATGGACGGGGACGTGATACGGAACGGGCTGGCGGCTTTTCCTACCTGTATGGCCGTGGAATACGGACGAAAAGTATTGCTGTTCGACAAGACGGACGGCGGGGACAGGATGCTGGATGCGTTTCTGCGGGAAGTGACGGAAGGCTTTTTTGACGGAAAGCGGAAACCGGAGAGTTTGAGGTTTTATGAAGTGGCTCCGCTGGATGCCGCATACCGGGCAAAAATCGGGGACGGACAGGCGGCTTCTGCGGATATGGTGAGATATGGGATTTGTGTGGCACATTGCGATATGGCACCTACGCTGCGGAACTTCAACAGACTGAGAAACCTGCAACGGGGACATGTGCCTCTGACAAAGGAACAGGAACGGATTGTTTCGTCACTGGTGGCACGACCGGATAATGTGCGGTTTCCGAATGTGGAAATGAAAGTGCGGACTCCGGCAAAAAGAAAAGGACAGGGTATAAACATTTAATTCATTGACAGATGGAAAAGGATAATACAAACGGCGGCAGTGTGTATGTCACGGTGGATAAACATTTCAATCCGGTGCATATCAGCATGAAAGGCACGGGCGAAGAAGGCTTCTTGGAATTTATGCAGGAAGATGTGGCAAGGGCGCTGAAAGAAACGGAGATGCCCGCTATGGGGATGATGTATTATAATGTGCCTGATATGAGGATTGTACCGCCTTTGCAGGAAGGGAACAATGAAGATTATCTGCAAAGGCTGGAAAAGGCGATGGATGAACATGGGATTAAGTTGCATAGATACCTGCGTCTGTCGGAAGTGGTGTATTCTCTATGAAATGACATCGATCCGCTGTCAAGGGATGATAACCATACCCGGTGGCTCACGCCAAAGATGTGGCAGGAGATAAAGTCATCACCCGAAGTGGTTGCGGAAATGCTGGATGATTTGAGGAATGGGAACACGTACTATACGGGCGTTGAGACGGATAAAGGGGTGTTGTTATTCAGCAGGGATATGAATGGAGAAGAACAGTACAAGCAATATATGTATAAATACATAGAAAATTATTTTTTTGACACGGACTTTGCCATGAAATCCCTGACTGTCCATGAACTGAGTGGATGGCCTTCGCTGATGGAAGGGAAAGTAAACCGCTGTTATGATGATTACGACTGTTTGTTGCCGTTAGAGAAGATTCCGACGGACGCTTTTGTGGATAAATCGGCATTGAAAAGTATAACGGATAAAGAGACGTATGACCTTTCGCCCACATGGGAGAACTACTACAAACTGACTGACGCAAACAAAGGATTAGGGCTGACTCGGAGCCCGGATAATTATGACCGGATGACACTGCTGTATATCATGGACAAGGGGTATCCGAGAGACGGACTGATAGACGAGTACCCGGACGAGTTCAGTTTTCACGAGAAATTTGAAAAGATAGAAAGCAGGCTGCTGGGCCGGGACAGATGGGATGTGTATGATGAGATGCAGGAAAAGGCGAAGAAGCTGGCAGGGAAACTGTTGAGGGAGCATTTTCCGGAGACACGGCAGAAAGTGGATGTAAAGGAAAAGGCGGTTGTGCAGAAAAGCAAAGGTATAAAGATGTAGGATAATCGTTTGTACTCTGATACGCCAATGCACGCCAATGGACGACTCTGATTTTATTCACTTGGAAAGGAGATAAGATGTGCTTTACTTTGCCGTATATTCAGAAACTTAAAAAAGAATTTTAGTATGGAACTGACAATTATTGAAACAAGTGCGTATCAGGAGTTGAGAAGGCTGGTCAGTACGCTGGCCGTACAAATGGGTGACTTTCAGAAAAAGATTGCTCCGCCCGCACCGGACAAATGAATGGATGCGCAGGACGTGTGTCTGGCCTTGGGCATATCGAAACGGTGCCTGCAAAACTATCGGGACAACGGGCTTATTCCTTACTCAAACGTAGGGGGGAAATTCTTCTACCGGGATGTGGATATTCAGGAGATATTGGAAAGCGGACTAATCAAAAGAAAGTAAAGGTATGGCTGAGATTATCACAAGGGATTCGGAAGAGTTCAAGGAACTGACCGGATGGATTAAGAAAGCGGGAAAAGCTGTGGAAGATGCAACGGCACGGATACGCCCGACAGTTGCGGACGAGCATTACATGACGGGCGATGATGTGTGTGCCATGCTGCATATCTCACGACGGACGTTACAAACATTGAGGGATGAAAAGCTGGTGCCTTATACCACTATCGGGGGGAAACTGCTTTACCCGGAAAGTTCCCTGTACGAAGTGCTGAAAAAGAATTATAGGGATTTCAGGCGGTTCAGAAAATAAGTAAGAAAGAAAAAGTGAAGAAACGTCCTCCGGCCTACTTGCAGGCTTGGGGACGTTTCTTTTTGCAGGAAGCTGTTACATAGCAAGTTTGTAAACATGGCCGATTTTCTCGCAAATCTTGTCGGTGTCTTCGCCTACCTTAGGATTAATCAGTTCGGCATATATCTGCGTGGAAAGAATGGATTTATGCCCCAATACTTTCTGAAGGGTTTCCAACGGCATCCCTTTGAGGATAGCCAAAACGGCAAATGTATGGCGTCCAATATGCGGGGTGACTTCGGCCCGGCAGTTACATTTCTTGCCTATGATTTTAAGGCTGAGGAACATGGTGTTGTATTCACCTACAGGGAAGACACATTCGGGGGAGTCTTTCTTTTCATCCACACCTCTGTATTTTTCAATCAGTTCGATAGCAATGGGCAATAATTTCACAACGTATGCCACTCCCGTTTTTATACGATTGCCCATAAGCCATGTACCGCCGTCGGAATCGGTATGAATATTATCATAGGTTATGGCTTTCAAGTCGGCATAGGCAAGACCGGTGAAACACATGAATAAAAACATATCACGCATGGCACGCTGACGTTTGTATTTCAGTTCTACATGGATCATCCTTTGCAGTTCCTCTTCTGAAAGGAATGAACGTCTCTTATATTCGGGCATACACTCGAATGATGCGAATGGATGAACCCGTATCCAGCCTTTTTCCTGTGCAATATACATCAGCCATTTCAAAGTGTTGACACGCCCGAAGGCAGTGGAATTTGCCAAAGCACATGTACCGAGCATCCAGTTGTAGTAATCTTCAATAAATGATTTTTCAAGTTCTTCGATGACAATATCCTCTATATTCTTCTTGCTTTTCATGAAAAGCAGAAGGTTCTTGTAATCGGCAACCAGACCTCGATAAGTGCTTTCGGCTTTTTCTTTGCCGACTTTCTCTTTATACGATTCCAACTGTTCCCTGAAAAGGTTCATAAGGGTATGGTATTCCTCTCCGAAGCCAACATAGCGGTTATAGACTTTCTTGGCCGTGACAAAACTGTCGTGGTCGCAAATGTACTGGTAGTGCTTGGTGATTTGAGCCTTGATATTGTCAAGCTCCTGATTGAGTGTACGGGCTTCTTCGGACTTGCCTTTGGCCCGGTTGGCTTTGACGTCCCACAAAGCAAGGGACACTTCTTTCTTACAACTGAAACCTGCTTGGGTTCCATTGATGGTGATGCGGCCCATAATCGGTGCCTTACCATTCTTTACTGCTTGATTTTTGGTGTAAAATAACACACGATACGTACTTCTCATAACTCAACTTTTTTTAGTTACAAATTTAATTACTGTTGAGTTATTTGATGTTATGCAAAAATGGGCAACGGACTGTAATATAATGCATTACGCTTTGTTTTGGAGCATTTTGGGGCGGGTTACGATTTGGTAACGTAATTCCCGCCCAAATATGCTTTTCCTTGCTTTCTTTTCCTACCTCGCTAAAAAATATGTTTTATAACTATTTGATTTTTAGCATGGTTGCGTTATCTTTGCGCATCTTTTTGAAATACTAAGTTACACTATTTATAAACCAATAAATACTCAATGAAACAAACCTACGCAATTTTAGCAATTTTAATAAATATATCTTATGTCGTATCACCTTGTTATGGGCAACTCAACTTCACTGTCACTAAATATAATATTGAAGATGGACTTCCTCAACAGACCATAAGCACTATAAAGAAAGACAGACAAGGGTATATGTGGTTCACTACATGGAATGGCATCTGTCGTTTTGACGGACACTCTTTTGTAACATATAGAATGTTACCCGGAGATTCTAATGATTTAATGACCAATCGTATAGATCAAATTGAAATAGATAATCACAATAATCTTTGGTTATTAGATGATGACAGCTTTCTTTATCACTTCTCTCCTGAAAATATCAAATTCTCCCGTTTACAAGTACAATCCGCTCCAATTAAAAACATTTTCACCCTTCCCGACGGAGACACTTGGATATTTCAAACAGATGGTCAGCTTATCAGAATCATACCCAATGGAGAAAAATTCACTTGCCAACGAATTTTGCACAGTCCAGCACAAGTACAAAATGTTATGAGCATTATTCATGATAATGATATTATATGGATTATCAGCAACAAATGCATCCACAGCTTTTCAAAAAAAACCAATAAAATAACTTTAAACTTTGTTTCTAATGATAATTTCTGCTGCTTCAGGAAGTGGGAAAACAAGTTTCTTATGGGATCTAGTAAAGGACAACTATGTATCTACAACAAAAAGCACAACACCTACTCTATAGTGAAATTAAATACAAACGGAAAAATCACTAAAATAAGGCCATATGATCCCCAGCATTTAGTAGTTATAGCTGAAAATGACGGCCTCTTCTTAATGAACAACTTGAAAGAAAGTATTCACTATACTTCTTCAAACCAATTATTGAGTAATCAAATTCAATCAGTATATGACGACGACCACCAAAAACATCTCTGGCTTACTTATAAAAATTCCACAATGATTACCCGTATTGATCCTTTTGGTACATATTGCAAACATTATCCGCTCAAAATGCAAAAATACAATGATTCCCAACGGCATATAACACAAAGTCATAATGGATTATTATGGGTATTTTCCAGGTATGAAACCCTTAACTATTATAATGATAAAACGGATGAATTTATTCCTTTTTCAATCAACCCCAACAGTCAGGGTCCTAAGTTCATTAAAACAAAGAAGATATATACAGACAACCAAGATAATTTATGGATTTCCAGACAACCTAAAGGACTTATAAAAGTATCTTTCAAAAAAGAATTATTCAATTTATCAATGCCAACTATCCCCCATTATTCAACAACTAATAATGAACTAAGAAGCATCATGGAAGATGCTGACAGAAATATCTGGGTCGGTACCAGAAGCGGGGAGATACAAGTATATGATATGAATAAGAAATTCATCGGTTTTTTGAATTCAACAGGAATATTATCTTCACAACCTGAAAATTTTGGTGCCATATATGCCTTGCTTCAAGACCATAAAAAAAATATATGGATAGGCACCCGTTACGAAGGGCTAATAAAGTTAATACCACGGCAAAGAAAATTGGGTTATGAACTTAAATATTATAAAAATGAACCTGATAAACCATACAGTCTTAGCTGCAATTCTATATTTGCAATAAAAGAAGACCAACAAAACCGCATATGGATTGCAACATTGGGTGGAGGAGTCAACTACATAGAAAGTGAAGAAGATGGAAATGAAAAATTCATCAACTCAAACAACCTGTTGTTAGATTATCCAAGCCGATTCTCAAGAATAAAAAATATATGTATTGATCATAGCAATAATATATGGTTAGCAACTAGTTCGGGCATTTTGCTTTGCAAATGGGAAAATAATAAATTACTATATACCCCCATCACACGTGATAGCAATAAAGAAAATAGTCTCAGTTGCGACAACGTCTACGATGTATGTGAAAGTAGCAATCATGAAATATATGCTGTAACATTCGGTGGGGGGCTTGATAAGTTAATAGGATTCGACACACACAATAATGGTATATTCAAGCACTATTCAGCTCCACAAATGATATCAGATATTCCATTAACAATGGCTGAAGATATTGAAGGCAATCTATGGATACCTTCAGAAAATGGTTTATACAGACTATTCACAAAGAATGATTCTATAGAAATATATGACAACAGATTTTTACCCGAAGGGATTTTACTAACAGATAGTAAAGCTTGCCGTCTTTCAAACAATGAGATGCTATTTGGAACCGATAAAGGATTACTATCCATAAATCCTCAAAAAATGAGACGAGATACCTATACATCCAATCTCGTCATAACCGATATATACATAAACGGAGAAAAAACTAAATCTACATATCATTCTATCCCTATGGTCCTCACTCACAAAGAGAACTCTTTCAGCATCTGTTATGCAACACTTGACATGAAATTTCCCAATAAGATAGAGTATGCCTATCGGTTAAAAGGATTTGACAACTGGAACTATATAAAAAACAACAGAAAAGCTATTTACACCAACATTCCTAAAGGGAATTATGTTTTTCAGGTAAAATCTACCAATAGCGATGGGGTATGGAGCAACAAGATTAAAGAAATACCCATAACCATTTTGCCTTCTTTTTGGGAATCCATATATGGTATCCTACTTTATATTATTCTATTTATGCTAATTGTCGCCATCACAGCCTATATCCTATTCATTATTTACAAACTCAGAAACAGAGTTTATGTAGAGAAACAGATACTAGATATAAAGACTAAATTTTTCACGGATATCATCCATGAGCTTCGCACTCCATTCACTCTTATAGTCGCTCCAATAGACCATATGTTGACTCAAAAAAACTTAAGTCCTGCCATACAACAAGATTTGGCTTTAGTGAAAAGAAATACCAGACATACCCTGAAGATTATCAATCAAGTGCTTGATTTACAAAAGATCCAGAATGAGTCTCGACTGAGTGTGCAAAGAATAGAAATAGGACCATTCATTACTCATATCATAGACAACTTCCAGTCCATAGCTATCCAAAGAGAAAGTGAAATCATTCTCCAAACTCAAGATTCACCCATCTTCTTATGGGCCGACCCGGACAAACTGGAAAGTATTCTGTTCAATTTAATAACAAATGCTTTCAAATATTCTCCCAAAGGCACAGTGATACATCTGTCAGCCAAAGAAACCGATACCAACATCATCATTCAAGTATCAGACCAAGGGTATGGTATCAGCCAGGAAAAACAAAATAATATATTCAACCGTTTCGAGTGTTATGTAAGTTCCGATATATTTAAACAGCAAAGTACCGGTATCGGTCTATCCCTAGTAAAAGAACAGGTTGAACTACATAAAGGAAAAATTTCATTGCAAAGCAAAGTCAACGAAGGGTCTACCTTCACTATCCAATTCCTTAAGGGGAAAGACCATTTTCCGCCAGAGACTGAGTTTATTTTATCTGACTATGACGAACGTCCCTTGCAAACCAAAGAAAACAGCCTTTTCCTAAAAGACGATTATGAAATAGAAGAAGACTGCAAAGACTGTAATAAAAACTCCATTCTAGTAGTAGACGATAATAAAGAACTGCTTTTCTTCTTACACAACATTTTATCTGAGGATTTCCGGGTAATAACCGCCAGCAATGGCAAGGAAGGACTGGAAAAAGCAATCAAATATCTACCTAACATGATAGTCAGTGACGTGGTGATGCCTGAAATGACAGGTATCGAAATGGTTGAGAAATTACAATGCAACACCACTACGTGCCATATACCCATTATTTTCCTTAGCAGCAAGGCAGACGTGGAAAACCAAAACCAAGGATTGAAGTTAGGGGTAGATGATTATATAACCAAGCCATTCAGTGCCAGTTATCTCACTACCAAAATATGGAATATCATTAAACAAAGGAAACGTATCCAAGCCCTGTATTATTCACAGTTGATACAAAACGAGGAAAAAGGTAATAGTCATCCGGAAGAAAAAGAAGAACTTGAATTGCTTCCCCAAACAGACAAGGAACTGCTGGACAAAATTGTCAACTTCATTAACAACCATTTAGATAATCCAGACCTCACTGTAGACAGCCTTGTTGAAGAAGCAGGTATCAGCCGTTCCGCTTTATTCAAAAAAATAAAAACACTTATAGGTATTTCCCCGATGGAGCTCATTAAAAACATACGATTGAAGAAAGCTGCGGAACTCGTAAAAGAAGGGTCATGCAATTTCACACAGATTGCCTACAAAACCGGATTCAACGACTCGCAATATTTCAGCAAATGCTTCAAGCAAATTTACGGAGTGACACCTACGGAATACAAACGTAAAAATCTATCATAGCTTATCAGCAAACGCCGCCGATTCCCTTTTGGAATAAAGGGAAACAGCGACAAAGCCGATCAATACGATAAAGACACCCACCAAAGCCGGATACCGATAACCCAATCCGGCATCTATGGGTAGCCCACCGGCATAGGCACCAATGGCATTACCCAAGTTGAAAGCGACTTGCACACAGGCAGCCCCCATCATTTCTCCTCCACGCGAATTACGGAGCAACAATAATTGTTGTGGAGCCGAAACAGCAAATAATCCTGCCGTACATATACACATCAATATCACTGCCAGCCAAGAAACAGAAGCCGCAAAGAAAATGGCAAGCAAACCGGAGGCCATAATAATCTGTGTATATTTCACCACACGGGCTGCTCCATAATGATCGGAAAACTTTCCACCCATCAAATTTCCTACAGTCATGCTAAGACCTGCCAACACCATAATAAAAGTCATACTGTTTTCACTGAAACCTGCCACGTGCGTCATCAAAGGAGTGACATAACTATACCAACAAAAGATACCTCCGTTCCCGAACATGGTCGTAATTATCAGCAACCATGGAGCCAAGTGCTTTAAAAAACGGAACTGTCCTTTCAAACCTGTATCCGGCAAAGCAGGCAGTGAAGGAACCCATTTCCAAATATAGAACAAGGTAATCAGTCCCCATACACCATTAAAGAGAAAAGGAATACGCCAGGACATTATATTACTCATAAATGTGCCTAAGGGGACACCAAAAAGATTGGCAATCGTCATACCCGACACCATCAATGCCACTGCCTGCGAACTTTTTCCTTTATCCGCCACTCTTTCAGCCACAATGGAACCAACCCCAAAGAAGGCACCATGAGGCAATCCGGAAATAAAACGCATCATCAACATCATCCAATAATTCACTGAGGCGGCAGCACACAAGTTTCCACAAATATAAATAACCATCAGCCCCAATAAAATATGCTTCAGCGGACGGGTGCGCGCCACCAAAACCATTCCCGGAGCCCCAACGCACACGCCTAATGCGTAAGCCGAAATAAAATGTCCCGCTTGTGGTATACTTATATGCAGATCTTTTGCCACATCAGGCAAAATACCCATCATTACAAACTCGGCAATGCCCAGCCCCAATGTACCAAATGCCAAAGCCGTCAAACTCTTCTTCATACCTGAATAAAAACAATCCATTAATTAAAAAAACGTGCAAAAGTAATGGTTATGTTTTCAGGTATAAGTGTTTTTAGCACACTTTCATAAAAAAAGGGATGATTACTTGCTTTATGTCAATTTATTGTTGCCATATTCAAGAGAGGCCAAATATTTTAGCTTCACGTTCAGAAGTTAAAAAGAACAAACAAACTTCTCTACAAAACCATGCTTACCAATCAATATTTACACTAAACAAACCTTTGCTTCCCGCTCCATTATCAACATCCCATAAACTTTGACTAATTTTACATTCAGCACTTTTTAGCTTAGCACTTTTATATGAAAACAAACCTTTGCTTCCTGCTCCGCTAGCGACAGCATTTGAACTTTTCGTTATTATACATTTATCACTCAATTCATAACCGTGACCCGGCTGAGCGCTTTCACCCACCCGAACATCTACAAATTCTTGTGTCTTCATAATTACAAATATTTAATATGTTAAGATAATTCCTTCTCTAAATAGTCAACAATAAATTTATTCCTCGTTTGCAATACCTCTGCAAAACTATTTTTTACGATATTCACATTTGGTAAAGCTATCTCGTTTATATACTTATAATGAATGTCGTCTGCACAGGATATAATGTAACCATCATGAGTAACAACCAATTCATTAAGGAATGGAATGCTGAGTAAAGGATAACTAAACTCCAACACCTTATTCCCCCTCTGATATTTCATTTTATTGCCTCTGTATATATATTCCTCTATTTTTCCAGTTAATATATTTTCTTTCAGAAACAGTTCATACGCCATTGCTTTCGTCATACAAATCCTTATATCAATACCATCCGGACTGTTATCATTATTTATAAAATCAAGACAGAGCGAAACAAAACCAAGCAAGGATTCACACGACAAACTTTTCAAAGGTTTCATTTCAAATGGTGAATAATACATGATAGGAGCAAAATTAAATTTATCAACTCCTAATTTCCAATATGCAAGCAACATGGATAATAAATCAGCTCCATTATCATCAAAAATAGTAGAAGTAATGTTTATTTTATCTCGATGCTCCACATTTTCAATCAACTCATAAACCGTATTGTATCCGTTCTCACCCCTTATCAAATCATTGTATTTCCCAGAACCCTCAAGACTAATTTCAAGGTATGAGATGTTGGTTGCAAGAACTTTGTCATACCCCTGAATATCCATACTCATTCCATTTGAAACAACTCCATAAAATATTCTCCTATCTTCCTTATATTCCGCTAAAAGATTCAGGATATCAAAGATTCTATTATCCAAAAAAGATTCTTTACCCGAAAAATGAAAATGTTTCATACCCATTCCAATAGCTTCATCAAGAAAACTTCTCCATCTTGCCAAAGAAACCGGCTCTGATATGGGCCGGGCATCCCCAAAATAACAATGTCTGCATTTTAGATTACATTTATTACTGACGAATGAATCTATAATCATAGGTTCATTCTGCCGCAGCTTGGCATCTATATGTTCCATAAAAGATGCCTTATCTATATATTTTTTCAGATTTCCAATCATCCGGCAACTTCGTAATACAATATATAAGTAGAATTCATTAACGGATTATCTTCTTCATAAGATATCGTATTTTTAATTTCGGACACATCCATATCCAAAACCAGTTGAGGTGCATCCATACCAACTTGATATTTATATATACTTGCCGACTTAAAATCTATATTTTCTTTACATTCCAAAGACATTTTGAGATGTTTCACTGTGTCAGCCAAGAAATTAGGCAATGTGGTATAGTCGCGTTCTGTAACATTCAGCATATTAGGCCAACACCATTCAATCACTAAATCAACAATGTTACCGGGACTTTTTACCTTGTCATAGGAAACAACAACCTGCTTCAACAAAGAATCCTGCCCGTTATCAGCAATTCTTGCACACAATTTTTTCAACTTTCCATCAACACGCTCGAATGCTTGTATATTTATATCTTCAAAGTTAACAATGGTATCCCCCGCCACCAGCAGTTGGAATGTACTGATTTTATGTGAGATAACACCTCTTATATTAAGTCGGACAAAGGAATCTCTCTTGTTTCCCATACCTTTTTCCTCTATTGTATTCTTTATCTCTATTGAATCAATGTCAATGCCATTCTGTATATATTCCCCCAATTCATTGTATAAATATTCTGTGGTCAAGAAAAAGCGTCCTTTGAATGGCACAATTTTCATCATTTCCTGCAATGAACGAATCATTGCATCTTGCTCGTTCAATTTAACATTCAGCAGTTCTACCCTTTGATTCATCGATTTATACCGTTCCCTCAACATGGCAAGAATAATAGTCAGGCATACAAATACGTATACTACCCACGCAGGAAACGAAAGCAGAATTGATTTAATATCAAGATCAGGCTGCGTAAATATCTGCAAAGCCTGTATAACTCCACCCAGTGTTGCAAAGCCGCCAAATGTCTTTATACCTAAGTTGTACAAGTATAATCTATTTTCCATATTGTGGCTTGTCTGTTTCTATTTGTTTTAACTCAATATACAGAGTGTCTATTTCCCTCTGCATATCGTTCCATTCCAAACGACTGGTTATCATCTTCTGCCTTAACTTCAAGTCCCTGATTTTTTTCTTTATCTCTTCTACTTTATTCATGGCATATACAATTTATTGATTACAAATTCAATGAACAGACTCTAATAGGGAAAGCAACAAATAATTCTTCATAGTCATTTCCTTTTAAGAAAAAAAGCGTGGAAAGAACCGCCCGTTGCCGGATACGCTTTCTTTCCTCGCTTGAAAAAGTTTATAATGCCATACTTCGGGTAGAAGCCGCTTCCCACCAAGGAGAAGCGGGCTTTTACTTTATAGTATGATTACTTTTTAATCATCTAAATTCAGATTAGAGGTTAGATTTTACAGTTACAGGAACTGTACCAACTGCAACACCCCAAGTGTATGTAACCGTAACTTTCACATTGATAGTCTTGTTAGCAGTTAACGCTACACCATCATTCTGCCATGTAAATTCACCTGTGGCAGGATTTACACTAGCTCCCTTAGCAGCATCTTCTTCCGATACTTCGAACTTAGCTGCCTGAGCGTTATAGTAACCGGCAACAGTAGTATTCATTGTACCGTTTTCAATTACTTTTTCACCAGCAATGCTTACCAAGTTGATTGCAGAATTCAACTGCAATTTATCGGCAGGATTCTTCTTGTCTGTAGTTTCAAACTTGGCATCTTTCTTCAGAGTGATATTCTTCAACGGATCAGCAAACTTAACCTGGATCTTAGTACCATTGTCAATCTTCTGGCCATTAATCAGAACAAATACCATTACATCAACCGGATCGATAGTAGAGATGTTGATACGATTGCCTTCCTTATCATTGCAATCTCCTGTATATGTCAGAACATTGTTAGTCAAATCAAAATCTGTACGAGTTTCACCAGCTACTGTTTCAAATACCAAATCAAGGTCTTTATTCTTATATCCGCGACGTAAGTCACCAGACATGACATAATTAGAACCTACAAGTTTACCGGCATTAATCATATAACCATCTTTCCAGTAATCATTGTCTTTAATCAAAGTTACTTCAGGATATACTACCTTAACCTCATAAACAACTTCTGCACCTGTATTACCAATCTTAAATACAACTTTGTACTTGCCAAGCTGATCCTTAGTCAAGATATTCTTAACGTCTACATACAAGATATTTTCATTGTTTTCATATACTGAACCAGCAGAAATAACACCATTACTACTGCTTGCTTGTACATATTCACTTCTATCTGCATCCCAAATATAATATTCACGAGTATATCCTGCACTCCAGAATGTTTGAGAAGACATGCCCAATGTATTATATACATCATTCATATCAAACTTGAATCTATAATCTTTGGATTCAAGAGTTAATTCATGAGTCTCAGACTTAGTATAATTCTTAGTAGTAGCAATTTTTTCAACTGACGATACAGTCAATTCTTTTTCAGCCAATTTATATCCGTCTTTCTTATCATATACAGATACGATGAAAGTACATTCATGACCTACAGAAGAAATTTGTCCATTAGTCTTAATAACGCCATTTTCTACAGTGAAATAATTGCCTTTGTCTTCACCAGGTTTCTTAGCTACTTCGTAGTAAGGAGCAAAACCGTATTTTCTCAAGTCACTATATGACGAAGAATTCATAGTATAATCACCAGCAGCTCGTCCAACAGTTAAAGTATCAGCAACATTCAATTCACCTGTATATAGAAGGTTTATATCAAGAGAAGGGAATTGGATATACGAAACCTCTCCATTATCATCCTTACGAGCTTCGAATACTGTCAAGTCTTCGCGATTAATTGTATTAGATGTAAGCAAATGGTAAGTAGAAATTGCGCTCTGTGCATCATTCTGAACCTGCAAAGCCACGGCATATTTCTTATTCTTCAAAGAGAATGCTTCACCAGCCTTAGCTTTTACAGTCAAAACACCATCAGCAAACGATTTATCAGCAACGTCCAAGATGGAACCTGCTGCTCTTGACTGTACTTCATTTACCAAGAAGTCAATATTTGCTTTTGCTAAATCAATACTTGCAGGAGAAACACGATAGTTGAAAACAATATCGTTAGTCAATGAAACATTATTATCCCACAAACGGTTCTTATCGTTAAGCTCGTCACCAACAGGGATATTGATAGCAACCACTTTAGTCTGCATATCACTATATGTCGGCATAAACACCACGTTCAAAGCAGCTGCAGCGGCAGTAGCAGGAAGAACGATTGACTCATATTCTCCGGTAGTCTGGTTATACACATGTAATTCATAGTTATCACCATTCTTTACAACATAGGTACTGGTTCCGGCAGCAGAGATACCTGTATCTTCCACTTCTTTTGTTTCGGTGTTATAAGCAAACCAGTTACCGTTTTCACCGATATAAGGAGATACACCGGCAACACCAGCTTCGCCAGCTTGACCAACAGCCTGATACTCGGTCTTTACATCATTCTTATACCAGAAACCGTCAGTACCAATCTCCCATTTCACAGCATCAGCACCAGCAGCACCATCTTTACCATTCGTAATGGTATAAGAAGTGTTATCCGAAAAAGTTACGGTAAAACCACCAGTAGTTGGAGCCAAACTTGTAATCCATTTGCCTTCATTTACTTTTGCCTGTAAAGCACTCAGATCTCCTTTAAGAGTCGACAACTCTTTGTTGATGTTGTCAATGTCATCATCGTAGTCTTTACAAGACACAAATGTTCCCGTTGACGAAACCATTAAGGCTCCGAACAGGATTGCACTTAAAAACTTTTTGTTCATAATAGAAAAACTTTAAATTTATAAATTTAAAAAACTAAAATTGGTTATACATATTTGGTTCATTATAAATAGCTTAGCTAGTTTATCACCTGTAAATGCTGTTTCCTCCTTTCCCGGGACTGATAGGATAAAGGCGATACACCCACAATCTTATTGAAAGCCGAGTAGAAAGCACTTTTCGAGGCGAAACCGCAACTACGGGGAAGATCGGACAGGGAACAACGACCGGAAGTGAGCAACTCCTTGGCATATTCCACACGATACGTATTTACGAGTTCCTTCAGGTTGCAGCCGAAGTACTTGTTCACCACATTACTCAAGTAGGTCTGGTTCGTTTCGAGCAGCCCGCTCAACTTTTTCAGGGAAAGCGAAGCGTCAAGGAACACCTGGCGTATCTCAAGCTGGTACAAGATACCTTTATATATATCGCAGTCCACCTTGCGGATGTCCGCTTCCTTACCGGCAAACTTCTCCTTCCACTGCCGCTCAGCGGCCTTGAAAAGCAAAGTCTTCTGTCGCTCGGAAACGGCGGTCGTTCTTTTACGTCGTAGAAATAGATATTCCATCTGCTTGATATTAATTTTCATTCATTATCATCACTTCAAGGACATACATTATCATATAATAAAGGGTCTTAAAAGTGACATTTTTTGTAGATCTCTTACCAAGAGATATACAGACAGCCATTAACGTACATTATATCAGCACATTACATCACGTTTTAAAGAAGATAAAAGAGTATGGGAACGGACTTGAAAGCTTATTTTTTATATAAATTCCTATTTTTTTTGCCAAAAATGTATTAGTTCTCAAAACTTTGCTTATTTTTGCACAGAAAATGTATATCTCTTGGTAAGAGATATACAAATTAATTCACATAGAAAAGGACTGCAACTTATTGATTTACAATAACTTCACTCCTGAAAGAGTCTTATCCTCCCCCTTTTTAAAAAGAAAAAATCATTCTTACTTTAATCTGTAAACGTTTCCTAATTAACGCTAGTCCGATATAACTCGAAACAGGCAAGTTGCCTGTCATTGCCAAACCTCACATCAATGACGAACAAGAATCCATGAATCTTGCTACAGGATTCCGGGAAACTTGTAACAGGATTTGTAGAATCTTGCTACAAGATTCCAGACATTCCGACTGCCACACCTGCTTTTCTGACACAGTGGGAAACAGGCATCCGATACATAAAAACAACAGGACGTTTTAGAAAAAGGAGCATACATTTTAGAAATACGTCCTGTCATTTTTCAAAAAGGAACGGACGTTTTGGAGACTCCAAATGTAATATTCCGCATGCAAGATAATACATTTTTGGCTTGGATGAGAGATACATCTCTCATCTTTCGAGGTATCTCTCACCCTATCTCTCATCATTAAAACTGCCTGTTCATGGGAATTTCAGCAAATGGATGAGAGCGTGAGAGATAAAATACAAATTTGCAGAGATGAAAGGAAAGCAGGCAGAAGTTTCCAGCATAACTTCCGGAAACAAAGAGATGAACTCTCCAAACTTATACGGACAGTTTAGAAAAACCACCCGACATGAAAAGGAAGATGTTCCGGAGAAATGCAGCCTGCTTTTACACATACGTATGTGTGGGGTTGCGCATACGTATGTATGGAGCTACACATACGTTCGTGCAAGGCCACACCTACGTATGTGTAAATCCCCACCTCCATGCGTGTACCGCGGGAACCATGGAAACCTTCCTTATTTTTTCTCTTCTTCGACAGAAGACAGCGGTGTACTGTTCTCTTTATAAGCAGCAAACCCCTTCACCTTTGTCCGTTCCTGATTGACGCTTTCCGAAGCGGCGCTGCCCAATTGCTGCAAATTTTGCTTGATAGCATCATGGGTAACAAAGAAATGGTCGAGCATAGCTTTCAGATATTCGTCCAGCTGTCCTTCTTTGGGAGTAAAGACCGTATGGCATTTGGAATGTAGCCCCACGTTCTTTTCATCTTCGTCTGCCGTAAAGACAGTAGTCACCAAAGAATCCACATTGACCAGATTGACAATCTCTTTTAAGTAAGGTAAAGCCGGATTATCAATACTGATGGATGCCCACCAAGGATTCCAGATCATGATAAATCGTGCCTCATCCTCTACCGCAATGTAAAAATCATCACCTTGATATTTAAAGACGATATGTCCTTCTTCATTGGTTTCCGGCTGACAGCCTATCTTTTTGAGCACAGCTATAACCAACTCTTCCGTGCCGATATCCTCCAATTCTTCTTTTGTCATACGGTCTAGACGGTCTCTACGTTTTTTACGCTCATGACGGATGCGAAGAACTAAAAATGCAAGCGGCCATAATGCCAATGCTACAACAGCAATTAGGATGGTGAGGTCGGTCATATCTGTTTGTGATTTAAGGGTTCAACATCAAAATACCGATAGTTGCTACACTATGCTAAACAAATATAGCAATTATAATCTTAAAAACATCTATTTCCATCGATTTATTTCAAGTGTTTCTTTATCCAAAGTAAATGTCCGTACTCCGTGTCCTCGGATGTCCAATGCTCATTGACAGGGGTAATCAACGCCTCTTTCGGACAGTTCAGTACATTATAAACAATATAACTGGTGGTTGGCGGACAAGTATTGTCATTAAATCCCCATGTCATATAAACAGGAACGGTAATCTGTTTGGCAAAATTCACCACATCATAATATGCAAGGGTCTTCATCTTGGCAGGTGTATCCATATTTACCGTGTTATTGAAAAGATGAGGATATCCCCCGGCACGTCCCGCCTTATAACCTGCCATATCACTTAAAGCAGGATGATTTGCCACACATGCCGTAACACGCTTGTCAAGTCCTGTCGTTATCAAAGCCAAAGCTCCCCCTTGGCTTCCCCCCTGCACAATGACATTTTTGCCATCCCATTCAGGTAATGAAGTCAGCAAATCAATGCTGCGGACACAGGCCAGATAAACCCGTTTCATATAATAATTTTCACGGCTATCCAGGCCGTTTACCAAATAACCGTTTTCCCGACTACTGAAAGCGCGGCTTATTTCGCCGAAAGTGTCCTCATCCAGCTCCGGATTCAATCCGTGAATTTCTATCTCAAAGCGGATACAGCCCTCTTCCGCATAATATTTATGCCGCATCGGGCCTTTAATAGTCTTGATACCTGCTCCCGGAGGACAAAGCACTACCGGATACTTTCCTTCCGCTTTAGGATAGAACAAATAGCCATAAATACACTGGTTCTGTTTATTCAACTGAAGTCTGATTAAATAACAATCTATCTTATCCGTAGAATATTTCGCGACGTGTTCTTTGGTATAAGTCAGAGGAAACCGGGCCGCCTCTGTCTTAGTTTTATTCCAGAACTCATTAAAATCAGAAGGTAACTGGGTATAGGGTTGAAGCTTCTCGGGAGAGAAACCGACTTTGATATGGTGGGAATAAGTTTTGCCTCCTACTTTAGCCGTCAGACGACAATCACGGAAACCGGGCTCTTTCATCGTCCCCATAGATATAACCGCTTTTCCATTCTTCAGTTTTACAGTTCCCTTGGTATCCGAAGGCATCATGTCGCCTCCCAACTCGTATGAAACCTCCACACCATCTTGCGGGATACCATACTTATAGAACTGAACCTCAATATTCGCTTTTTCACCTATTTTGTATAGCCAGTCGGCATGATCGGGCACAGTTACCCAAAGTACATCACTCCGGTAAGGATAATTTTCGGCCGCCGCAGGAAGAATAAACAAGACAGCCAGAAGAAGCATACTTAAAAATCTGTTTTTCATTGTAATTCTATTTAGTGGTTCTAAAAATCAGTATTAAACTTACGTAACTCCGCACGCAAGGCATGTGCTCTGCCTTCTGTCAGACTATCCAGCAGCTCCCAGAAACGAGGGCCATGATTCATTTCCTTGGTATGAGACAGCTCGTGCAACAGTACATAATCCATCAAATGGGGAGGCAACAACATCAAATAACAGGAAAGATTAATGCTGCCCGCACCCGAACAACTTCCCCATCTTCCCTTGCTACCGGTTATTTTCATGCGTTTAAACGGTAAATGATACTGTTCGGACAAGGCAGATAAAAGAGGTGGCAGATACTCTTGGGCATTCTTCTTCATAGCACGGATGATGGCATTACGCACCAGCCTTTGTACTTCAGGCAAAGAAAAGTCCACATTCCGCGGACAGATAATCTTGATGCCATCCTCTGTAAAACGTAGAGAAAAACAAGTAAAGTTACCTTGTTCCAACCATAACCGGAAGCAGGGAGTGTGAATACGAAAATTTAAATCAATCGGTTTCTTGCTCACTTTCCTCCAGTCTTCCAACAGGCGTTGCCTGTACTGGTCCACCACTTCCAGCACTTTGCTGCTTAAACTATAAGGAGGAACAGTGACATGCAACCCGTCGGGTTTTACCCGCATAGTAACGTTACGTGCCAATTTGTGTGTACGCACTATAATACGGTCAAAATCTTTATCGGGAAGTACTCTTTTAGTTGCCATACGGATACAAAGATACACCTTTCCAGTAAAAAAATGCAGAGATTTGCAACTTTCCGGAAATCCCTATCGTCTAATTAACAGAAAACAATTAAAAACACATACGATCATGAAAACAAAAGCAGTTTATTTTTTCAGTCTCCTACTGGCAATCACGACGATGACAAGTTGCATCAACTTTTCATCGGGTCCGAAACCCAGCAAAAATAAGATTACCAAGAAATATAGTGTAACTCCTTTCAACAAGATAGAGAACAGAGCACCTGCCAACATTGTCTTTACCCAAGGAAATGTGACTAAAATAGAAGCCGATGGCCCGGATAATTATATTCCACACCTCATTGTTATGGTCAAAGACAGTACACTGAGTATCAGTATGGATAAAGACAAATTCAAAAACTTCAAGAGTTCAAAAATCAAGATCGTAATTACCAGTCCGGACTTATGCAGCATCAAGCAGAGAGGTGTGGGAAGTATTTATCTAAAAGACAGCGTGAAAGTAATGGATCTTTCTATCAGCGCAGAAGGCGTGGGAAGCATCGAGGCAGACGCACTGATGGCACATTCCATCGAAGTATCACAAGAAGGAGTAGGAAGCATCAATTTGAAAGGGCAGGCCAACAGTGCAAAATATTACCTTGAAGGGGTTGGTAGCCTAAAAGCGAAAGATATGATTGTTTCTGACGCTATAGTTGAACAAAACGGCGTGGGAAGTGTTTCTTGTTATGCATCCGGGACAATAAAAATCAGTGCCCAGGGAATAGGAAGTGTAAACTATTACGGTAATCCCCGGGTTACCGGACTAAATAAATCCGGAATCGGAAGCGTTAAGAGCAAATAACTCATTTCATAACTCTCTCTTTACATTAGATTATCTACCAAGCAAAAAAGGATTACTGCTCACGCGGTAATCCTTTTTTAAATTATTTAGTTAGTTAATTTAAAATTTGAGAGAATTGAAACTTCACAGCCTCGAATTAAAAAGTTGTTTTAATAAGCACTAACTATTCTATTTATATAAAAGCAAATGAAAATGTTCTAGTTCGTTTTTTCTGCACCGGTATCATCAGCGGTAATCTTTGCTACCGTGTCTGTTGGCAATACAGGTTCATAGGCCACTTGGGGATCGGTAGTAGAATCGCTGTACTCATCGTGTACCAGCACCACGTCACTATCACCGCCTTCCATAGAGCGTTGCACCACTGTTCCCATGATAAACAATACGGCAATCATTGCAGCCGCCTTGAACACCGGCATAAAGCGTTCGTGCATAGTGAGGCGTTGTGCTTTCACCACCGGTCTTTCTACCCGGGCCAGGATTCTGGCATCGAAGTCATCTCCCAACCCTTTCTCCTTCTCCATGTCCTGATAAGCAAATAATTGCTTATAACGGAGTAAATGAGCAGGAACTTCTTTCTGACGAAAGAATGAACGTAATATTTGCTCTTCTTCCAGTGAAGTTTCGCAATTCCAATAACGTTCCAAAAGCTGTTCAATATACTTATAATCCATAATCCTCTATTTCAGTGTATCTTTGTTTTATCTTTTGCCGGGCACGGAAAAGGGTTACTTTCACCTGTTCTTCCGTAATCTGCAAAATATCCGCAATTTCTTTATAACTCCTTCCTTCTATATCCCTCAACTGCACAATGGTACGTTGTTTTTCGGGAAGTTCGCTGACCAGACGATGAATCAATTGTATTTGTTCACTCTGTGCCAGTTGATCGTAAGGCGTCAATGTATCAGGCATTTCACGCACCTCAGGTGTCAGCTCCAGATTTTGAGCTTCCATCTTCTGGCTGCGGTCAATCGCCAAGTTACGGGCAACGGTCAGGCAATATGCCTCGATGGACTCAAACTGCGGCCATTCCTCTCGCTTGTTCCATACTCTGATCATCGTATCCTGTACCACATCCTCCGCTTCAGCACTATCCAGCGTGATACGAAGCGCCAACCTGTAGAGCTTGTCCTTCAGGGGCAGAATGTCGTTCCGGAAACTGATTTCTCGCATTGCTCTGTAATAATGACGGGTGAGTTACACTAAAGTTACACTCACCCGCCTATTTTTTTTGAATTATTTTTTGATTACGGTTCCACTTCCTTCATTAATGGCTGATGCTAGGGTTATTACCACTTGACTGACGCCTGCATCAATAGCAGAAAAAGAATTTTCCAGCTTGGGAATCATCCCTCCTTGAATGATGCCTTGCGCTACAAATTCTTTAAACTCTTCAGGAGTAATGACTGGGATTACACTGTCATCATCATTCTCGTTTCGCAATACGCCCTTTTTCTCAAAGCAATAGACCAATGTCACATCAAACAAGGATGCCAATGCTTTAGCGGTTTCTCCGGCAATGGTATCAGCATTGGTATTCAGCATGCTTCCTTTACCGTCATGAGTCAATGGAGCCATAACGGGTACAATGCCCTGACGGATCAATGTTGCCAGAAAATCGGCATTTACTTTCTCTACATCGCCAACAAAGCCATAGTCCACGTCTTTTACCGGACGCTTTACGGAACGAATCACATTCATATCGGCTCCGGTCAGTCCGATGGCGTTCACCCCTTTTGCCTGAAGGCCGGCTACGATATTCTTGTTCACCAATCCGCCATATACCATGGTGACCACTTTCAGTGTTTCTGCATCTGTTATGCGGCGGCCATTTACCATTTTGCTTTCAATTCCCAATTCGGCCGCCAGTCTGGTAGCTGAACGTCCGCCACCATGTACCAGCAGTTTATAACCTTCTATTGCGGAAAAATCAGCCAAGAGCTGATTGAGTGTAGACTCTTCCTCTACAATTTTTCCGCCTACTTTTATGATAGTTAGTTTCTCTTTCATTTTATTACTCCAAATAAGTATATCCATACAACCCGGAACGATAATTGGAAAGAAATTCTTTTCCTTCCTCTACTGAAATCTTTCCTTCTTTTACTGATTTGGTCACCCAGGTTTCCAGGGTGCGCACCAGTTTCTTCGGGTTATATTGTACATAATCCAAAACCTCGGCCACCGTTTCACCGTCAATCACCTGATCAATGGAATACCCCTTGTCATCTACCGTAACATGCACCGCATTGGTATCTCCAAACAGATTGTGCATATCACCCAGAATCTCCTGATAAGCGCCAACCAGAAATACACCTATATAATAAGCATCTTTCCCCTTTAACGAATGTACAGGCAGATCATGCGATACATAACGGGTGGAGATAAAATTGGCTATCTTTCCATCCGAGTCGCAAGTGATATCCTGCAAGGTGGCATTTCTGTCGGGCTTCTCATCCAGACGCTGGATAGGCATGATAGGGAATATCTGGTCTATCGCCCACGAGTCCGGCAGAGACTGGAACAATGAGAAATTGCAGAAATATTTATCAGCCAGCAGTTTGTCCAGCTTGCGAAATTCATCGGGCGCATGTTTCAACCCCGAAGCGATCTGATTGATTTCACGGGTAACCGACCAGTAGAGGCGCTCTATCTGGGCACGGGTCTTCAAATCTACAATACCGTGACTGAACAAATCAAGTGCCTCTTCACGTATCTGTTGTGCATCGTGCCATGCTTCCACCATACGGCTCTGATTCAAATTATCCCATATTTCATAGAGTTCGTGTACCAGTTCATGATCGTTTTCACTCACCTCGAAATTTTCGTCCATTTCGGGCAAAGTCGCCGTTTCCAACACTTCAAAAATCAGTACGGAATGATGGGCGGTAAGCGAGCGTCCGCTCTCGGTAATAATATTCGGATGAGGAATGTCATTCTTGTCACTGACATCCACCAAAGTAGAAATTGAATCATTTACATACTCCTGAATAGAGTAGTTCACACTGCTTTCACTATTGGCAGAACGGGTTCCGTCATAATCCACGCCCAAACCTCCGCCGATATCAACAAACTCTACTTTGAAGCCCATTGCATGCAACTGTACATAGAATTGGGAAGCTTCACGCAAGGCGGTCTTGATGCGGCGTATCTTGGTAACCTGACTGCCGATGTGAAAATGAATCAGCTTCAGGCAATCTTTCATGTCTTTCTTTTCAAGGAAATCAAGTGCTTCCAGCAATTCACTGGAGGTCAGGCCGAATTTACTGGCATCACCACCACTGTCTTCCCACTTACCACTTCCCGAAGAAGCCAGCTTGATGCGGATACCTATATTAGGACGCACATTGAGCTGCTTTGCCATTTTGGCTATCAGGCGTAATTCATTCATTTTCTCTACTACCAGAAAGATGCGTTTTCCCATCTTCTGTGCCAGCAGAGCCAGTTCAATATAGCTTTCGTCCTTATATCCGTTACAGATAATCAAAGAATCCGAGTCCGTATTCACAGCTATCACCGCATGGAGTTCGGGCTTGGAACCGGCTTCCAGTCCCAAATTGAATTTCTTGCCATGACTGATGATTTCTTCTACCACGGGACGCATCTGGTTTACCTTGATAGGATAAATGATGAAGTTTTCAGCCTTATAGCCGTACTCATCAGATGCCTGCTTGAAGCAGTTCGCGATTTTTTCAATACGATTATCCAGAATATCCGGAAAACGGATCAGCATAGGAGCTGCTACATCCCGCAATTGCAGTTCGTCGACCAATTCTTTCAAATCGACCTCAACGCCGTCTTTACGAGGAGTTACCACTACATGACCTTTGTCATTGATACCAAAGTACGAAGTCCCCCACCCGGTTATGTTGTAGAGTTCTTCCGAATCTTCAATACGCCATTTTCTCATTTCTTCTTCTGTGCAAAGAGTGTGTATTTACTATATAATTATTTATCCAATTGCTTTCTCAAGCTGTCAACAGAGGCTTGAATCTGTCTTTTGTCTTCCAGTTCGTCAGCTTTAAACAGATGCTTTGCCTTGGAATAGAACGGATGCCGCTTCTGCAACGCCTCACAGATAAAATTCATCAGTTCCTCATCACTTTTGTTTGCTAACAACGGACGCTGCTGTTTGGCCACTCTCAGGCGGCGGAACAACACGGTGGGCTCCACATCCAGAAAGACGGTATCACCACACCTGTTCATGTGCTCCATGTTATCAAAAAAACAAGGTGTCCCCCCACCTGACGAAACGACTACATCTTCAAATTCGGCCACCTCGTGCAGCATTTTCCGTTCCAGCTCGCGGAATCCTTCCTCTCCGCGTTCCAAGAACAACTGCTGAACAGTCTTGTGGTAACGCTCCTCAATATACCAGTCCAAATCAATAAAATTCAGACCCATTTCACGGGCAAACGCTTTACCTAAAGTCGTTTTGCCCGCGCCCATATATCCTATTAAAAATATACGTGTCATTTCTTTGCTTTTGCAGCAGCCTTTGCCTTGGGAGCCGCCTTAGTCTTTACAGAATCTTTAGGCTTTTCAGGTTCTTCTTCCATATTTACGGATTCCTTGTTTCTTGAAGCCGCTTTCGTCTTACGGGTTTCCGCTTTACTTTTCTGTAGCTCAATCACCTTAAAACAAGCCTCCAGGCTTAAATCGGCCGGTTCCACGTTTTCAGGAATCTTATAGTTTTTCTTCTGATAGCTGATGTAAGGTCCGTAACGGCCGTTCAACACCTGCATATCAGGATCGGCATCAAACACTTTGATGAATTTCTTCTCCTGCGCTTCTATCTTATTCTTGATTAATTCGATAGCCTCATCCAAAGATATTTCCATCGGATCTGTTCCTTTAGGAATAGAAACGAACAGCTTGTCATAGCGCACGTAAGGACCGAAACGGCCTACTCCCACGGTTACCGTGTGTCCGTCATAATCGCCCAAAGTACGGGGAAGTTTGAATGCTTCCAACGCTTCTTCCAACGTAATGGTTTCCAAAGACTGACCTTTTGCCAACTGTGCGAAGCGCGGTTTCTCTTCATCATCAGCAGTACCTATCTGGATAACCGGACCGAAACGACCGATCTTGACCGAAACAGGCTTACCGCTTACAGGATCTGTCCCCAATATTCTTTCCCCTACCTTATGCTCAGTCTTAGAGTGAATGGTCTTATCTACCAGCGGATGGAAACCTTCATAGAAACTGCCCATCATGCCTGTCCATTCTTTTTCTCCCTCAGCCACCTCATCAAATTCTTTCTCCACATTCGCAGTAAAGTTAAAATCCATGATTTCAGGGAAGTATTCCATCAGGAAGTCGTTTACCACAATACCGGTATCAGTAGGCAACAGCTTGGATTTTTCATTTCCCGTCATTTCTGTCTTGGTAGTTTCCGTAATCTTGCTGCCTTTCAGTTTCAAGATATCATACGGACGCTTCACGCCTTCACTGTTACCTTTTTCCACATAACCACGTTGCTGCACGGTAGAAATAGTAGGCGCATAAGTAGACGGACGACCGATACCCAATTCTTCCAGTTTACGCACCAGGCTGGCTTCCGTATACCGTGGCGGACATTGGGTAAACCGCTGAGTTGCCAAAATTTCTTTTCTTATCAGTTTTTCTCCTTTGCTCAGAGGCGGTAACAGACGACTTTCGTCCTCCTGCTCGTTGTCATCATCGTATGATTCCTTATATACACGCAGGAAACCGTCAAAAGTAATCACCTCGCCGGTAGCGATAAATTTCTCGCTGCTGTTGCTGATTACAATGGTAGCTGTCGTTTTCTCCAGTTCCGCATCTGCCATCTGTGAAGCGATGGTACGTTTCCAAATCAGTTCATACAATTTCTGTTCCTGACTGGTTCCACTGACGGTTTCATTCTCCATGTACGTAGGACGAATAGCCTCATGCGCTTCCTGTGCGCCCTTGGTCTTGGTGGCAAACTTACGAACTTTGACGTACTTCTCTCCCATCAATGACAGAATGGTCTGCTTGCTGGTATTCAAAGCCAGGTCCGAAAGGTTCACCGAGTCTGTACGCATATAGGTGATTTGTCCGTTTTCATACAGACGTTGTGCCACCATCATGGTCTGCGCTACTGTAAATCCCAACTTACGGGCAGCTTCCTGCTGCAAGGTAGAAGTAGTAAACGGTGCTGCCGGTGATTTCTTTACAGGCCGAGTTGTTATATCTTCGATAGAAAACAGTGCATCCTTACAAGTTTCAAGGAAAGCCTGAGCTTCTTCCTTTGTCTTGAAACGGCTGGACAATTCTGCCTTTACTTCCACTTCATTTCCATCGACATCAGGTACTTCGAACACCGCAGTAACGCGATAAGACGGTTCAGTGACAAAAGCATGCACCTCACGTTCACGTTCCACAATCAAACGAACGGCAACAGACTGCACACGTCCGGCAGAAAGGGCTGGTTTTACTTTCTTCCATAGTACCGGTGAAAGTTCAAAACCTACAATTCTGTCCAGAATACGGCGTGCTTGCTGGGCATTTACCAGATTCACATCAATGTCACGCGGGTTTTCGATGGCTTTTAGGATCGCTGTTTTGGTTATCTCGTGGAATACAATACGCTTGGTCTTTTTAGGATCCAGTCCCAAGACTTCAAACAAATGCCATGAAATAGCTTCTCCTTCACGGTCCTCATCGGATGCAAGCCATACCATATCAGCTTTCTTTGCCTCCGCTTTCAATTCGGCTACCAATTTTTTCTTATCTGTCGGTATCTCGTAGGTTGGCTCAAACCCATTCTCTACATCGATACTAAACTCCTTTTTCTTCAAATCCCGGATGTGCCCGTAACTGGAAAGGACTTTATAATCATTGCCCAAGAATTTCTCAATGGTTTTAGCCTTGGCGGGTGACTCAACTATTACTAGATTTTTCTGCATAATACTATGTATTCCATTTTATTTGGGGGCAAAAGTAGAAAAAAAGCAGAAGCACACCTATATAATAAGGTATGTTTCTGCTTTTTTTTCTTAAAAAACTCCTTTTAGGGTGTCTATTTAACTAAAAAGCCAAAGAAAGTCCGGCCAGAACATTCAGTTTTTCAGCAGGATAGCCGTACTCATAATAGTATTGCTTATTTAACAAATTATTCACACGACCGAAAACAGACAGATCTTTCAGGAAGGTATAGTTGGCTCCCACACTCAAGTTGCTGATATTGCCCAGACTTAAATCCTTGCTGCCATTCCCCTCTTTTATCACATATTCTTTCCGCTGTACATATTCGTAACCTAAATTAATTTTCAGCCCTTCGAAGACTTTAGCCTCAGCATAAAAATTCAATTCAAACTTGGGCTTAGTCATTAAATACAACTCTTCGTTTGGATAATCTGTCTTCCAACTGTAAAATGTACCTTTCAGCGAAGCGTCAAACCAGTCTTTATAACCGTATTTCAGTTCCGCTCCCCCATAGGCCGTTTTCGCTTTATCCTGCAAGAAATGGGTAAAATAATATCCGTTGGCATCTACCAGATTGCAGGACAATTCGTCCTTGCTGATACGATAACCACCAAATACATTGAACCACAAGCCATTTACCGGAGATGCTTTAAAACCCAGTGTAGCATTCAGCGGTACATAAGTGGAAGGCATCCGGTCATTTAAAGACCAATAAGGTGAAAAAGCGTTCAAACGACGATAATCATTCAGTTCACGCCCTCCCAGTGCATGCAGGTAAAGCACATAGCTGTCCGAGAACAGGTATTCGGCCTTTACATCGGGAGCCACATCAATGCCGCTGTCATTGCCCGACTGCCAATCCACATGAGCACCGACACGGACCCGCCAGTCATCCCCTTCCAATGTATAATAAGGATTCAGCCCCAACGAAGTATAATTACTCATCAGACTGTCTGAAGAATAGAACAGGTTATCCATCTCAAACCGGATGCCTACCCGCTGTTCTTCATTCAGCTTGCCCCATACATCTCCTTCGGTATGGACAATCTTCTCCTTGCCTGTAGATGCATTATCAGAATAATCCAGCGGATATTTGATACCAAAATACTTCAATCCGGTCTGCAAGGTAAATTGCAAAGGAAGCGATTCATCTCTGGAAGAAACACCTATATGGAAATCACCCAAAGTATGATGCTGCTTATCAGTGCTCCTGTCAGGAGATCTATTTATCTCGTAATCAGGCATATAATTAAACACTTGTGATTGCAGGCCGCCACCTAAATTCAAAGTCACCTTACTGAAATCATGAGAATAGTCCAAGCGAAACTCAGTAGAATAAAAACGTGATTCCCAATCCTCAGCATTCCAATGCTTCAGTTTTCCGTTCATGCCATCCAGAGATATCCCAACCTTCAGACGGTCATTCTTGGTGATATCCCACAAATATCCGGCCTTAAAATCCACATTTCCATAATTACCATATCCGGCACGGACATATCCGCGTTTAGCCTGATTCATAGCCCATTCACGAGTAATAGGAGACATACTTTCATACGTCCAGGCCAAAACGGGACGCAAGGCTGTAGCATATTCTATACCTTTCTTCACTACGGCCGGCTCCTCCACCCTAGGAAGTACATTAATCTTCGAGGCATCCATGATATTGGGATTATACTCATTCTCCACCACCACCGTGCGGTTCAGCGTACTATCTTGCTGCGCGTATGCAGCAGACAGAGGCAGAAATGCCAACATAAAGGACAAGGAACAATGACCAACGGACAATTTCTTACTTATCATATTCAGCACTTATTTTTTAATTTTTAATTCTCAATTTTCAATTTCTCCAGTCTGCTTTCAATCATTCCGGCAATATCATCATCCGCCTGATAGTTCTGCTTCAATGAAAGCAAATACTGTCTGGCATCCAAATTACGTCCCAACTTCATATACACATCGGCCAGTAACACAAAGCTGCGTGCCAGCCAATAGGTATGCGGTGTACTTACCTCAATGTAATTCAGCACTTCCTGCTCTGCCTTATCCGTTTGTCCGCCGTCGAAGTAAATCTGGGCCACTTTATATTTGGCTTCCGCTCCATATACATTACGGGTGTCTTTTGCCAAGACTTTCAGATCTTCCATAGCTCCATCCGTCTTGCCGGCATCCAGATAAGCTTTTGCACGATAATAATGTGCCTCGTTAGACAATTCCGGTGCCAATTTGGTATCAGCCAGCAAATCGGTTGCGGCAAAGATAATCTCTTCACCATTTCCCAGCATGTGTGCACTGCGTAGCATTCCGGTTTTGGCGAGTTGGCGACGTTCTGTAGAGGCGGCTTTGTCTTTCAGTTGCTTGTAGATAGTCAAAGCCTTTTCATAATTCTTCGCCGTATAAGCCATTTCGGCACCCATCAACATGGCATCTTCAGAATATTTGTTGTTGGGATATTCCAATACTTTATCCAGATGTTGGGCTGCACTTTCATAGGCTTTCTGATTATAGTCTATCAAACCGATATAATAATTGGCATTCAGGCTGAAAGCTCCTTCGGGGAAAGTTTGCAGATAACGGGTAAAACTGTTACGGGCCTCGGCGACCTCACCCCGCATATACACTCTTTCGGCAGCCACATAGGTCAATGAGTCACGCTCATTCACATCAAAGTTGGCGCCGCCGGGGATAGTCGAAGCAAAGTTGGCATATTCATCCACCTTGTTCAAATCAATATAGATGGATTTCAAGTCACGCTGGGCCAAACGAGCTTCCTCACTGCCCGGATAACTGGCAATAACCTGCTTATAAGCCTGAATAGCCTCAGGATATTTATCATCCTGATAGTACAACAAACCTATTTCATTGGCCGCACGGCGTGAAACATTACTTTCGGGGAATTTCTTCACCAGAATATGGAACCGGGCAATGGCATTAGCATTATCCTCCATCTGTACAAATGCGCGTCCCTGTTCGTAGAGGGCATCATCCATGTACTGTGATTCGGGATAATCTGCAATCAGACGGTTCAATGTCTGTACTTTTCCGTTATAATCACGTTGCAAACCACGCACAAACGCTTCCTGATACAAAGAGTAGTCACCCAGTGACGGGTCAATCTCCACTGCACGGGCATAGTCCTGGCGAGCCTGTTCAAAGCGGCGGTCATAGAAATTACAGTCACCTATACGATTATAGGCATCTGCCTGCATAGCACGTTCATTGGCATTTCCCCTGTCCACAAAACGGGTAAACCAAGTGGCCGCATTCGCATAATTCTTCTGTTTGAAATAGGTATATCCCAAGTTATAGAGAGCCAGACCATATTCTTGTCCATTCTTATCGGTCGTAAATTCCAGATATTGGCGATAGTCATTACCCGCCTGCGGGAAACGGTCCAGACGATAGTTGGATTCTCCCTTCCAGAAATAAGCATCCGCTTTGGTAGTCTGGTTGTATTGTCCGACAGCCAGTGACTTATTAAAGTAATCTATAGCTTCCCGGAAATCAGCATTTGCAAAAGCCTGGGTTCCCAGCCGGAACAGAATCTTCTGTTTGGCCTCCATGATGCGTGCACCCGGATGCTCAATCTTTGCTATGGATTTCAAAGCAGCTTCATAACTGCGGGTATTCATATATACCTCTATCAGGTAATCATTGACACGCTCCGTGTAGGCTGAGTTAGGAAACTCATTCAGGAAACGCTCAAATACCGTAACCGATTCGGCAAATGGAGAATAGGACGTTTCATGAATGCACAAGGCATAGTTATAGAGGGCCTGTTCTTTTACTTTCGGATCAAAATTGGAGTTGGCGGCCTGCTCGAATGCCATACGCGCTTGGTTTCTCTCCTTCAAGTTCAGATAAGCCAGGCCCATATGCAGATAAGCATTCTGTGACAAGGCATCATGTACTGAAGTCGTTTCTCCCAAGGTGGCGGCAGCTTTGGAATATACGCCGGTATAATAGTAACTCATTCCCAGTTCGTACAAGGCCTTGCGCTGAGGGTGGGAAACACTTCCGCGGTATCTTTCCAGTGGGGCTATCGCCGCCTGATAATTATTCAATCCGAAACAAGCCTCACCCAAGATTCGTTCCATCTGAGGAACATCCTTCTTGGCCGGATACTGTTCCAGGTAAGCCTTTGCCACAATACGGGCCTGCTGAAAATTTCCTTTCAGCAACTCAATCTCACCTATATAATAAGGAACCAGCGCTCCGTATACGGCATCATTCTGCAAGGACCGGAAACTTTTCAGTGCCTTGTCATAACGCTTCTCTACATAATCAATGTAAGCCAGATTATAGACGGCATCATCCTGATACAACGGACTTACCTCTTTCAGCAAGGTAAACCATACGGTTGCTTCACGCAAATTATCCTCCTTCAAATAAGAAGTAGCCAGACGCATGGCGCAATCATCTCTCTCCTTATCGGGCAAAGCCTCCAAGTCACATGACCGGAACATGGCAATGGCCTCCTTATATTTTCCTTCTGTGAAGTAAGCAGAGGCTATCAATGACAGCACTCTGTTCTTGTGACGGGAGTCGGGATATTTGTCCAGATAAGCCTGCAACAGTTCCATACTATCCCCACCTTTCAACTCATACTCCCGGCATACCCGGTTATATTCCTTGTCACCTGCCACATCCTTGGGAGTGATCTGCTGTGCCATTCCCTGCAAGGTACAGCCTCCCATCAATGCAGCCATCAATAAGGTTTTTCTTTTCATATCTTATCATTAAAGTTTATGTTCTTTCAAAAAACGTCTGACTCCTTCGCGTACTGAATCCAGTCCGAACTCTTCGGGATTCACCCTGTCCAATGGAACCCAGAAAGACTCAGCCACATCATCCATCGCCTTTATCCGGCTGGTATCTTTCACTTTGCAGAGAAAGAACTGGTCCAGCGTATGTACCAGGAATCCCGAATAAAGATACGTATTAGGAAGTGAGAACTGATAAACAGCCTGCTCCACTTGCAGGCCGGTTTCTTCCAGTACCTCACGTGCCACACCTTCCTCGCCGGTTTCATATCGGTCAATAAACCCGCCGGACAGGTCCAATGTTCCCTTTGCCGGTTCTTTTCCCCTCCGGCATACCAACAATTCATTCTTGTCATTCAAGATAAAAGCCACAGTAGCCGCACTGGAATTGAAATAATACACAAAGCCACAATCGATACAATGTTTCGATTTCTCATTGTTCACTTCGAAGCGGGACGAACCGCACTTCGGGCAATAGTTGAATTGTTCTAACGGATGCATAATTACTCCTTTCTAAAATAGACACCGCAAAGATAGCGTAAATGACAGATAATTCATTAATTAAATCTAAAAGAAGACAGAGAAAACACAATTCTTAGTACATTTGTTAGCAAAACCAAACGTAAATTCTTACATGGAAATTGCCATTATTATCGCACTTATCTTACTAAACGGGGTATTCGCTATGTCCGAAATCGCCCTGATCTCCGCGCGTAAAAGTAGTTTAACCAATGACATCCGTCACGGAAGTTCTGCAGCGCGTACTGCCTTGAAACTTGCCAACGACCCGGACAAGTTCTTATCCACCATTCAGATCGGAATTACCCTGATCGGTATATTGACCGGTATCTACTCCGGTGACGTACTGGCTGCCGACTTTGGGAAAGTCCTGATTGATGCCGGTGTACCCGTTGCCTATGCCTACCTGCTGGCACAAATACTGATTGTTATTTTTGTCACCTATCTTACTATCATCTTTGGCGAGCTGGTCCCCAAGCGTATCGGTATGAGCGCCTCCACCCGTGCAGCCAAACTGCTGGCACGCCCCATGTACTGGCTCTCCATCATCGCCTCTCCTTTTGTATGGATACTTGCCAAGAGCACTTCTCTTATCTTCAACCTGCTGCATATCAACACCGCCGAAGAAAAAGTGACCGAAGAGGAAATCAAGTCCATGATAGACGAGGGAACCGAGAACGGCGAAGTACAGGAAGTGGAACAAGACATTGTAGATCGTGTCTTCTCCCTGGGAGACCGCAGCATCAATACCATCATGACCTATCGCAGTGATATCGTATCCATTGACATAGACATGAACAACAAGCAGCTGTACGACATCGTATGCCAGCATTTATATCAAGTGTACCCTGTAACTCAAGGAAACACCCTGGATAATATTATCGGAGTAGTCTACCTGAAAGATCTCTTCGGAAAGCTGAACAGTTGTGAGTTCAATCTTCGCGACGTAATCCGTCCGGCCCAATACTTCCATGAAAACATGGATGTGTACAAGGTATTGGAACAGATACGCCAGCACAACATTAAATACGGGTTAATCTGTGACGAATTTGGCAGCCTGCAAGGTATCATCACCATGAAAGATATTCTGGAAGCCCTGGTAGGTACCTTACCCAGCGACTCGGAAGACCCCGACATCGTTCCCCGCAAGGACGGAAGCTGGCTGATAGACGGCCAATGTTCGTTCTATGACTTCCTGAGCCATTTCGAGATGGAGGATTTATACCCCGATTACAATTACAACACCCTGAGCGGCCTCATCCTGCAACAACTAGGTCACATTCCCAAAACCGGTGAAACGATGGAATGGAATGACTTCACCTTGGAAATAGTCGATATGGACGGAGCCCGGATAGACAAAGTATTAGTAACATTTACCCATAAAAACGAGGAGGAAGATTAACATGCTGCAAAGAGATTACATTATGCGGTTGCTTCAGCAATTTGTCGAGGCATTGGAAAAATTAGTCGAAGAGAAAGATAAAAAGGACGGTCCCGAACTGCAATTGCAGCTTCACAGCATTTATCGAGCCTATTTCAATCATCCTCCCACCTTCTATTATGACCAGGATGCGGAGTACATACTGAATGATCTGGGACAAAACTACGGAGGGGAAGAATTGCTCACCCGTATAGATATGTTATCCGAACTGCTGCACCAGGACGCTTTGTTGAAAGAACCCGAAGAACAAACGTATTTGTTAAGAAAATCACTGTTCCTGTTGAAATATTTAGATGAGCATAGCGATACTTTCTCATTTGAAAGAAGAGGGAAAATCAGCGAAATAGAGAAGGAAATAGGTGATTAGCTCCCTTTTTTGCACTTTTTTTCAAAGAAAATATGTTTTTTCTTGCAAAATAGTAGATAGATTAAAAAGTATTCCTATATTTGCTTACAGATTGATAACATTAAAATCGGTATATTATGGAGAAAATTGATAGTCTTGACAGACAAATTCTAGAAATTATATCCCAAAATGCCCGCATCCCGTTTAAAGATGTCGCAGCAGAATGTGGAGTTTCACGCGCGGCCATTCACCAACGCGTGCAAAGATTAATTGATTTGGGAGTTATTATTGGTTCCGGATATCATGTAAACCCTAAGAGTTTAGGGTATAGAACCTGTACCTATGTAGGGATAAAACTGGAAAAAGGATCTATGTACAAAAATGTAGTGGCAGAACTAAAGAAGATTCCCGAAATTGTGGAGTGCCACTTCACTACAGGTCCCTATACCATGCTGACCAAACTTTACTCTCGTGACAACGAGCACCTGATGGACTTGCTGAACTCAAAGATTCAGGAAATCCCCGGTGTTACGGCTACCGAGACTCTTATTTCACTGGAACAAAGCATCAAGAAAGAAATACCCATTCAAAGCTAAGAAAGAATGGAATGGCTGAATGAATACCATCTGGGCGGTATCGCAATCGGCATCTGTACCTTCTTAATAATCGGTCTTTTCCACCCTGTCGTGGTCAAGGCCGAATATTATTGGGGGACACGGTGTTGGTGGATATTCCTGGTCTTAGGCATAGCGGGTATTATAGCTACTGTGCTTGTGAGTGACATCCTGATTTCCTCTTTACTGGGTGTCTTCTCCTTCTCCTCTTTCTGGACTATCAAAGAGATATTCGAGCAACGCGAACGCGTGCTGAAAGGCTGGTTTCCGATGAATCCGAAACGGAAACACGAATATGAAGAGAAAACATCCGGCACATCTGCATCCAAGGAATGAAATACCGGAATTATTTTCTTCAAATCTTTCACCAGCACATTACTTACTGATTATAAACAAGTTGCAATGAAGGATCGTTATACCGATCCTTCATATTTTCTTCATATGCAGCTCGCAACATCCTCTATTTTCAGAGCATAACCGTCCTTTCCTACGGTAACTATTTCAATGCGAGTATCCACTGATAAGACCTTTCTCAATTTTGCAATCAAATTATAAAGGCTATGATTTTCCATTATCGCTCCTTCCCATAATTTACTTATTTCATCATGAGATACAATTTCCCCTTGATGGTCATAAAGCAGAATAAGTAATGCAAATTCCAATTTACTTAGTTTTTTCAATTTTTGGATATCCTGATACAATATATGGTTTTGGGTATCCAGTTCCAGCGATGCTATTTTTATCCTTGAAATGAGGTTGTGAGTCACATGGGTATGCCGTTTTATATATGCCGTCAGTTCCTCTGTTTCAAAAGGTTTCTTCAGATAAGCCACTGCTCCATTTTGCAAAGCCCTGACCACCTCATTGCTTTCAGAATGTGAGGATATAACAATAATTGGAATTTCAGGAGATACAGCATACAGTTCCGGCATCACATCAATACCGTCTTCTGCCCCTACCTCTACATCCATTACAATAATGGACGGTCTGAACTCACCGACAACAGCCTTTATGCCGGTCAATGAATTTTGCTGATGCACCACATATCCCTCCTCCGTCAGTGCCATGGTTACTATATTGCCCAGCATTACATCATCATCGATAAAAAGGACTTTTGCTTTACTCATATTTTCTCGTTTTTTGTTGAATATACAAAAGAAATCATTCCAACGGAAATTTGCAAATAAAAGCACTTCCTTTTCCGAACTCACTATCTACAGAAATACTTCCTCCGTGTGCTTCCATGATATATTTGATATAAGCTAATCCTACACCATAGCCATGCTGATGCACTACATGCGCATGCGGTACTTGAAAAAATTGCGTAAATATTTTCTTTTGATATTTCCTTTCTATGCCCCAACCATTATCTTCGACTGACAATACCACCTTATTTTTCTCTTTTCTCACTTTAATGATAACACTTACCCCCTCATTAGAATATTTCAAAGCGTTTTCCAGTAAGTTTCGGATAATATTAGTTACATAAAGCGGATCCAACATCAACTTGACCTTATCAAAATCCGATTCAAGCATTATTTGGTGAGGTTTACCAACATACTGTATGGAGATACTTTCCTGTGCACGTTCTATTAATTGCAGCAAGTCTGCTTCCACCTTTTGCAGAATTATTTTTTGTTTATCTCTACGGGCGGTGATCAATAATGCTTCTATATCATTTACCAAATTACGCGTTTGAACGGCAGTATCCTCTACCATTTTCTGCAAAGAAGCATCAGCATCCGGCAATTTCTTTTTCAAATAACTCATAAGGGTTATCACACTGTTCAAGGGTGCTTTCAGGTCGTGCACCGTTCCATTCACACTAGCTTCACGCTGTTTGAACAGTTTGTCTTTCTTTCTAATCAAAATGACCAAATAAACCACGCATCCCAATACAATGAGCACCAGCAAGATAGATTGCATTAAGATAAAAAGCATCTCGCGCAAGAAAGGAGAAAGCGCAACATTTGCTTTTACTTGTATAAATTGCAATCCTTTTGTTCCGATAGGAAAAAGTCGTGTACTCTCCACATTCCGTTTATTAGCAGACAATGTCCCGATACTGTTCATTATCGTTGTATCCTTATTATATAATAGGATGCAATGGTTAGCAACCATATCCGCCTTCTTCAGCTCCTGAGAGAAAATACTATCCAGTTTGGGAAGTAGTATGTATTTCCCTTCCTTAATCAATTCATCTTGCATTAATTGAACAAGAACCTCAGACAAATTGGAACCAATATTTTTTTGAGTCAATAAATCCAAATCCAATGTATCTCCTTTTAACTGACTTCTTTCTTCCGGTGTCATATCATTAACTGTTTTATGAACAATTTTAGGATGCTGCGGATCTTTATATGGAGAGTCATGATGTCGGAATGCTATTTCTTTCCCTATACTGGTAGAAATGGCTCTTTCCATTGTTCCCACAAATTGCACAACATGTGCGCAATACATATTGCTAATCCATAATCCTTGCAAACAGAATATGGCAATTACACCAACTATTGCTATATAAGTAACTTTTTTCATAGTATATGAAATCAAAATCATGTGCAAATGTAACCAAAACATTTCATTTGATTACCTAAAAAGTTACACATTGATTAACAAAATTCTCAAAAAAGTGATTTACCTTTGTAACATCAAAAAAATAAAAAAAACGATTATGGAAATAGAAACAATGACGGAACAGGAATTATCCTCTGTCAAAGGAGGATATTGGGTTTATCTATATGGCGAATGGCATTGGGTTGAAGATGCCAGATAAGTACTTCTTTCAAAGCACATAAAACGATTATTTTATGTCTTAATGAGAAAGGACATACCAAGTCTTTTAATTCACAAAAAACAGGCCATGATACAAAAAGCATTTTTTATTTAGTTCATCTTATATTATTAGCATTTTCCTTTTAATGTTGATAGGAGGATGTGACAAAGACGATAATGAAAGAATAGTCATTATGCCTGTTTCTTCAGAGTTAGTATGGACTGGAACTAAAGTTTAAGTAATAGAATGTTTAATAGATGGAAGTGATGAAATATTACTTATTGATTTAGACCATATAGAAGGATTCGACTATGAAGAAGGTTATGAATACAAATTAAAAGTAAGTATAAGTTCAAGAAAGAATCCACCTGCTAATGGTCCTACAATACAAATTAATTGAGCTAATATCTAAAGAAAAGATAGTTGCACTGTTAAATCTTACTATTATGAAAAACAAGATTCTGTATACCATGTAATTCTATTAATTGAGGCAAGCCTTTGAAGTAATATGACCTACAATTGATATGTAATCATCTTAACAAGGAAAATAACCTATAAATTTAATACAATAATTAATACAATTCATCATGAAAAAAAGTATTATTTTAGTACTGCTTACTACATTGTGTATGTTTTCATGTTCTGATAACATACTAGATAATGATTTGAATAAAAGTAATTCAAATCAAGAACTTGAGCTCCCATCCCCTAAACTGAATGTAAATCAAGCCGAGATTTATGCCTCCATGTTTTCCTCTTATCTTGATGAGAACGACAGTCCAAATGCCAAGACACGTTCCACATTGGATAAGGAAAAAGTATTAGACAACATAGATTATCTGATTGAAAATGGGGATACACTTCTCTATTCTTTTAATTATAAAGACAATGAAGGTTTTATCATAATAGCAGGAGATAACAGCTCATTTCCTATTATTGCCCATTCCAATGAAGGCAACTTCTATTTCAGCAGTTTAGACAAAGACAGTCCTTTAAATTTGTTTATATCTTACTATAAAAACAAGGTAAAAAAAGGAATAAGCAATATAGAGATTACTGATAACGAATATTATGAAAATTGGAAGTATTTGGGGGAAGAAGGATATGAGTATGAAATCGTTCCTGCAAATGACGAACCTATTTTTGTGGAAAGCAGAGGTCGCCGAGAAAATTCATCTGGAAAAACATCCATTTATCCATATACAGGGAAAGACTTGAACTACTGGTGTCAAGAAGGTGGATATAATTATTATACAAATTCTGGTACTCCGATAGGATGTCCAGCTATAGCTATAGGAATGTTATTATATGACACTTCGGAAAGAATTTTAGGAAATACCACTTCCACTTATCCAAGTTTTGGTTATTATGATATGTATAACATCAAAACAGTAACAGGACCTACTGATACGGCAAAAAAATTGCGCCAAATAGCCGACAGCATTCCAAATTACAGTTTTAAATCCGCAATAAATGGAGGAAGTGGAGCAACTCCCAATGATATATTAACCGGACTTCACAGAATTGGCTATAAGCATGCACAACTTGTTTCATACAATTTTGAAACACTATATAATAATCTGAGTTTTAAAGGATATAATTATTTTGGTGAAGAAACTACATTTAACCGAGGAGTCCTTATTGGAGCTTACGGTCCCTATGGTGGTGGTCACATATGGTTCTGTGATGGATATTATGAACAATCTTATACAGTTAAGCGAAAACTCTTAGGCATCACAATTAAAACTTGGAATGAATATGATGACAGACTTTATATGAACTGGGGCTGGGGACCCGATGGAGGAAATGGCTGGTATTGTGCAACAGAAAATAATATTTGGACTTCATTAGAGGGTAATCCCGATAATACTTATAAATATAATCCAATGATGTATACAAATTTGAATTATTATGAGAATCCTCAATATTATTAAATATTGCTTTTTAGTCATATTATTTTTCACCTCGTGCGATAAGGGCAATGTCTATTCGCCTATGACGGCATCAGTGCAATGGAACAGCGTGATGATATCGTGTGTGAGTTCGTCTGGTACTGATCTTTTATTAGATGAAAGCTATGTTAAAAAGATAAACATACACGGAATGACTTCAGGAAGAGAATTGCCTTTTAAAATCAATAAATTGGAAAATGATGGAGTTGAAAGATGTTATTTGTCTTTTAAAGCTGATCTTCCTAATACAAAGGAAATGAAATTCAGTGACATCAACAACGCCGTGGGGACCTCAATTGTTGACCTGAAAATTAACGGGCTGAATCTGAGATTGACTTGTCGTTTCAGATATTTTTGCGCAAACAAGGAAACAATTGGTGAAAATTCAATCGTTATAGAAAGCATAAAGTATAACAATAAAGATGTAACACGTACAGATCATGAAATGTATTCAGATTTTGTTCTACATTTTGTAGAGAATAATAATATTATATCATTAAAAGATTGATTCTGAATTTTATAGCGAGGCCATTCTGTGAAGAATAGCCTCGCTATATTTCCTTATATTTAGTTGTATCTATATTCAAGAACAATATGTAATGTTATGATAATTAATCATCATGTTTCCTTTCTATAAACAGCACGACAGCATGCAGTGCGGCATCACCTGCCTGCAAATGATATGCAAATACTACGGAAAAGAGTATTCCCTGGAATCTCTTTCCCGTTACTGCTTTGCCACCACCGAAGGTGTATCCATGCTGGGCATCAGTGAGGCCGCAAACAAGCTGGGGCTGCATACCATTTGCGGACGGGTAACCATGGAGCAACTGCCCCAAGCCCCCCTGCCCTGCATCCTGCACTGGAGCCAGAACCATTTTGTGGTCCTCTATCAAATAAAGAAAGGAAAGAAATTCCATATTGCCGATCCGGGAAAAGGACTGGTGACCTATACCGAAAAGGAATTCAAAGACCACTGGATCAGCACACAGTCTAAAGGGGAAGAAAAAGGAATAGCCATGTTTATCCAGCCCACACCCGCTTTCCATGAACTTTCGGAAGAAACAACGAACCGAAAGCGCTCCTTCAACTTTTTGTTTGGTTACATAAAGCAACATCGCCGATATTTCGGACAAATTATACTGGGAGCGTTAGTGGGCTGTCTGCTACAACTTATTTTCCCTTTTCTTACACAAGCCATCGTCGATATAGGTATTACCCATCAAAACCTGGGAATCATTTACCTGATCCTGCTGGGACAACTCATACTGACCATAAGCCGCACCAGTGTGGATTTTATCCGCCGATGGATATTGCTCCATATCAGCATGCGCATCAATATCTCCC
>CAVJPC010000211.1:0-2840 GCA_963651205.1 Bacteroidaceae bacterium
TAAATTTAATATATTTGTCATCAAGACTATGATTTGACAGAGTCCTACCAGAACTCTGTTTGCTTTGAATTATCGGATTTTGTGTTTTGTATATGAAAAAACTAGTGTTGATATTAATAAATGTGATTATGAAAAAAATCTTTTCAATTCTTTGCGCCATTTTGTTGTGTACTCAACTGGTGGTAGCGCAGGGTAAGCTGGTGAAGGGTGTTGTTACATCCTCGGAAGACGGTTTACCGATGATTGGTGTTGCGATCATGGATAAACAAACCATGAACGGAGTGACAACGAACGAGAATGGAGAGTTCTCTATTGAAGTGACTGCCCGCACCAAAGTTCTTCATGTCTCTTATCTGGGATACAAAACCAAAGAAGTTCCTGTTGTTGGAAACAACCTGTCGATTCAGATGGAACCGGATGTGGTAGCCATCGATGAGGTTATGGTAGTTGCTTATGGTACTGGAAAGAAATCGACTTTTACGGGCTCGGCAACGGTAATTAAAAAAGAATCTTTGGAAAAGATACGTGCATCTAACGTGACACAAGCATTGCAGGGGCAGAGTTCTGGTGTACAAGTTCTTAATAATAGCGGAGAGCCTGGGGCGGATGCTAAAATCATGATACGTGGTATCGGTTCAATGAATGCTTCCAGCGATCCGTTGTACGTCGTGGACGGAACAGCTTATAATGGTTATCTGAATGCGATTAATCCGGCTGATATTGAATCGATGACAGTTCTGAAAGATGCGTCTGCCACTGCTTTGTACGGTTCCCGTGCAGCGAATGGTGTTGTAATGATAACCACCCGTAAAGGAGCTTCGGAGAAAGGACAGATCAATTTCCGTTCTACCTGGGGATTTGCCAGTCTGGCTGTTGACCTGCCTCGTGAATTAACACCGGATGAGTTTTCTGTTTTAACATGGCGTTCTTTATATAATGGATATAAAGATTGGGGATATACGGAAGATGAATCAAGAAACTGGGCTTCTGCTTACCTGACTGGGGAGTTCGGTTGTAATCCTTATAATGTGGGCTCTCCTGTGGGGACGGATGGAAAAATGGATCCTAATGCAAAATTATTATACTCCGGGAATTGGCGGGATGAATTATTTAGATCAGGGCTGCGTCAGGAATATACGATAGACTTTAGCGGTAAGTCCAAGAAAGCCGATTATTACTTATCTGCCGGTTATCTGAATGATAAAGGAGTATTTTCGATACAACGTTTCGAGCGTTATTCAACACGAGCCAGCTTCAATTATTCTGTTAACAAATGGTTGAAAGTCGGAACTAACATTAGTCTATCCCATAGTGTACGCGAAGGTTCTGCTAGTGCAAATACTGTATGGTTCCTTCGTACGATGCCTTCTGTTTATCCTATTTATGAAACAAACCAGACTACAGGGGAATATATTCTGGATAAAAATGGAAATCGTATTTATGACTATGGTGACTATCGTAAATCATGGCAGGGCTCGAATCCATTAGCAGATGATGAATATAATAATGCTCCATGGACACACGATGATGTTTCCAACCGGAGTTATTTTGAGATTACTTTCATGCCAGGTTTGAAATGGCGTACCAATCTGAGTGTAGATTTCTATCAATATAATTATGACGGATATGTAAATAGCCAATATGGGTATGCTGCCGGCTATAAGGGAGAAGCTTATAAAGAAAGCGATCGTAATTTCGCTTATACGGTTAATAACCTGCTGACTTATGAAAAGACTTTCGGCGATCATTCTTTATCGGTATTGCTGGGACAGGAAGCTTATTCCATGCAATTTAAGTATCTGTCTGCTTCCAAACGAGGCTTTCCTTTCCCCGGAGTGGAAGAGATCGGTTCGGCTGCAGTGATGAACAGTATGAATTCCTATAAGGATAATTATCGTTTATTGAGTTGGTTAAGTCGTGTAGAGTATGATTATAAAGATCGTTATTATGTTTCAGGAAGTTTCCGTACAGACGGTTCTTCCCGTTTCCATCCGGATAATCGTTGGGGTAGTTTTTGGTCTATAGGTGGTTCCTGGAGATTATCTAATGAAGAGTTTCTAAAACCTTATAGCGGTTGGTTGGATAATTTGAAACTGAAAGCTAGTTATGGTGCCGTTGGTAATGATAATCTTGGTACATATTATGCTTACCAGGGCTTGTATCAAACTGGTATGAATAATTATACAGATCCGGGTGTTATGGTTAGTCGTTTGGCTAATAAGGATTTGAAATGGGAAAGTAATATGCAGTTGAATGTCGGATTGGAGTTCGCTTTATTTAATAAATTAAGCGGTAGTGTAGAATGGTTTAGCCGTAAATCAAAAGATTTGTTATTCTCATTGCCTATGGCTCCTTCCACCGGATTTGATGGTATTGATCGTAATATCGGTGATGTGAAAAACCAAGGTGTAGAGTTCTCTTTGAATTATGCCGCTATTTCAAATAAAAATTTCAAATGGTCGATCGACCTGAACGGGACATCTTATAAAAACCGTATTACTAAATTACCACAGGCGGAAATCAACTCAGGTGTATTTAAATGGAGGGAAGGAGAATCCCGTTATAATTTCTGGGGAATTGAATATGCCGGTGTAAACAAGGAAACCGGTAACGACCAATATTGGAAGAATATCTATGAAACGAATGAAAAAGGCGAGAAGGTAGTTAAAGAACGGGTTCTCACGGAAGATTATAATGAAGTGACAAGTGATAGTCAGATGAAATATCTGGGAGATGCTATTCCTGCTTTATTCGGAGGAGTAACTAATAACTTCTCTTATAAAGGCATCGACTTGTCTTTCATGATCTATTACAGTATCGGTGGCAAATTGTATGATAGC
>CAVJPC010000212.1:0-97933 GCA_963651205.1 Bacteroidaceae bacterium
AACCTTCTACGCCCGGAGCGATTTCGATGAATGCACCGTAGTCAGCCATAACAACAACCTTACCATTCACCTTATCACCTACTTTCAAGTCAGGGTTAAGGGCATCCCAAGGATGCGGAGTCAGTTGTTTCAGACCAAGAGCGATACGTTTCTTTTCATCATCGAAGTCAAGGATAACAACATTCAACTTCTGATCCAGTTCAACTACTTCCTTCGGATCGCTTACACGACCCCAAGACAGGTCAGTAATGTGAATCAAACCGTCTACGCCACCAAGGTCGATGAATACACCGTATGATGTGATATTTTTAACAGTACCTTCAAGTACTTGTCCTTTTTCAAGTTTGCCGATGATTTCTTTCTTCTGCTGTTCAAGTTCAGCTTCGATAAGAGCTTTGTGAGAAACAACAACATTTTTGAATTCCTGGTTGATCTTAACCACTTTGAATTCCATTGTTTTACCTACAAATACATCGTAGTCGCGGATAGGTTTCACATCGATCTGAGAACCCGGCAAGAATGCTTCGATACCGAATACGTCAACGATCATACCACCCTTAGTGCGGCACTTGATGTAACCCTTAATAATTTCTTCGTTTTCAAGAGCAGCGTTCACACGATCCCAAGAACGGGTAGCACGTGCTTTCTTGTGTGACAAGATCAACTGTCCTTTTTTGTCTTCCTGATTTTCAATGTATACTTCTACAGTATCACCTATTTTCAGTTCAGGATTGTAACGGAATTCACTCAGGGGAATGATACCGTCTGATTTGTAGCCGATGTTAACAACTACTTCGCGTTTGTTCATTGCGATAACAGTACCGTCTACAACCTCGCGGTCGTTTACTTTGTTCAGTGTACCGTCATAAGCTTTTTCAAGATCTTCGTGGCTCATGCCTGTTACAGCTTCGCCGTTTTCATAAGCTTCCCAGTTGAAGTCCTCAACAGGAGCGATGTTTTTTAAATTTTCCATTAATAAAATTGTTAAAATTCTCAGTTAATTACGTTAGACATTATATTGTTTATCTAATTTCGGGCGCAAAGATACAACAATTTACTGAAACACAAACACATTTGCTAAATTTTCTTCCTGATTAAAATTTAAGTGAGTAATTATAGTAGTATTTAATTTATGTTTGTACATTTGTGGAAATTTAACCTCTTAAAGTATGGTTGTGTTCATTTTAATTTGTTTAGTTCTGCTTTTAGGTTTCTTGTGGGGATGGGAAAGAAAGCAGAAGAGAAATTTAGAGGGGGAGCTTGTTGAGAAGAAAAATGAGGTATATTCAGTGAAAGAATTTTCGGATTCTATATTATATAATGTAGATGCTTATATAATCTTAGCTAACCGGAATTTTTTAGTCGAAAAGACTAATTATTATAATTTGAATAATACTTCCGAAGGACGGGTTTTGCGCAGAGTCGGAGAACTGCTTCGTTGTAAGAATGCTTTGGATGCCGGGGCTTGTGGTTCTCATGAGAATTGCAAAGCGTGCCCTGTCCGAAATTCTATTGAAAAATGTTTTCGCGAAAAAGGTCATTTTTCTCAGTTGGAAACCTCCATGAGGCTTTATCTTTCTGAGAAAATGGATAATTATGTAGATTGCGTTGTTTGCGTGTCAGGTTCGTATTTACAATTGAACCAAGATGATAAGGTCTTGTTGACGGTTCGTGATGTTACCCGTCAGAAAAAGGTTTTGGACGAACTGGAGATGGCCAAGCGGAATGCGGAACTGGCCGGAGAGCAGAAAACAGCTTTCCTGGCAAATATGAGTCATGAAATTCGTACTCCTTTGAACGCTATTGTAGGCTTTGCGGGATTATTGGCTGCTGCATCCGAACAAGATAGAAATTCTTATGTAGAGATAATCAAGGGTAACACCAATATGCTTCTGCAATTGGTAAATGATATTTTGGATATGTCCAAGATTGAAGCCGGCACTTTGGAATTCATTTATACAGATGTAGACGTCAACCAGATTATGCGGGAGTTGGAGGGAATCTTCAGGTTGCGTCTGGAAGAGGCGGATAGCCCGGTACGTATTGTTTTCGAACCTAAATTGCCTGTCTGTTTTATACATACGGAAAAGAATCGTATTTCGCAGGTTATCTCTAATTTTTTGTCTAATGCTTTTAAATATACCTCTGTGGGCAGTATAACTATGGGGTATGAAGTGCGTGAAAATGGTATGCATTTTTATGTGACAGATACGGGCACCGGTATTCCTGAAGATAAAGTGCATCAGGTATTTGAACGCTTTACAAAGTTGGATGCCAAACGTCAGGGAACAGGTTTGGGACTTTCCATCAGCCAGACCATTATAAAGAAATTGGGTGGCGAGATAGGGGTTACTTCAGAATATGGTAAAGGTTCTACATTTTGGTTTACGCTGCCTGAAAAACCTTTTGATTTCCTGCCATTGCCGCCGGAAGAAGAAAAGCAGTTTATAGAATTGTCCGAGATATCAGATAGTTCGGAACGCAAGACGATTTTGATTGCAGAGGATATGGATGATAATTACTTATTATATAAGATTTATCTGGAAAAAAAATATAATCTGGTGAGGGCAGAAAATGGCGAAGAGGCTATCTCTATGTTTCTGGAGTGTAATCCTGCCATTATTTTAATGGATATAGGTATGCCTGTGGTGGATGGTTATCAGGCAACGGAGGCCATTCGCCAATTATCATCCAATGTGCCCATTGTTGCCGTGACTGCTTTTGCTTATGATGAGGATAAGCGGAAGGTTATGTCCAGAGGCTTTAACGGCTATTTGCCCAAGCCCCTGAACAAAGAGGCCCTATTCAATATGCTCCGCCAAATGGGAGTTTAATCCTCCAGGGAGTAATCAATGGTAGTTACGACGCGGATACGTTTAATGTAAGGAGTATTGGCGTCGCGATCTTCAATGCTGAATTGTCCTTGGTATGCTCTTTTGATTTTACCAAGTTCACTGTCCGAGTCTTTGGCAAACTTGATAGCTGCTGCCCGTGCATTCTTGGTTGCTTCTTCTATCATTTGAGGTTTGATGTCATTCAGACCGGTATAATCATATTGTACATTATACCTATAATCTCCCCCGGTAATGGCGATGCCCTGCTTCAGAAGTTCGCTTTGTTCGCTGATCATCTTTCTTACCAGATCTACTTTCGTAGAAGTTACCGTGATGACAGTAGTTACATTATAGCGGAAAGGAACAGAATTATTATTATAGCGTTCAGCTTGCATATCTATAATTTCCGGTGCGTTGATGCTGATTTCATTTTCTGTGATTCCTTTTTGCTTCAAGAAATTAACAATTGCCTGATTGGTTGCATTAATCTTATTATATAAAGTGGGAAGATCGTTTCCCAAGTCTTTATACATCAAAGGCCAAGTCACTTTATTGGCCGGTACTTCCATCTCTGCCAAGCCTTTCACATTCACTACTCTGTCTTTGCCAGAGAAAGTGTCCAATCCCTGTTTAATAAAATACCCCATCACCAACATGCCAATGGCAAGGATGACGGCTTCCAGTTTCCAACTTTTCATACTTCAGTCGTTTTTAGTGATACAATTATTTGTTTTATAAGCGTCAAGTGCCTTTTTAACAGAACCATATTTTTGCAGCAATTGTTTTGCTCTTTCTTTATTAATAGGTAATTCGTCAATCAGCATTTGTACTCCTCTATCTACTAATTTTTGATTACTGAGTTGCATATTGACCATTCGGTTTCCTTTCACTCTGCCCAGTTTGATCATGACGGTGGTGCTTATCATATTCAGTATCATCTTTTGTCCCGTGCCGCTTTTCATGCGTGAACTGCCCGTGACAAATTCCGGACCAACGATCATTTCAATGGGGATATCCGCCACATTCGAAAGCGGAGAGTCCGGATTGCTGCTGATGGAAGCCGTCAATACACCGTGCTCTCGTGCTTTTCGCAAAGCTCCTATTACATAAGGTGTTGTACCTGATGCTGCTATGCCTATCAAGGTATCTTTATCCGTAATGTGATGTTTTTGCAATTCTATCCAACCCTTTTGCAAATCGTCTTCAGCATTTTCCACAGGATGTCTCAAAGCTTGTTCACCACCTGCTATAATCCCTATAATATAAGTATTGGGTATACCGAAAGTCGGAGGAATTTCAGAAGCGTCTAATACCCCTAGACGCCCACTGGTTCCTGCTCCCAAATAGAATATACGTCCTCCTTGTTGCATACGTTCCACTATTTCATTTACTAACTTTTCTATTTGTGGTATACATGCATGAACGGCTGCGGCTACTTTCTGGTCTTCTTCATTGATACCTTCCAATAGCTCTTTGACGGATTGTTGTTCCAAATCTTCGTGCATGGATGATTGCTCTGTTATTTTAATAAAACTCATATTTTGAAATGATAATCCATTAATCCTTCCATCGGGCTTTTTAAAATTTTTCCGGTGGACACGCCTAGTCTTTGAGCCGCTTCTTTCACCTCTTTCTGAAAATAAAACGCGATGGAACCTGTAAAATGTACAGAAGTCTCACGGTATTCGTATTGCATTACATTACGGGTAAAAAAATCGGTGAAGCAAGAGATTAATAAAGCCTGTATCTCTGCTCTATGTTTGTGGGCGAAAAGAAAAGGAGTCAGACTTGCTAGAAAACGGTTGGCTAAGGGCTGTCGGTATACTTTATCCATAATTTGTGCCGGTATCAGTTTATATTCTTTGAAAAAATCCCGGCAAAGATCATCGGGCAGTTGATGTTTCAGGCAGTCGCCTACTAGTCGTTTTCCTAATACGGCTCCGCTGCCTTCATCTCCCAAAATGTATCCTAACGGGGAAATATTAGCGATTATTTTCTCTCCGTCATAAGCACAAGAATTGGAACCGGTTCCTAAAATGCACGCTATACCGGCATTCCTGCCACACAAAGCATGGGCAGCCCCCGATAAGTCACTTTCTACAAAAATATTGGCTTGTGGAAAACTTCGCAACAAGGCTGCTTTCACCATTTCAGTCTTTTCGGGAGTGCACCCCGCACCATAGAAATAAATATCTGTATATTCTATCGTATCTCCCAATTGGGGGATCAATGTGGAGGCAATTACATTTTCTATTTCATCAGCTGATTGATGAAAAGGATTGATACCGCCGGTCTGGACTATTCTACTGTCTGCTTTTGTATTGCCCAAACACCAGTCTGTTTTGGTAGAGCCACTATCTGCTATTATGATCATATCGGATAATAAGATAATTATTATATCTACAAAAATAATATAAATTTATCCGATAATCATTGTATTCTGTATTTATTTGTCAGGCTCTTATATTCTTTTAGTAACTCCGTTTTATTCTCTATTTGATCTGCAAATACTTGCAATTTCAGGTCAGTGTTTGATTTCTACCCAAATTTGATCAATTTTTCAATAAGAAGTATCTGTTTTGACTCTATTTTTGTATAACTGAATTTTTAAGAATGAAACTATGAAACACAGTTTATGCCGGATGTTCCTGTTATCTGTCGGGGCATTCTTTTTTGTAACTACAGATGCACATTTTAAGACGACTTCTCAGTCTCCTGTTCATATCACTGAAGCCGGTGAATTGGTTTATAAGTCATATTCTGATGGTGACCGGATACCCGATTTCTCTTATTGTGGCTATCGTCAATCCGAAACTCCCATTCCTTGGGTGGATGCAAAAGTGTATGTTCCTTTAATGGATGGAGATGCGACCGGTACCATTCAACGAGCATTGGATTATGTAGCCTCGCTTCCTATAAATGAGGACGGGTTCAGAGGTGCTGTCCAGTTGGCTTCCGGTAACTATGAGTTGAAAGGCAAACTTTTGATGCGAGCTGACGGGGTGGTTCTTCGTGGTAGTGGTTGCCATGAGGATGGAGGGACGGTTTTACATGCGTTGGGACCAATGAAGGATGAATTGATTCGTGTTTTGGGTTATAATAATGCGAAAACGGAAGACACTATTCATGTTGCCGGGCAGTACGTACCTGTAAATGCTACGGTCATTCCTTTGAAACAAACTGCAACATTGAAGGTGGGAGATAAAATACGCATTGTCCGTCCATCAACTGCCGGATGGCTTTCGGTGCTTGGTACGGATAGATTGGGCAATGAACAGGAATATAATTTCTCAAAATGGACTCCCGGCCGTCATGATATGGTGTGGGAGCGTACTGTAGTTGCTGTTACCTCTGAAAGTATTACCATAGATGTACCATTGACCATGAGCCTTGATCCCAAGTATGGTGGTGGGTATATTTTACCTTTTTCATGGACTGGGAGGATTAATAATGTCGGAATAGAGAATTTGTGTTGCGATTCTGAATATGATCATACTAATTTGAAAGATGAAAACCATCGTTGGCAGGCAATTACCTTCAATCATGTGAAAAATGGATGGGTACGAAGAGTGGAGGCTCATCATTTTGCAGGTTCGGCGGTGATGGTATTGGAGGGAGCGATGCAGGTGACTGTGGAAGATTGTAAATTTTTGCATCCCGTGTCCGAGATAGCCAACCATAGGCGTTATGCTTTTCATACTTTGGGACAGCTAACTCTTTTTCAGCGTTGTTATTCTGAAGAGGGGTACCGTGATTTTACAGTTGGGGTTGCCGTACCTGGGCCTAATGCTTTTGTACAATGTCATTCCGAACGGCCTTATAGTTTCAGTGGATCTACCGGTGGCTTCTCTAATGGTATTTTGATGGATAAAATAACGGTGTCAGGAGAAATTATTCAATTTGGTTATCGGGACATGGCAGATCAGGGAGCCGGTTGGGTGGCGGCTAACTCTATGTGTTGGCAGGGACGAGCTTCACAGACTCACTGCGTTACTCCTCCTACAGCTCATAATTGGGCTTATGGAATGTGGACGCAACCTTTTGGTAATGGCCATTATGAATTGTCGCATACTTTTGTCAAGCCGGAAAGTTTTTTTTATGCTCAACTGGCGGCTCGTATGGGTAAATCTTCAATGGAAGAAAAGAAAATATTTGTGTATACTACTGATGAGACTACGAAGCCAACTCCTGAGTACGCTCATTGGATGTCTGTACAGTCATTAAAACCGGATATGCGAATGGATGTATGGATAGACAGTATGATAGTGAAATATCCTTTGGAGATAACCCGGAATAATGCTCCTCTTTTAAACGAAGTGAACTGGCGCCCTGAAAAAGAGAAGCGTGTGGTTATGGCAGAACCTTTACAAGTGAAAAATGGCTGGATTGTGCGGGGAAATCATATTCTCACTAACGGAACTTATTTTCGCAAGAATATTCCCGGTACTACAGGATGGCAGGGCAAAGGATCACTCAGCCAGTTTGTTCCGGGACGCACCGGTACGGGATATACCGAAGAGCCAGATAGTGTTGCGCAAGTATTATTGCTTTCGGGAGCACATGTGCTTCATCATCGTACAGGATTGTGGTATGAGCGTCGTCGTAATGATCATGAGCGGAATATGCATGCTGATGCTGAAGTTTGGGCTCCTTTTAATGAGATGCCTTATAGCCGTAGCGGGCAGGGGGAAGCTCAGGATCGCTTAAGTAAATATGATCTGAATAAATTCAATCCTTGGTATTGGAATCGTTTGAAGCGATTTGTAGATGTGGCGGATCGAGATGGACTGGTTTTGTTACATGATCATTATAACCAGCACAATATCATAGAAGAAGGAGCACACTGGTGTGATTATCCTTGGCGCTCTGCTAATAATATAAATCAGTTGGGATTTGCGGAAAAGACTGTTTTTTCGGGGGATAAGAGAGTGTATATGGCAGAACAGTTCTATGATATTACTCGTCCGGTTATCCGTGAATATCACAGTAAATTTATTCGTCAGAGTGTAAATGCGTTCCATGACAATAATGGTGTGGTACATAGTATTGGACTGGAATATACCGGACCATTGAATTTTATGAACTTTTGGTTGGAAGAAGTCAATGCGTGTGATAACCATCAGTTAGTGGCGTTGACGGCAACAAAAGATGTACAGGATTCTGTCTTGAAAGATAAAAAACATACTTCAATGGTTGATGTGATTGATATCCGTCAGTGGCATTATCGCGCAGATGGAACTTTATACGAACCTCAGGGAGGGGTAAGTCTGGCTCCTCGCCAGCATGCGCGACTGATTGATCCGGGCACAGTATCTTGTGCCAGTGTTTATCGTGCGGTACGTGAATATCGCTGTAAGTATCCTGATAAAGCTGTGGTTTATAATGGTAGTACAACTAGAGTTCCTCATAATGCTATGAATTGGGCTATATTTATGGCGGGTGGCTCTTTTGCCAAAGTTCCGCCGATTGATGAATTGCCGGTTTATGAAAAGGCTTCTTCTTTTTCTCCTATAGATAGGCAGACCGATATGGATACTCAGTGGGTAATGGGGGCTGTCGGAAAGGGATACCTTGGGTACTGTGTGAAGAATGAGATTAATTTGGATTTGACGGGAGATAGAGAAACGTATAAAGTCTTTTGGATTGATCCGGATAAAGGAACGGTTATAAAAGAAGATGGTAGCGTGAGAGGAGGTGGAAAAGTAATTTTAAAGGCTCCTGCTGAAAGTTCTATTTGTTTTTTACAATTGTGATAGCAAAGCTTTTGTAAAACTGCTGGTTGAGTAATAGGAACGGATTCCGATCCTGTTCCTATTACTTATAAGTTAGTGCTTTTTCATATAAACAGACTTTTTTAATAATTGAGCCAGAGCTTCATTGCAGCTATCTTTTCTCTGCTTACAGTAATTTTATCTTTAAATGGCGGTTTTACCTGTACTATTATTTTTCCTAAAAAATAGTTTTCTATTTTCTGTATGGCATGTACACTAACCAATGTTTGCCGGTTAGTGCGGAAAAAAATATCAGGGTTTAGTTGTTCGGACAGTTTGTCGAGCGATAGATCTATGATATGCTCTTTCCCTTCTTTTGTGACGGCAAAGGTAATTTTGTTTTCAGAATAGAAATAAGCTATATCTTCTACTTGCAAGGTATACAGCTTTTCGTCTCCTGATATCAGGAAGCGGGTACGGTATTTTTTTTCCGGATTACTTATATTTTTCAGTAGGTTCAGTAATTCATTGGATGAGCTCGATAGGGTGGTATTGCCATATCTGGCAGTTAATCTTTCAAACTTTTCGATGGCTTCGGCCAATCTTTCCCTGTTTATTGGTTTCAGCAGATAGTCTATGCTGTTTACAGTAAAAGCACGTATGGCATATTCGTCGTAAGCGGTGGTAAAAATAATCATACTTTCCGGTTGGGCCTGTTCTATGAAAGTGAAAGAAATGCCGTCGGTCAGTTGGATATCCAGAAAGATTATATCCGGGTGTGGATGCTCCTGGAACCATTTTACAGATCCCTCTATGCTGCCGGGCAATACAACTATTTCCCAGTCTGGTCTTAATCCTGACAACATTTTATGTAGCAGGCGTCCTGCAGGAATTTCATCTTCTATAATAGCGGCTTTTATCTTATTCATTCAGCAAAGGTATTTTAACGGTGAAATATTCAGAATCGTCAATAATTGTGATATGCAAGTTGCAAATCAGCAGATAGCGGGCAGATAAGTTCTTCAGTCCCATTCCTGATTTTGCAACATTCTTTTTTAATTTGATCTTGTTTCTTACGGAAAGAGTTTGATCTTTGTCAGAATAATCCAAATGGATGACCATTGGATTTTCCATATTGATGATGTTATGTTTTATCACATTTTCGATAAGTAACTGTAGAGTTAATGAAGGGATTTTCTTGTTCAATAACGTGGGGGGCATTTTGTTTTCCAGTTGAATACATTTTCCCAGACGCACTTGATGCAGATAGATATATGAATCCAGAAATTCCAGTTCATCACGTAAAGTAACAAGTCCTTGTTCCTGACTTTTTAGGATATAACGGTAAACATCCGATAGCTTTTGTGTAAAAACTACTGCGCTTTCCGGATTGTATTCTATTTCGGATATTAAAGTATTCAAACTATTGAACAGGAAATGTGGATTTAATTGATTTTGTAAAGCCGTGTATTGTGCTTTGATGGAGCTTTCTTCCAGTTTGGTTGTTTTTTCATGCAGAATAACCAGCTGTCTGTAAAAGGCGCTTGTGATACTCAAGCTCACAATCACAATTTCTACCAGCCATATAATCATGATCAAGCGCAGGCCCGGACTGCTTAGTACAAATGGGAAGGGCAGTTCCAGCAATACTTTACAGATGGTCAGAGTCGCGTAATTCATGAAGAAAAGAATAGCTGCAATCAAAATGCAGTTGATAATCAGTTTGTTTCTCTTCTTGATAAAGAATAGAGAGCTTTTTTTCAGCCACCGGTTGATGAATATCAGACTAAAGCCTACCAGATTGAATATGAACACCACAGAAATAAATCCCAGAAAGGAGATTAATATTTTCTGATGTTGAGGCGTAAGGTCGGTATAAAGTACCAGCGAAAGGTATGAGAAACATGCCAGCCCTGAAAACAGGAAAAAGTTGAAGAATTGATTGTATTTATTTTGCATAGCCATTCCGCTGTTGAAAATGATTTGGGTTATTTTACAAAACTATGAAAAAAAGAGGAAATTCAGAAAAGAATAGAATACTTTCCAAATCTCCTCTTTTATGAGCAAACGCTTAGTATGGATTAAAAACAAACTCCTACACGTACACCCATGCTATTTCTTCCATCTTCAGAATAAGTCAGGATATCGGTTTTATTGGTTGCGTAGCTATAATATACGGCTACATGAAATCCCAGACGCTGATAAGGTACCGGATGAATATCCATTCCCAGTTCGGGTGATACATAGAATCCCCACGGGCGTTCATACCATTGTACCAGATTGTTGTAAATGGAGTTTTGGGAATACATGGCACCCGATTTGACTCCGAAGTAAGGTTTTACATACCTGTTATCCGGTAACTTGTAGGATACAGATATTCCGAAGGGCAGTTGGAACGCCGATTGTTGCTGGTCTGTTGTCAATGAAGCCGTTGGGGTGAGGGGGATGGTCCGGCGGTCTACATATCGGTGATTGGTCTGAAAATTAAGGAAAGCTCCTATAGACCAATAGGGGGTCAGATCATATTTTCCTTCAAAGTTCATTCCCCACCCGCTGAATTTATCGGCAAAGTTGCTGTTCAATGGCATATTCATCTGCCAGTCTACGTTGAAATGTACATTTTCCCAGGTCTGTGCTTTACTTGTGAAACAAAAGAGAACTAGTAACACTCCGATGAGGATACGTTTGGGAGCTCTGTGTTTTAATATTTTCGTTTTCATGATTTTCCGGTTTTATTGTTTGTTTGACAGATAAGGAGATTGTGCAAATGCCTGATTGACGGCATTTAATGTCAACTGCATATTGAAATGGGAGTTTCCGTATAGCAGTCCTGACGCATAGGCATGCCAGATGACAGGCAGTTTGTTTTGGTTGGACTTATCGACAGGTTGTCTTAAATCAACCATCTCCATAATCAGGGTTCCTGTGTCATAGCTGTAAGTTACCGGATAAGGATAATACCATCCTCCTCCCCAGTAAGGCCCCCAGAATCCGGCATCCCACCAGTCGCCATACCACCCTCCTGTGGTCATTTGTATTCTTTGTTGGGCGTATGACAACTGAATACCTACATTGGCTTTTTCTTTATCTTCCGTCCGTACATAGCCTTTCTGTTCCATTTCATGGGCCACTGCACTGATAATGTTTTGTGCATTTTCATCTTTCCAATAATTGGCTTTCAGGCTGTTGTCCGGAACCAGAATGCTATCTGGCAGGTAATAGGTGTAAAACTCATTGAAATGTACACTGTTGTCATAATCGGTGTAAACGCTGTAGTCACTATCCAGTTTATTCATATCCGGATCTTTCTCGCACGAAGTAACTATCATGGCAAGCATGAATAGTGGAAATAGTAGCTTCTTCATATTCCTTTTATTTTAGTTAAGTAGTTTATAGTGAACTTCCTTTGAATACATTAGCTTTCTTTAGTGGCAATATTTGGCCGGATAAAGTCATGTGGCTGGAATTAAAGTTCGGAAGAATATCTACAGTCGCATTGTTGCTTCCATAAGGTATATCAATGTTTACTTGGGCTGAGATTCCGATTCCCATTACGTTCATACTGACATGGATATTACCTTTTTTGTCAGTTTTTACTTTATAGTTCGAAGCATTACCGTCTACGGTAATACCTCCTAGTCCGTTCGGGCCGCTGAAAGGTACATTGAATGCTACTTGCACCACAGCCTTGTCACCGTCCAGTCCCACAAAGTTGGTGTTGGATGAAACGAAAGCGGTGGTTCCGTATTTAAAGTAAACTCTGTCCGCTTCCAGTACAAATGTTTGGTTGTCTATTGCTTCTTTGGCCTCTTGAAATAACATTTGGTCCAGAGCTTCCTGAGCCGCTTTCTTTTCCTGACGTGTCATTTCCTTTTCTGTTGTTTGTGCCTGTGAGTATCCTACGCAGGTAAACAAGGTTACTAATGTTAATACTACTACTTTTCTCATAATACCTAATTTTTTATTTTATGTTGTTTTCCTATTGAAATCCGGTACAAACATAATAAACTTTGGCATAAGTAGGTAGTGATTTGTTGCTGAAACGGAAATGCCGGTTGCTGAAGTGTATTTTTGAAGAACTGAAAATTAAAGTGCAAAGAGGAATAAATAGAAAATAAACAGCCCCGGAAATCTGCTTTAACAAAACTTCCGGGGCTTATTTACAATGAACTATAAAGTGATTAGAAAGATCTTCCTTTAAATACGTTTGACTTGTCAAGCGGCAGTAGTTCACCGGATAAAGTCAGGCGGTTGGAATTGAAGTTAGGCCGTATATCTACGGTAGCATTGTTGCTTCCATGAGGTAATGTTATGCTTACCTGAGCAGATATGCCCACTCCCATTACACTCATTGTCAGATACATGGTTCCTTTCTTGTCGGTTTTGATCTTGTAACCGGAAACATTGCCGTCTACAGTAACACCTCCTAATCCGTTAGGACCGCTGGCTGGGATGTTAAATGCTACCTGCACGGATGCTCTATCGCCGTCTACCATTACAAAGTTGGTATTAGACGATACAAAAGCATTTCTGCCTCTTTTGAATATAACCCGGTCGGCTTCCAGTGTGAACGCTTTATTTTCTATAGCTTGTTTGGCCTCTTCGAACAAGGCTTGTTCCATAGCTTTTTGTGCTTCTTTCTTTTCCTGACGAGTCATTTTCTTTTCTGTTGTTTGTGCCTGTGAGTATCCTACACAGCAAAACAAGGTGACGAATACTAATAAAATAATCTTTTTCATATATGTATCTTTTATGTTATTGTTTGGATATGAAACAAATATAATAACTGTTTTGTTGAGAGTACTTTATCTTATTTTTTAGGTTAAAACTCTGCCTCGGCATACTCTTTCTAGTCTGTTTTATTTGGCTTTAGTTTGCAAGTATAGCATTATTTTCTGTCTTTCTATCTTTTAAAAAAGATTTTTTTCTTCCGGGGTCTATGTGAACTTCTATTTATTTTTTTTCTCTACAGAGTTTCTTTTCTACTGCCACTGCTGCCACCTTTTGTCCGGAATGCCCATAAATAAAGGCTTTGAGGGGTGATGGCAGCAGAATATTTGAAGGGATGGAAAATGTTACTGCCACCACTTTTAGGATGTTCTTTTTGATAATAGTAATTGCAGGAAGATTGTCAACCCGGCAAAGAAATAACTCTTGAAAGAGTCAACTTATACAATAATTGAGTATTAACTCTGTCAACCATCCTTACAAGTAAGATGAAAGAGTAGTCAACTTAAAGCGTTAAACTACAGCTTTCATTCTACATGTCGGGTTGTTTCAAACGGTTCCATCAAGCTGAAACTTTGGTTTCATCAAGCTGAAACTAGAGTTTCAGCAAGTATAAACCCAAGTTTCATCCTGTTGAAACCGAAATATCATGCGGTTGAATGTATCAAAAGATAAGCATGTATTGTTCGGAAGCTCCTTATCTTTTTTCAAAAGGAGCGGAAGAATTCCTCTAAATATATGTTCCTTTTTGTGGGAATAATCCGAGTTATGATGAGAAAAGTATTATAAGAGGTGGTGGCAGCAGTATTTTTGGTATCTAAAAAAATACTGCTGCCACCACCTCTATAAGGCGCTTATATATAGATTGTTATCTCTGATAAAAGTCCTATAGTGGTAGCAGTGGTAGCAGAAATGAAAAACTCTGTTGGAGAAAGAGGGAAAAGTCTCTGTCCGTAGGTGTATTCTTTATCATCGGCATCAATCTTTTTTCTTGCCGAACTCCGGATCAATCTTTAATAGAGCCGTTACTCCAAAGGTTGCAATGCAGCATATCATAATCCAGATAAAGAAATGGTTGTATCCCAACTGTTCCTGAAGCCATCCGGCAGCCATTCCGGGAATCATCATACCTAGTGCCATAAATGCGGTGCAAATGGCATAATGTGCTGTTTGGTGTTCTCCGTTTGCAAAGTAGATAAGATAGAGCATGTAGGCTGTGAAACCGAATCCGTAACCGAATTGCTCTATAAAAATGCAAACATTAATAAGGTATAAGGAATCGGGCTGGGCATAACTGAGGTAAACATAGACTAAATCGGGTAGAGAAATAGCCCATACCATCGGCCACAGCCATTGTTTCAAACCGCCACGAGCTACGGCTATCCCCCCTAAAATACCTCCGAGGGTGAGGCCGATGATGCCGACGGTTCCTTGTACGAAGCCTATTTCCTCGGTCGTCAGCCCCAGACCGCCTTTCTCAACGGGATCTATCAGGAAAGGAATACACATCTTTGCCAGTTGTGCTTCCGGCAATCGGTAGAGCAACATGAAGAGAATGGCAATACCTGCCTGCTTTTTTTGAAAGAAACTGGCAAAAGTACCAAAGAACTCTTTGAGCAGGGTAGAAGCGGAAACTTCTTTGGCTGCATGATCCGAATCCGGGTGGGGAAGAACAAACTTATGATAGATCCACACCCCAAGGAAAAGCCCGGCCAAAACCATAAAGGTGATGGACCAGGCATATGGTATATTACCTGTCACTATTTCCAGCCTTCCTGCCAACATGATAAGTAATCCTTGTCCTGCAATGGTCGCAATGCGGTAGAAGGTACTGCGAATCCCTACAAACAAAGCTTGCTGGTGTGAGTCCAGTGCCAGCATGTAAAAACCATCGGCAGCAATGTCGTGCGTGGCGGAGCTGAATGCCAGCAGCCAGAAAACCGCCAACGTAAGTTGGAAAAAATGCTCGGTGGGGATGGTGAAGGCTATGCCCGCCAGTCCCGCACCGATTAAAAGTTGCATGGTGACAATCCACCAGCGTTTCGTCTTGATAAGATCAATGAAAGGACTCCATAAGGGCTTGACAACCCAAGGCAAGTTAAGCCAGCCGGTATAAAAAGCCAGTTCGGTATTGCTGATCCCCAGTCTTTTATACATAATGACCGAAATAGTCATCACTGCCACGTAGGGCAGCCCTTGGGCAAAGTATAAGGTGGGTATCCATGCCCACGGTGAAATATGCTTGTTCTTCATTATTCCTTTCATTTTAAAGATTCCGAATGGAAAATCTGCCCGGCGCGTGGCCTGGTGGGTCGGTTAATAGAAACGGCGGATGTCTGCACCTTTATAATAATGCAACAGAATTTCGTCGTAGGTATATCCCTGTTCGCCCATTACGGCAGCTCCTATTTGGCAGAGACCCACTCCGTGTCCCCAGCCGGCACCGGTTAGCAGAAACCATTCGGGAACCCCTTTCTTCAATTCTCCTTTATCTACCACAAAAGCTGAACTGAACAGGTGGGACGAAGACAGGGTGCGGCGTATTTCCAGTTCTTTTCCGATAGTCAATGTTTTCAGGGAACCTATAATTTTCAGTTTGCAGATGCGTCCGGATTTCCCGCGCTGGATGGGAATCAGATCAATGATCTCTCCATAGTCCGACTTTGTGTTTTGACGGATCAATTCCGATAATTCCTCTTGTGTGTAGCGCACTTTCCAACGATAGAAATCCGTCGTTTCCTGATCATAGTTGTTCAATATCTGTGAAATTACCTTTTTGTCATGGGTGTCACAGAACGAAACGGGCGAGGTGCGTATCCAGCGTTCTGCTTCCTCTTCTTTGGTAAGATCGGGTAGCGGGCGGTTTTCTTCCTCTTCCGCATCACGGATAGCAGACAGGTAGGGATAATTTTTATCTTCCCAGCAGTAGCCGAATTCTTCACTTGCCCCTCCGCAACATTTAGAGAACCGGGCGTCGCAGATACCACGTCCGTACATCAGTAATTGTCCGCGGGTGGCCCTTACTGCTTCGGTTACGGCAGCACTGGACGCCTTGGTTATTCCCTGATAGCGCTGGCAATGGTCATCGGCGCAAACATCAAAGATGGTGTGGTCTTCCCGGTCGTACCAGCGGATATATTCGGTATCAGTCTTGATGAAGGAGAAAAAACCTTCATTCTTGTCACTCAGGGCCTTGCGCTTCTCAATTTGTGCAAACAGCCAGCTGCGTGATACCACGGCATGAGCTTTCAGAAATTCCAAAGACGATGTGGCATTCATCTCGGAAGAGATGACGCTTATCAGATAATCTTCGGCGGGAAGAATGTTGATGGCGGTAATTTTACCTTCGTCCACTACCAGCTTCAAGGTTCCCATAAAACTTTGGGTTTCTTGCCGTTCCCAGTGGAAATTAATTCCGATGGTTACATCGTATAATGAAAAAGAGGCGTGCTCGTCTTGTGGGGTAAAGGTCAGTTCGCGGTAAAGGTTGCCGTTCCACAGGATACCCCCTTCACTGAAAGCTACTCTTTGTTCACTGCAAACGGTTTCTCCTTTGGCGAAGAAATTACCGTTCAATGAAAAATGAATTTCTTGTGCGTTTACTATTCCTACACTAATTTCGGGCTCTTTCATATGGATGTTATTGGACATAAAAATGATTAATCGTATCAGATTTCGGTTGCTTTTTTAACTGGAAGTACCGCTCGATCACTTGGTCGGTCTCTTCTGTGCTTATTCCTACTTCTTTGATAATGCCGGCAACGTCCTTTTCGGTCAGTTGCTCGAAATCTTCCTTTCGGGTGGCAACCATTATGCCTGCCATATCGAGTGTGCCCGGACTGATGAGGCGTTGGGATTCATCCTTGGTAAAGTAACAGTCGGGACGGTGCTTGCTGCGCGGAAAGACAATGGTGAAATATTCAGAATCATTTTTTGACCAGACAAGCAGATTAAACAGGGGCTCGGCGCTCTTGTCCTCCCGTGGCAACGCATTGAGTAAGAGGACTAATAGCGAAAGACTGATTACGTTAAAGTGTTGTATGATGAAAATAGGTGCAGGATAGTCCTTGTTGACATAAAGTCTGTGCGTGCTGAGACGTTTCAATGTTATAATCGACTTGGTTTCCTCTTCGGGAGGGTAGAACCAAAACTTTGTATCGACCAGTTGCGAATGCTCCAGCAAGGAGTCTATGTGCTGAATGACAGGTATGTTTTGTGCCTTGACGCCTTGCAGATGGAAATGGTCGGGAGCGGATGCGCCACAGGCGGCTCCATTGTAGAAGCATGCATAGGATGGCATCTGGAGTAGAATTTCTTCTGTTAATAAATCGGAGAAATCCCATGACAACTGTTGGGGAACATGTTTTTTATGGATAAAAGTGACGTGCCCCGGTAAAATAGGATAGGGATTGACACATAGGTCATAATCTCCCAAATCGAATGTTCTTTGTTCGGTCGGTCGGTTTTGTGAACATAAAAAACAGGGGCGTTCTTTTATGCTTGCCGCATCTACTTTGGCTTGGGATGATATGCTGCGTGCAGGATTAAACTGGACTGTGAAGGGAATTCCATGGATATCCAGTTGCTTGGATTTTACATTTTTCAATGCTTCATGGTTGTCGTGGGCTATTTCCCAATTTTGTATCTCGTTTTTTATGAACTTTCTTATAGGCATGATATCCTTTTTTAGTCCATCTTCTTCCTCCTTGTAACATATCATTCTTTCTTCCAGCTCTTTCGTGCGCAAGCTGTCTTTATAGAAGTTGTTGGCATTGATACGATCGATACTTAATGCGGCATCCGAGTTTCCTTCCCAACGGCGGCAAAGATAGAGTACATCATAAATTCTTCCTATCTTATAGGAACGCGAGAAAGCAAGTCCTAATGCATAGTCTTCTCCATAACTTACATTCGGAATCGGGATTGAGCGGAGTATCGGCGTGAAGAAAGCGCGGGGAGCTCCCAGCCCGTTTATGCGCAGGGCATTGTTGTGTCCGTTCTCGTCTGTCCATTCGCGGTGGTCGATGATGCCCGGTTCTATGGTATTCAGGTTGAAGTCGGTCATTCGGTAGGTACCTATTACCATGGCACAGTTATCCTGATGGAACTTGTTCACAATGGTTTGCAGGGTATGTTCGTCGCTGTAAAGGTCATCACTGTCCAGCTGTACTGCAAATCGTCCGCAGGATGGATGGTGGACGGCCAGTGACCAGCAACCGCCTATTCCAAGATCAGTGCACTCCGGAATAAGGTGGATGATTTCTTTACGGTCGCCATACTTGGCTATCACTTCTGTTGTTCCGTCTGTGGAGTGGTTGTCTACGATGATAATATTGAATGGAAAATCTGTCTTTTGAGATAATGCCGACCGGATGGCGTCATCGATGGTACGGACACGGTTGCGCACGGGGATAATGACGGAGGCTTCGTAGGCAAAGTTCCCTTCTTCTATTTCAATCTCGGTGGTACGAGGTGTCAGCCAAATCTTGGTCTGTTTTAAAAATTGGGTGAAGCATTGTTCCATCTCCAACTGCACGTCTCTATTGCGCGGATTGACATAATCAAATTGTTTTTCACCCGATTGGCGATTGTCTTCTTCCGCCTCTGTGTACAGAAATTCGGCAATCCGGGTGGCTGGTGCATAAAAAGATGTGTATAAGCGTATGTGGTAAAGGGCGGCGTATTTCCACGACTCCTTTATCAGGGAGTAACTGGCCATGAACCAGTAGCTGTTGAATAATAATAGTGATCCGAAATCAAAGTCATCACGGAAACTGCCCATTTGGTAGTCAATGACAGGATGTTCCATCTTCTCTCCGTTCTTCCATTCATAATGATCGGCATAGACCATACCGCATCTGTTGTCTTCCAAAGGAACAACCATACGCTCCAGTGCATTCTCACTCAGCTCCAACGGCGAGTATTTGGTATACAGCAACGTAAAGTGTGTATTTGCTCTTTGAGCGATCTTTTTCATCGTTTCGGAGCTGGTTAATGAATCAACGGGCAATATTTCGCATCCTTCGGGTACGGATAAGGTTTGGTCGGGGCTGATCGTCAGCAGATAAATCTTGTTGACTATACTGCATTCCTTCAAAGCATGGATCGTTTGTTCTGTCGCTGTGCCTTCCACATAAGGAATAAAGCAATTAATTGTTTTTCTCATCGTTAAAAAGTATTTCTCGGGGCAAAGATAGGCAATATATCTTATTTTTTGCCTACCTTTGTACGCTAATTGTCTTTTAAACATAAATGGAAACTCCGAAAACAGCATTACTTGGCCGGACATTGAATGAGGTTCAACAGATTGTAAAGAACCTGGGAATGCCTAAATTTGCCGCAAAGCAGATAACGTCCTGGTTGTATGATAAAAAAGTGGCAACGATAGACGAAATGACCAATTTGTCATTAAAGCATCGCGAGGCTTTGAAAAGTGGGTATGAGGTAGGTGCGTCTGCTCCGGTAGAAGAAATGCGCTCTGTAGATGGTACTGTGAAATATCTTTTCCGTACACCATCCCAAAATTTCATTGAGGCTGTTTATATTCCCGATGAGGACCGTGCCACTCTTTGTGTTTCCTCACAAGTGGGATGCAAGATGAACTGCAAATTCTGTATGACCGGAAAGCAAGGGTTTACGGCCAATCTGACTGCCAATCAGATTTTAAATCAAATATTTTCTATTCCTGAAAGAGACACCTTGACCAATATTGTCTTCATGGGTATGGGAGAACCTTTCGATAATCTGGATGAAGTCTTGAAAGTGCTTGAAATCCTGACCTCGGAATATGGGTATGGATGGAGTCCGAAACGTATCACAGTTTCTTCGGTGGGTCTGAAAAAAGGATTGGAGCGCTTCCTGAATGAAAGTGATTGCCATCTGGCCATCAGCATGCACACACCGGTGCCTTCGCAGCGCAAGGAGCTGATGCCTGCCGAAAAAGCTTTTTCAATTACAGAAATCATTGATATATTGCATAATTATGACTTTAGCAAGCAGCGTCGTTTGTCTTTCGAATATATTGTTTTCAAAGGGGTGAACGATTCATTGATTTATGCTAAGGAAATAGTGAAACTTCTGCGGGGTATTGAATGCCGTGTCAATTTGATCCGGTTCCATGCCATTCCCAATGTGGATCTGGAAGGGGCGGATATGGAAACAATGACAGCTTTCCGTGATTACCTGACGCAGCATGGTGTGTTTGCCACGATCCGTGCATCCAGAGGGGAAGATATTTTTGCCGCCTGCGGAATGTTATCTACGGCTAAACAACAGAAAGAGAAAGGTGTTACATTACAGTAAACTAAACATTAATACCATTGAATTATGAAACGAATTGCATTTTATTTAAGTTTGGTGCTGGTGGTTCTGGTACTGGCTTCTTGTAAGAAGGGACAAAAGAATTTGTTTACCCCCACATCCAGTGGCAGACCTTACGAAGTATTGGTCGTAGTGAATAAAGCCATGTGGGATCGTCCTGCAGGACGCGCCTTATTTGATGTACTGGATACCAATGTACCCGGACTACCTCAGGCGGAACGCTCGTTTCGTATATCGAATATAGATCCCCAGCATTTTGACCGGGTTATGAAGATATTCCGTAATATCATTATTGTAGATATTCAGGATATTTATACTCAGCCCAAGTTCAAGTTCTCTCGTGATGTCTACGCTTCTCCGCAGATGATTATGACCATTCAGGCTCCTAATGAAAAAGAGTTTGAAGAGTTTGTAGCCAAGAACGGTCAAGTAATTATTGATTTCTTTGTAAAAGCGGAGATGAATCGTCAGATAGCCCTGTTGAAACAAAAGCATAATGATGTGATTTCGACTAAGGTAGGGAGTATTTTTGATTGTGATATCTGGGTACCTTCAGAATTGTCTAATTATAAAGAAGGCAAAGATTTCTTATGGGCTTCTACAAATACGGCTACCGCTGATATGAACTTTGTCATGTACTCTTATCCTTATACAGACAAGGATACCTTTACTAAAGAATATTTTGTTCATAAACGTGACTCCGTGATGAAAGCGAATATTCCGGGTGAACGTGAAGGTATGTATATGGCAACTGATTCTATGTTTGTGGATGTAGAAGATATCGTTGTAAAAGGAGAATATGCACAGGAAGCTCGCGGCTTGTGGGAAATGGAGGGTGACATGATGGGTGGTCCGTTTGTTTCTCATGTACGTGTAGACCGTGCCAACGGCCGTGTCATCGTAGTGGAAGCCTTTATTTATTCACCGGATAAATTGAAACGTAACCTGATGCGCCAGATGGAAGCTTCACTTTATACATTAAGATTGCCTAATGAAAGCCTGATTGATGAAATTGTGATAAGCGGTAATATTCCTGAAGAAAAGATGGATACTGCCAATCAGGTGAAATAACAGGAACAGACATATAATATATAATATAGATGGAAGATAACTACAAAATACGGGTTGGTATTACCCACGGGGATATCAACGGGGTAGGATATGAGGTGATTTTGAAAACATTTTCTGATCCTACTATGCTGGAACTTTGTACACCTATTATTTATGGGTCACCCAAAGTAGCTGCCTATCATCGCAAAGCGATGGATATTCAGACCAATTTCAGCATTATCAACTCAGCAGACGATGCTCAGCCGGACAGGCTGAGCATCGTGAATTGTACGGAAGATGAATTGAAAGTAGAACTTTCCAAACCGACGTCTGAAGGAGGTAAAGCCGCTTTGGATGCATTGGAAAGGGCTTTGCAGGACTATCGGGAAGGAATGATTGATGTATTGGTGACCGCACCTATTAATAAACATACCATTCAGTCGGAAACCTTTCATTTTCCCGGCCACACGGAGTATATCGAAGAGCGAGTAGGCGAGGGACAGAAAGCGTTGATGATTTTGCTGAAGAATGATTTCCGGGTTGCACTAGTGACAGGCCATGTTCCTGTACGTGAGATCGCACAGGATATCACTAAAGAGCTGATTATGGAAAAGCTTGCTATTTTCCATCGTTCTTTGAAAGAGGATTTTGGCATCGACAGTCCGCGTATAGCTGTATTTTCATTGAATCCTCATGCAGGTGACGAGGGCTTGATAGGTACTGAAGAGAATGAGATCATTATTCCGGCAATGAAGGAGATGGTTGCTAAAGGCGTTCAATGTTTTGGTCCTTATGCTGCTGACGGCTTTATGGGTTCCGGAAACTATACTCATTTTGATGGGATTCTGGCGATGTATCATGATCAAGGCTTGGCTCCTTTCAAAGCATTGGCTATGGATGAAGGAGTGAACTATACGGCAGGGCTTCCTATCGTACGTACCTCTCCGGCACATGGCACGGCTTATGATATAGCCGGACAAGGAGTTGCTTTGGAAGATTCTTTCCGTCAGGCTATCTACGTAGCTATGGATGTTTTCCGTAACCGTATCGTTGAAAAAGAGATTCATGCGCATCCGTTGCGCAAACAATATTATGAAAAGCGCGATGATAGCGACAAACTGAAGTTGGATACCATTGATGATGAAGATTAAATAAAGAAATGAAATTTGCAATAATATCGGCGGGTGAAGGCTCCCGACTTTTACAAGAAGGGGTAGCTATGCCCAAACCTTTGGTGCAACTGAACGGAGTTGCCATGATTGACCGCCTCATACAGATTTTTATACGCAACGGGGCTGACAAGGTGGTTGTTATTATTAATAATGAAAGTCCGTTGACAAAGGAGCATTTGGCAGAATTACAGGCAGGGGCAAAAGTTCCATTGGAAGTAGTTGTGAAAACCACACCCAGCTCTATGCATAGTTTTTATGAACTGAGCACTTATCTGCAAGATGATAAATTCTGTCTTACTACAGTAGATACCATATTCCGCGAAGAAGAATTCGCTGCTTTTATTGAAGCGTTCAAGCGATCGGGTGAGGATGGATATATGGCGGTCACCGATTTTATTGATGATGAAAAACCTCTTTATATTTCTACGGATGAGGCTTTGAACATAACCGGTTTTCATGATGAGGTAACACCCGGTTGTCGTTATATATCGGGGGGTATCTACTGCCTGACTCCGGCGGCTGTTAAAACACTGCATGGGTGCATGGAAAAAGGCATGTCACGCATGCGCAATTTTCAGCGGCAGCTGGTGGCGGACGGTTTGAAACTAAAGGCTTATCCTTTTAAAAAGATTTTGGATGTAGACCATGCCAGTGATATTGTGAAAGCGGAAAACTTTCTGGCCGGTAAGGAGTAATTTAAAACATAACATAAAGGAATGGATGTAATTTCAATAATAGGGGTAAGTCGTGGAAACGAATATTCACCCAATCATGTGGACAATGATGCCGCTATATTTCATAAGGTGGCGGAAGAATTGCGACGGTTGGGATGTGAGGTTGAAATTTATGCAGAAAAGGATTTCGTGGAGCAGGATATCAAAGCGGATATTATTTTTGATATGGCCCGCGATAAAGCAACGATAGCCCGTTTGAAGTCTTTGGAGGATGAAGGTGCACTTGTGGTAAATTCAGCTTATGGCATAGACAATTGTGTACGCAAACCGATGACAGAGTTGCTTATAAAGAGAGGAGTGCCTCATCCGCAAAGTTTTATCATTTCTACGGAAGAAGAATATTCGGAAAACTGCTATCCATGTTGGGTGAAACGGGGTGACTCGCACGCGATGGTGAAAGAAGATGTAGCCTATGCCATGTGTAAGGAAGAGGTGGAAGCTATTTTGGCGGATTTCCGCAACCGCGGCATTCCTGTTGCCGTCATCAACGAGCACTTGCAAGGTGACTTGGTAAAATTCTACGGAGTACATGGTACGGATTTCTTTTATTGGTTCTATCCGTCTCCTTGTTCACACAGTAAATTCGGATTGGAGAAAATTAACGGAATAGCCAAAGGAATTCCTTTTAGCGTGGAGGAATTGAAAAGACAAAGTGATAAAGCAGCCGAGGCGTTGAACGTCCCCATTTACGGAGGTGATTGCGTGATTTCAGCCGACGGGACACTGCGAATAATCGATTTTAATGACTGGCCCAGCTTTGCCCGTTGCCGTGAGGAGGCGGGAGGTAAAATTGCAGAATGCATTTATAACCGGGCAAAAAAGCAAATGAAACAATAAAGACATGAGTAAAGAGAGTGAGAAGAAAGGGATAGAGGCTTCTTTCAAATCCATGGACACGGAGGAGTTTCTGGATATTTATTTCAATCGTCCCATAGGCTATGCATGGGCATTATTTTTTAAGAAACTAAAGGTACACCCCAATGTGGTGACTATTTTTTCTATCATTTTAGGTATAGGTGCGGGGGTGATGTTCTATTACCCCGATATGAAACATACCCTTATCGGTATACTTTTGTTGATGTGGGCAAACCATTATGACAGTGCAGACGGTCAATTGGCACGACTTACAGGACAGAAAACCCAATGGGGACGTATGTTGGATGGTTTTGCCGGGGATATCTGGTTCTTTACTATTTATGCAGCTATCTGTCTTCGGTTGATGAACCAGCCGATGCCGTTTAATATCGGTGATGGCATGCATTGGGGAATTTTTATTTGGATATTGGCTGCTTTTTCAGGAACGATTTGCCATAGTAAACAATGTACACTGGCAGATTATTATCGTAACATTCACTTGTATTTTCTGAAAGGAAAAAGCGGAAGCGAACTTGATAATTTCAAGCAGCAGCGTGAAATTTTTCATAGCCTTCCCTGGAAGGGTAATTTTTGGTGGAAAGCTTTTCTGTATTTCTATGGTAATTACACACGCCAGCAGGAAAGCATGACTCCTAACTTTCAACGATTCTATGCGTTGGTGCAGAAAAAATATAATGATGAGTTGCCACCTGAATTGCGCTGTGAGTTCCGCTCGGTCAGCAAGCCATTAATGAAATATACCAATATCTTGACTTTTAATACACGTGCTATTGCACTATATATCAGTTTGCTGATTGGGGAGCCATGGCTGTATTTTGTTTTTGAGATTGTTGTGATGACTTCTTTATTTGTATATATGCGTCATTGCCATGAGGCGATTTGCGCACGGTTATATCATAAATACACAGCAAAGTGAAAAGTAAGTATAGAAATATATTCCTGATATTTGGAATTGTAGCCATTGTGGTGATGCTCTGCACATTTGATATGGAGTATGATGAATTGCTGGCCAACTTGCGCAGGGCAGGGGTGTGGTTGCCGGCTGTCATAGGATTATGGATTATCATTTATCTGTTCAATACACTTTCCTGGTATATTATAATCCGGGATGGAAAGAAAGGGACGCCTATCCCATTTTGGAAAGTTTATAAACTGACCGTTTCCGGATTTGCGCTGAATTATGCCACTCCGGTGGGATTGATGGGAGGGGAGCCTTATCGTATCATGGAGCTGACTCCGTATGTTGGCGCCAGCAAGGCGACATCATCAGTCATTCTTTATGTAATGATGCACATCTTCTCGCATTTTTGTTTCTGGTTCTTTTCCATTTTCTTGTATCTGGCTTTACGTCCTGTAGATATTGCAATGGGAACTATGCTGGCCATTGTGGGCGGGATTTCTCTTTTGGCTATCTATTTCTTTATGAAAGGATATAAAAATGGAATGGCTGTGCGTACGTTGAAATTGTTACAGCATGTTCCTTTTATCAAAGGATGGGCCAGACGCTTTTCAGAAAACAAGCGCGAAGCTTTAGAGCGTGTGGACAGCCAGATTGCTGAGTTGCACAGACAGCGTAAGTCTACATTTTATGCATCGTTAAGTTTGGAGTTCATGGCTCGGATATTGGGGTGTCTGGAAGTTTATTTTATATTGAATATTCTGACAACGGATGTCAGTTTTCCGGCTTGTATTCTGATTATGGCATTTACTTCTCTATTTGCTAATCTTTTCTTTTTCTCTCCCATGCAGTTAGGTGCGCGTGAAGGAGGATTTGCGTTGGCCGTAGGAGGTTTGGCTATACCGGGTGCTTTCGGTGTTTATACCGGACTGATTACCCGTGTACGCGAATTGATTTGGATTGTAATTGGTGTATTGCTTATGAAAGTCGGTAATGGTGCACCTACTAATAAGGTATAAGATAATGAACGTATTAAAAGATATTCAAGGAGTTATATTTGATTATGGCGGTACGATAGATACCAATAGCCGTCATTGGGCAGAGGTATTATGGGCCAAGTATGTGGAACATCAGGTGCCGGTAGATAAAGAAAGTTTTCGTGATGCTTACGTTTTCGGAGAAAGAGCGCTGGCAAAATATCCTTTTGTACAACCGTGGCATAATTTTCATGATGTCCTTTCCATCAAAACCAAACTTCAGATGGAATGGCTGGCCGGGCAGAGAAAATTACCGATGGATGAGTGGCAGTTACAATCTGATGCAGTGAAGGTAGCGGATAGCTGTTATGAGTATGTATTGGACGTATTGAAAGTGACTCGTCCGGTGATAGAAGAATTGGCAAAAAACTATAAGTTGGTACTTGTTTCTAATTTTTATGGTAATATTCAAACCATTTTGAAGGACTTCGGGCTTTTGGATTTCTTCGATGAGATTATTGAATCCTCTGTGGTCGGTGTCCGTAAACCGGATCCTGCTATCTATAGACTCGGAGTGGAAGCTATGGGATTTGAGGCAGGGAATGTGCTGGTGATCGGAGATTCTTTTTCAAAAGATGTGGTTCCTGCCAAAACTGTAGGCTGCCGGGTAGCCTGGTTGAAAGGAGAAGGTTGGGGAGGAGAAGTTATTGATGAATCTGTACCGGATGTGATTATTACTGATTTGGCTCAATTGCCGGCATTATTATAAGCATATGAATAAACAAAGACATGCATTGGTAAAAAGGGACTATTTAGTTCCTTTTGTTTTAGTATCCTCCTTGTTCTTTTTATGGGGATTTGCACATGCTATTCTTGATGTACTGAACAAACATTTTCAGGAGGTGATGGATATTACCCGTACTCATTCGGCTATGGTGCAGGTAATGTTTTATTTGGGCTATTTCGTGATGGCTATTCCGGCGGGGTTGTTCATAACCAAGTATGGATATCGTAGGGGAGTCGTTTTGGGATTATTGCTTTATGGCATTGGCTCGCTGATGTTCATTCCCGGTGAGTACTGGATGTCGTTTGAGTTCTTCCTTTTCTCCCTGTTTGTGATTGCCTGCGGTCTGGTGTTTCTGGAAACGGCTGCCAATCCTTATATGACAGAGTTGGGCGATAGAGAGACAGCAGCCAGTCGGTTGAACCTGGCCCAGTCTTTCAATGGATTGGGGTGTATTTGTGGTCCTTTGGTTGGCGGTCTCTTGTTATTCTCGGATAAGGGGGAGGCGAATATTTCATATCCTTATATGTTGATGGGGATTGTGGTGCTGGCAGTAGCTTTGGTCTTTTCGCGAATCAAACTTCCGGAGATTGTTCATAGGGATGAGGAGGTTGATGGAGTGACGGTTAACAAAGGATTATGGTCACATAAGCTGTTCTTATTTGGTGTAATAGCTTTATTCTGTTATGAAATAGCCGAAATTTCCATCAATAGTTTCTTTATCAATTATGTGGTGGATGATGGATGGATGAATGCCCGTGACGCAGCTGTGGTACTTTCATTCGGTGGACTCGGACTATTTATGTGTGGGCGATTTGCCGGTAGCTGGATTATGCGGTACATCCGTGCAGAAAGAGTTTTGTTATGCTGTGCGTTAGGAACGGTGCTGGCTACTTTTCTGATTGTTTGTAATTTAGGTAGGGTTTCATTAGTTGCTCTGTTTTTGGTCTATGTGTTCGAAGCTATCATGTTCCCCACTATTTTTGCCATATCCTTAAAAGGATTAGGTGGGAAGACCAAAAGGGGGTCTTCTTTTCTGATGATGTCTCCTGTAGGAGGAGCTATTGGACCTGTGTTGATGGGATATGTGGCAGACAATAGTAATATGTCCTTGTCATTCATCATACCATTTGTCTCTTTTTGTGTTGTGCTATTTTATTCATGGTATGCTGATGCCGAAAGAGTCTGACAAGATACAGAAAATCCCGATACGGCTGTTCGGCTTTATCGGGATTCTTGTTTATTCTTAGATTTCTTCTGCTTTCAGAGAACTGGTCCGGATAATATTCCAAACATCCTCTTCTGTTTTGCTAAAAGGACCGGATTCTTCTAATTTCAGTGTTGACATGGCAGCTGCAAAACAACCGGCTTCTTTATAAGAACCTCCTTTATTACGCATATACAGATACCCCGTCATGTAAGTATCGCCACATCCGGTTGCATCTACCACTTCTTTGGGTGGATAAGCTGGAATTTTATAGAAACAATTTTCAGTATAAATAATGGATCCCAGACTACCTAAAGTGATTAGTACCTCTTTTACTCCCCATTCCGCCAGCTGTAAAGCAGCTTGCCTCGGTTCCCGATAACCGGTCAGTACTTCCATTTCATGCTCGTTCACTTTCAGGATATCAATATACTTCATGGCTTCCACTTTTTCTGTCCAGTCCACCGGATAGACCTTTTCGCCTCTTACTTCACGCAAGTATCCTTGTGCATCTACTGCCAAAACCCCTTTTGTGGAAAGATATTTTACAACATCCAGTGAAAAGTCATCTGCCAGAAGACTTCCCAGATGAAAGATATGGGCATTTATAGGTTGTAGTTGCTCTACCGTGAAAGGATCGGCTTTTGCCAGTACCCGCTGGCTGCGGTTATCCTGATTCTCACCGTATATGTTTTCGAAATAGACAGTCCGTTTACTGGGAATAACAGTGACTCTGATACCTTTTGCACGGATATCTTCGACAGCTTTAAATTCGCTGGGAGCTAGTGCTGTAACCAACTGATAATGCTTGGTGTCCTTTAAATGACTGATTCCGTGTGAAAAATAATAGGATGTCCCTCCGGGCATATAAGTCGTTTTTCGGGGTGTGACTATTTTATCTAATGTAATGTGACCTATGCAACAAATATCATTCATACCTATTTATATTAAACGGTTGCAAAGCTACAAAAAAAACTAGAAAAAGCATGGAAGTTTTCAAAAGAAGGTGTAACTTTGGCACAAATTATCTTAATCTCTGCTATGAGATGCAATTTTAACAAAGAAATTAGAATGGAAAAAATGAATGTGAAACCGGCAACCGGTAAATTAGGCGTTCTTTGTGTTGGATTGGGCGCTGTTACTTCAACTTTTATGACAGGTGTGCTGATGGCTCGTAAGGGACTGGCGAAACCTGTCGGATCTATGACTCAATATGATAAAATGCGTGTTGGCCGTGGAGAGAATAAAAAGTATTTGCATTATGGTGAAATCGTTCCATTGGCAACCTTGAATGACATTGTGTTCGGGGCATGGGATGTTTATCCGGCTAATGCTTACGAATCAGCTGTTAATGCTGAAGTTTTACAAGAGAAAGATATAAATCCTGTAAAGGATGAGTTGGAAAAAATAGTTCCAATGAAAGCTGCTTTCGACCACAACTACGCTAGTCGTCTGGACGGTGACAATGTAAAAGATTGCAAGAACCGTTGGGATATGATGGAGCAAATACGCGAAGATATCCGTAACTTTAAAGTTGCGAATAATTGTGATCGTATCGTAGTTCTTTGGGCTGCCTCTACAGAAATCTATGTACCCGTTGATGAAAAAATACACGGAACCTTGGCTGCATTGGAGCAGGCTATGAAAGAAGATGACAAGGGTCACATCGCTCCGTCTATGTGCTATGCTTATGCTGCCTTGTCAGAAGGCTGTCCTTTCATTATGGGTGCGCCTAATACTACTGTTGATATTCCGGCTATGTGGGAACTGGCAGAAAAGACCCAAATGCCTATCGCCGGTAAGGACTTCAAGACCGGTCAGACATTGGTTAAATCAGGTTTTGCTCCGATCATCGGAACTCGTTGCTTAGGTTTGGAAGGTTGGTTCTCTACCAATATTTTGGGTAACCGTGATGGTTTGGTTTTGGATGAACCGGCTAACTTCCGCACCAAAGAAGTCAGCAAACTGTCTACATTGGAATCAATCCTTGTTCCCGAAGACCAGCCTGACCTTTATACCGATTATTATCACAAAGTACGCATCAACTACTATCCTCCCCGTAACGACAGCAAAGAAGGTTGGGATAATATTGATATCTTCGGATGGATGGGTTACCCCATGCAGATTAAGATTAACTTCCTTTGCCGTGACTCGATTCTTGCTGCTCCTTTGTGTTTGGACCTGGTATTGTTGAGCGACTTGGCTGCACGTGCGGGACGTTTTGGTATCCAGCGTTTCTTGAGCTTCTTCTTGAAGAGCCCGATGCACGATTATACAGAAAACGAAATTCCTGTCAATCATCTCTTCCAGCAATATGCTATACTGAAGAATGCTATCCGCGAAATGGGTGGATATGAAGCTGATCAGGAAATAGATTAATTTATAACGAATTATTTTTATTCAGGTGCGGATTTCACGAATCTCACGGTTTTTCTTTATTAAGAACCGTGTCAATTCGTGAAATCCGCGCTTTATTTTTTATTTTTCTGCCATAATTTCTTGCTGTCTGCCTGGGAATTTGTAATTTTGTCATATAATAGAATGAATATGGTTAGGTCAGAAATACAAAATGTAAAGCTCAGATTTGGTATTATTGGTAATGCCGAAGGGCTGAACCGTGCCATAGACGTGGCTATCCAGGTGGCACCCACTGATTTATCAGTATTGATAACCGGTGAAAGTGGTGTGGGAAAAGAAAGCTTTCCCCAAATCATACATCAGTTCAGCCGCCGGAAACATGGACAGTATATAGCAGTGAATTGCGGGGCCATTCCCGAAGGTACGATAGATTCAGAACTTTTCGGACATGAGAAAGGAGCTTTTACGGGAGCTATCAGTGACCGTAACGGTTATTTTGCCGAGGCCAATGGGGGAACTATTTTTCTGGACGAAGTAGGGGAGTTGCCTCTTGCTACACAGGCACGTCTGTTGCGTGTGTTGGAGAGTGGCGAATTTATAAAAGTCGGTTCATCCAAAGTACAGAAGACTGATGTGCGTATTGTTGCGGCAACCAATGTAAATTTGACGGAAGCAATCGCCCAGGGGCGTTTTCGCGAGGATTTATATTATCGTCTGAATACGGTGCCTATTAAAATACCTCCTCTGCGCGAACGTGGAGATGATATATCCCTGCTTTTCCGTAAGTTTGCATCGGATTTTGCTGAGAAATACCGTATGCCGGCCATTCAGTTGACAGAAGATGCGAAGGCCTTGTTATTGGCTTTTTCATGGCCTGGTAATGTGCGTCAATTGAAAAATATCACTGAACAGATATCCATTATTGAAACCAACCGGGACATTACTTCGGAAATTCTGAAAAATTATTTACCGGAACAGCGGGTCAACTCCGGTTTACCCGCTTTGTTTGGTATGAAGGCAAGTGGTGGAAAAGCTTTCGAAAGTGAACGGGAGATTCTGTATCAGGTATTATTTGATATGCGGCGTGATGTCACTGAATTGAAGAAGTTGGTAAATACATTGATGTCGGAACGTGGTGCCCAACCTGTTCCGCCTCCGGCTGCCACTACAGCAGTCTCTTATTATCAGGAACCGCAGAGAAATCTGGTTACTACAGTAGTACCTGCTACCCCTACCATCATTTCTGCTGCCAAGCCGGTTCATTCTGTAGAAGATGATATTCAGGATACGGAAGAGTTTGTGGAAGAAGCGACACTGTCATTGGACGAAGTGGAAAAAGAAATGATACGTAAGGCGCTCGACCGTCATCATGGAAAACGCAAGAATGCGGCAAAAGATTTGAATATTTCAGAGCGCACACTTTATAGAAAAATAAAAGAATATGGCTTGGATTAAACAACTGAAAGTAGTTAGTGTGTTGATGGTGCTGGCGGGGATAGTAACTGCTTGTTCCATTTCTTATAAATTTAATGGATCGTCTATAGACTATACAAAGGTAAAGACCATTTCGTTTGAGAACTTCCCAAACCGTTCATCGGGCTTTGTATGGGGACCCATGGAGAATATGTTTAATACGGCATTACAGGATATCTATATGCAACAGACCCGGTTGAAGCAGGTTAAGCGTGGAGGCGATCTGCAACTTTCGGGTGAGATAACTAATTATGATGCTTTCAATAAAGGTATCGGATCGGATGGTTATTCAAGCATGGTAGAATTGCGTATGACGGTGAGAGTGAATTTTGTTAACAATTCCAATCCTGCGGAAAACATGAACGGCCAGCAGTTCTCGGCCAGCCGTGAATACAATGCCAACCAGCAATTGAGTGCTGTACAGGATGAGTTAGTATCCCAGATGATTAAAGAAATTGTAGAGCAAATATTCAATGCTACCGTAGCAAACTGGTAATGAGTTCTTTTCCGTCATGACACAACAGCAATTATATGAATGGCTAACGCATCCCGAATTATTGAATCGGGATACCCTGTACGAGCTGCGAACACTGCTTGCGCGTTATCCGTATTTTCAGACGGTGAGGTTGCTTTATCTGAAGAATCTGTTTTTACTACATGATATAACATTCGGTGAAGAATTGCGTAAGGCTGCATTATATGTGGCCGATCGCAAAGTCCTTTTTTATCTGATAGAAGGGGAACGTTTTACCATTTCTCCTCTTGACAAACAGGATCAACCTAAGGAGGAAGCCGGATTGGACCGCACTCTTTCATTGATCGATGCTTTTCTGTCTTCTATACCCGAAGAACCCGTTGCCAAGGAATTGCCGATGGATGTTACGGCGGACTATACTTCTTTCTTATTGCATGAAGAAGAACACCCGTCCGAAGACATCCCTCAAATGAAAGGCCAGAGCTTGATAGATGACTTTATTGAAAAGTCTTCCGAGGAATCTTTGCTATCTCAGTTGGGAGTGAAAGAGGCACCACCGATTAAAAAAGAAGTATCCGGAGATGATGAACCGGAAGATACTGAGGAGGATATAGAAGATGAAAGCTATTTCACCGAAACTTTGGCCAAAATATACGTTAAACAGCAAAGATATTCTAAGGCTCTCGAAATTATTAAAAAATTAAATTTGAAATATCCAAAAAAAAACGCTTACTTTGCAGACCAAATAAGATTTTTGGAGAAATTGATTATTAACACTAAATCAAAATAAAGAAAATGTATTTATTACTTATTGGATTAATTGTGCTTGCAGCTCTTTTGATGTGTTTCGTTGTACTGATTCAGAACTCAAAAGGTGGTGGTCTGGCTTCTAGTTTTGCTTCTTCAAATCAGATTATGGGGGTTCGCAAGACTACAGATTTTATTGAGAAATTAACATGGGGATTGGCTGCTTTTATGGTAGCATGTAGTGTTCTTACTGCTTATTTTGTTCCTACCACTCATGCAGATTCATCTGTAATCATGGAAGAGGCAGTAAAAGAAGGAGCTACTAATCCGTTGAATGCACCTTCAGGTTTCGCTGCTCCGCAGACAAATGACGCTGCAACAGAAACTCCTGCTCCCAGTGATTCAGCACAGTAATTAGAGAACATATTTTCCTTGCTCAATAAGGATGAATGTCCTGTTTCATTTATGAAGCAGGACGTTTTTTTGTTTTAAGACATTTTGTTTTGATAAGTATGCTTTTGTGCTTACTTTTGTTCCGGAATGTTTTTAAGATTACAAACAATAAAAGAATTATGTTGAAATTCATATCATGGAATGTAAACGGCCTGCGAGCCTGTTACGATAAAGGTTTTACCGATGCTTTCAATCGTTTAGAAGCCGATTTTTTCTGCTTGCAGGAAACAAAGATGCAGGAAGGGCAACTGGATGCACAGTTTGAAGGTTATCAGTCCTATTGGAATTATGCTGAAAAGAAGGGGTATTCAGGTACAGCCATCTTTTCCAAAGTCAAACCGTTATCTGTGACATACGGTTTAGGCATAGAAGAGCACGACCACGAAGGACGGGTAATCACTCTTGAACTGGAATCGTTTTATTTGATTACTGTATATACTCCCAATTCGCAGGAAGAATTGCGACGGTTGGATTATAGAATGAAGTGGGAAGATGATTTCCGTGCCTATCTGAAAAAACTGGAAGAAAAGAAACCGGTCATTGTGTGTGGTGACCTGAACGTGGCACATAAGGAAATAGACTTGAAGAATCCTAAAACAAACCGTAAAAATGCAGGTTTCACTGACGAAGAACGTGCTAAGTTCACTACTTTGCTGGAATCGGGATTCACCGATACGTTCCGTTATTTTTATCCGGAACAGGAAGGTATCTATTCATGGTGGTCATATCGTTTCAAGGCTCGTGAAAAGAATGCAGGCTGGCGTATTGATTATTTTCTCACTTCCGATTCACTCAAGGATAGGTTGAAAGGTGCACATATCCATACGGATATCTTCGGTTCGGATCATTGTCCGGTAGAATTAACAATAGAACTCTAAGAAACACTCTGAAAAAGCTTTTGCTTTTGTCGCAATAATAATCTCTGATTATCTATAATTAAAAGATAATCAGAGATTTGTGTTGTCGCAAAACTCTTTCTGTTTTACTTCCGTAAGTTATTGATTCTTGTTTATCTTTGAATAGGATAATAAAATTTTCTGTATCTGCCTGAATGACAGTTTAGAGTAGAGAAGAAGAAAGTTATTGGTAACGATTTAGCGACAATGTAACTTCAGTGAAGTTCTGTGCTTTGCATTTCGTCAAACAACTCTTTGTGCAAAGGTAATGCAAAAAATGAATATAGCAAGCGAAGTTCTGCAAAAATCTAAAGATTAAATCATTACTCTTTTTATAGGCATATCAGACCTTGTTTAAATCTGAATACCATTACCCCATAAATAAGGCAACCGTATTCAGGTTATATAACATAGCCATAGAACAATCCCCTATTAGCAGCGATCACATCTGCTAATAGGGGATATTTCTTTTTCCGGCTATGCGAAACTATTTCTTATAATGCCATTTACTTAATGGCATCTTTAAAAGCTGTGTCCATCGCTTCGTAATGATCGCCATCGTGCAGGCTTAAAGCAGCGACGAAACTGTTTAAGGTACGAATAGCATCCAAACGATGCTCCGTGCTTTGTTCTTCAAGATTACTCAATACATCTATTGCCGTAGTAAGATGTCCTTTCAATTCTTGTAATGCTGACAAATCCTGAATCGGCAATAAGTAGAAAAGTTCATTACTGCCTAAAGATTTCACGATGCCTTGTAGGGCTGTTGCTTGTAGTTCCATATAGGTTATTATATTAAAAAATGACGTAACGCTGCCGATCACGTATCCGAGGCATCGCCAAACGCCTAAAGCAAGATGAACCGGCAGGTTACGTCAAGATATAACCTATCTGGTTCATTTACTCTTGCTTTTTGAAATTGGCGATTTCCGGATAGCAGTAAACGAACTTATTACCACGATGCTATTTGCATCGCTGAGTGCAAAGATAGAAAAAAGAAAAGAATATATCTTCTCCTGCCATTTATTTCTCAGCGAATGATATATAAATCAATGATTTGAGAAAATGCAAGTACCATAGTAGGCAACTACTATGGCATCAATATAATACAATTCCAAATCTGCCTCTTCATTCGTTTACCTCCATTTGACTGATTATACATTCTGTCGCATCAATCATTTTCGTTACATGGGCAAAGGTATTTACGGGTTCTTCACGGACAAACAAGGTCAAGCCGCAAGCGGTTCTGATAAAAATCTTCCTGCTGCACTGCGTTTGAGAGTATTTTTCTCATAAACCTTGTTTGTCCTAAACCCTACACCATTATCGCCCCTGAAACGAAAACGACCGACCCGACAGAAAGACGCATAAAAAAAAAGTCGGATAACCGAGAGGCAGATAAAATAATTGAAACTCAACTCCCTCACCTCTTGAATCCGCATAAACTTTAAAAAAACAGCAGTGATGAAAACAAGGTATAAAATAGCAGTATTGGCACTCGTTGCCGTAGCAGGTTCAACCATTTTGGGCGGTAGCTTTTGGTGGTGGTTAGTGGGAATAATCGTAGGCAAGTTCGTAATCCGTTTGGTCTTTACCATAGCGTTGGCGATAGTCATTTACTGCCTTGTCTATGCCTTAATCATCGGTGGAATATTTTGGTTACTCATTTCTTAAAGCATACAGACATGAAAAGATACAGCAAGACAGTAGCGCAACAGTGTAGATATTACGAGGTTGAAAATATCTATGAATACATGACATCAACCTACATCAACGGCAATATCAGCCAATTTAAGGAACTGTATAAAGAGTTATGCACAGAGGCACGCAAAGAGTTTATCTCTTATCTCTTTGACGAGGTAATACCTGCATGGCGATTAGAAATTATCCAAGCAACTATTTAATAACCCATAAAAACGATATATATGCAAGTATCAGCATCTTTCAAGAACTCCATCCAATCCTATTTGGAGCAGAGAGCCGAATATGACGAATTATTCGCCCATTCATACCGTAACCCATTGAAAAACATAGAAGATTGTATAACCTATATTTTGAACTATGTTCAGAAAAGCGGTTGTAACGGTTTTGATGACGATGAAATATTCGGGCAAGCCGTACACTACTACGATGAAGCCGATATTGAAGTTGGCAAGCCGATAGACTGTAAAGTGGTAGTCAATCACCACGTTGAACTCACCGAAGAAGAAAAGGCGGAAGCACGTAAGGAAGCCATCAAACGGGCTGAAAACGAGGTGTACAGCCGAATGACACAGCGCAAGACTGCCCCCAAGAAAGAGAACAAGAACAGCAACAACGGACAAATGGCACTTTTATTTTAAGATTATGAAACCGAAGACGAAGATACAAAAAGAGGTTTTTGCATTGAGCAAGCGATTACCCGAAATCACCGAGATACAGACAAAGTATGCTTTCCGCCATTGTTTTGAACACGTCGGGCGCAGGTCTGCCAAAGGTATTGTTACCTGCTCCGAGTGCGGACACCAATGGCAGGGAAACGGGGCATTGGCAGATACGCTTTGCGGTTACACCTGCCCTCATTGCGGAATGGAACTGAAAGTCCATACCACCCGAAAGCGAGTATTCAGAGAAAATGAATACTTCTCCATTATTACGGTCTGCAAAGGTTATCAAGTGATACGTTTTTTCTTTGCAAAGGCTTATTACAAGGTCGGGCAACCTGCTGAATATACCATTTACGAAGTGGCACAACGTTGGATTGCTCCCAACGGTAAATTTGAAACCATCGCCCGATTGAGAGGTATAGCTTTCATCTACTATGACTTGTGGCAGGAAGACAGTTCAATGGAAATCCGCAGGAACCACAGAGTATATGATATAACCCCTGCCTGCACTTATCCGAGAATGAAAGTTATTCCCGAACTCAAGCGCAACGGCTTCAAAGGTGAATTTCATAATCTCCAACCATTGGACTTGTTTTGTGAACTGTTGAAGAACAACCAAGCGGAAACACTGATAAAGACGGGACAATATAGCCTGCTAAGTTATTTTATACATCATCCATCTAAAAGCATATCCACTTATTGGAACGCTATCCGCATCGCAACCCGTAACGGCTACATGGTAGGTGATGCAGGTATATGGTGCGACTACATCGACCTGCTCCGCTATTTCGGCAAGGACACGAACAGCCCGAAATATATTTGCCCTGCCGACTTAATAGCCGAACATGACCGCCTTGTACGGAAGAAAACGGAACGTATGGAGCGTGAACGGATTGAGAAGCAGAAACACAAGGCATTGGAAAATGAACAGCGTTTCCAAGAACTCAAAGGCAAGTTCTTCGGTATCGCTTTTACGGACGGTACAATCCAAGTACGGGTATTGGAAAGCGTATTGGAATTTTTGGAAGAGGGAACAACCATGCACCATTGCGTGTATTCCAACGAATACTACCTCAAACCCGACAGCCTAATACTTTCCGCCTGCATAGACGGCAAACGGGTAGAAACGATAGAAGTGTCGCTCAAAACGCTGAAAGTCCTGCAAAGTCGTGGCGTTTGCAATAAGAACACCGAATACCACGACCGCATCATCAAACTTGTAAACAAAAACAAACGCCTTATCCGTAAACGGATGGCAGCATAATATAAACCCTAAAACAACAGCATTATGGAAATCAGAATTGAGAGTATCCTTTGTAATTGGGACGAGAAAATTCCCGAACTATTTATCAACCTTGTCAATGTACTTTCATTGACAAGGAGTGAGGACGAATTACGGAGAACTATTGAGATGTTTGCCCAAGTCCACGAGATTGACAAGTTCTTTGCTTATGGTTTCGGTTCACATCACTTTTGGCTACACCAACGCTTTATAAATGAGCCAAGCAAAGTGATTGACAACAGGTTATTATCAGTACATTTTTAAATTCAATATAATATGAATCAAATACCTTATAAATTAAGTTCTGATTACAGAGAACTTAAAAGACTGCTTGATAATAGAAATAAAATCGTATGTTTCTTTAACGGAAAAATCTGTATCGGCAAAAGAAGATACCGTAGATATGTTTTTTCTACCGATGAATTGTGCTACTGTGATTTTTCCAATAACTGTTCGGATGTGACTTTCATCGAAGCAATAGCGGGACACAATGTAAAATTTATTTTGCCGAGTGATATTGCCAACATATTCAACATACATTTCAAAGTAAAAATCCACAATCAGAAAGAACTGAAAAAAGTCGTGGAACATTTGACCGGAGCAGGGTTCTATGAACTTAAAAACGACTTTAGAAACCCGCACGATGTGTACGGAATTACGGTTGGCAGAGCAAAATTTTTAATATTAAATGATGAGATTTTTTTTAGTACAAGCCCTAATTCGGAATTGTCCGTAAAAGAGGTGCTAAAAATGAAATTCAAATAATCAGAATTATGGGAAAATCATTCAATCAAAACGAAGTATCTGTTTGCCGAGCAAGGCAAAGGAAATGGCATTATTATAAGAACATTGTAAAAAGGCATCTGAACGGAATAAAAGAGGATATAAAACTCTCCAAAAATGATATGGAGAGAAACTTTTATCAAGGTCGGTATGCCGTACAATTACGTGATTATGCAAGAGCGTTGAATGTACAGGAAAAGTATTTGGAGAGGTATATTTGAGAGTAACAACAATAAAAATATAACAAATTAATATAGCTTATGAAATCATTGAACAAGAACGGAATATCCACCTGCGAGGCAGGACAAGAAAACTATGTGTATTTCAACCTAATGCCCCGATTACGCAGGAAAAGCAGGTATTGCCAATACGACTACCGCCACGAAGAAGACGGTGAGTTATTCTCAACAGTCGCCCCTACATTGGAAATATGCAGGCAGCGCAGGGATGAATGGTTAAAGAACAAGGAGGGCAAATAATGGTAGCAAAGACTATTTTAGAACAGCTTGGCGGTGGTAAGTTTATTGCCATGACGGGAAGCAGGGAATTTATAGATTTGGGAAACGGGTTAAGAATGAACCTTGCAAGGAACAAGACTTCCGCCAATCGGCTTGAAATCATTTTGGATGGAGAAACGGACACTTATACAATGAAGTTCTTCCGTCAGACATTCAGCAAAAAGACATTTGAAGTATCAAAAAAGGATATTGCGCTGCATGAAGGTATCTACTCAGATATGCTGGAAGAAATGTTCACTTCGGTTACAGGACTGTACACAAGGCTATGACAGGACGGGCGGTGAAAACCGCCCGGCACTACTTTTGACAGTGAGCAGGCGGCACAAAAGTAGCAAAAAGCCCTCGTTAAACCCTCTGAAAATTCAGAGGGTTGTTTTTTATGCCGTTATTATTGGCTGATGAAACGGCAAATTCCTATCTTCGCACCGACAACGATTTACAGGACAATGATATACAGAACTTCATGGGAGTAAAGAAAGCGATATTAGAGAAGTGGATGGTGGCGCAGAAGAAGCACCGCCTTTCGGACAAACACGTGCAAATGGGAAGGGAACTCGGCTTAAATCCCGATAAGTTGGGGAAGATTGACAACCACAAGCAGGAAACATGGAAAGCACCGTTGCCGCAGTTTATCGAAGAGATTTACTACAAACGCTTCAAACGGGAAGCACCCGAAACGGTCAAGCCTCTGAAGCAAATCATGCTGGAGCAGGAAAAGAAGAAGAAGGAGCAGAAGAAAGCCAAAGAGGAACGCCGGAAACTTCGTGATGAAAATACGGATGTTTCCGCAACGGATATAATAGACTGATTGAGAAACAGCCTTTTACGAAACAAGTCCGTAAAAGGCTGCAAAAAATGTATGGGCTATTCCAATTCCTCTCCCCATAATTCCCTATCCGTCGGGGTATTCTTTAACACTCGTGCCATATACCCATAGAACAGGGTGAGAAATACCCCGTACCCGATAATCCAACTCATTCTTCCCCCTCCTTATCCGAATCATTCTGAAACGAGAAACTTAAATCGAACCTCTGCCCGAAACTATCCCATACCGTCACGTCGATGGCTTGCTGGTCGGTGCTTTCCGACGTATAATACAGCCGGAATGTTTCTTTTTTCAACGGGTAGAAATCATTGGGAGCAAACACCGTCCCGTCGTCCATCCGCAGGCTCCCACGTCCGTCGGGTTGGAAATAGGAAATGAAGAACTCCGTTTCCTTGTAATTTCCCGTCTTATGCAGTTGCAGGCGTATTTCAGCCGTTTCCCCTTGCTTGATGCATTTCTGCACGGGCATAGTCGTCAGTGAAAAGTCGTATGCCTGCTGCACCTCTATCTTATCATCGCAGGAAGTGAGGAATAATACAGTCAATGCCACTGCCAATATAGCTATAATCTTTATTTTCATGGTTGTAATCAGTTTATAATGAATTTTATACCCGCCCCGAAGGTCAGGTGAAAGTGTCCGATGGAACTGCCCCAAACCGCCCGTTCCCTTGCGTTAAGCAGCAATACCACCTTATCCGAGAGGTATGTTTCGAGTTCCAATGTTACCGCCCCGCCATAGATGAACGAATCTTTATTCCGGAGTGTCGCCCCATCCGGAAGCAACTTATCTCCCCACCGGCTTGTTTCATATCCGGCAAGAGCCGAGCCGCCCAAAGAGAGAAAAAATGTCTTGGAAGCATCCGAGAGGACTTTCAGGTAGTAGCCGCCCTCCGCCGTAAATTGCGCTTTAGGTATCTGCAAATCCTTATACTCATATTGCTTGTTCAGATATTCCGCCCCGAATACCCAACGGTTGCCGTTCTTCGTATAGGTGGATAACCCCGCACCGAAATAGTAGTTTACAGGTTTCTGCACCCCGTCCACGAAACCGCTTCTGAGTTCCACACCACGCATACCCGGCAGGTAGCGTTGGGCGTTTGCCTGCCCCACAAGGGCAAGCAACGCTACAACTACAAATAGATACTTCTTCATCTTACTTCACTTTCAGTTCGTTAATCATCCTTGCACGCACGATGTCCTCGTTCTCAATCACAAAGGACTGATGGCGACCGCCGGATTTCTCGTGCAATTCCACTACCACCTGCTTGTCTTCGGGAATGGTGAACTTCTCCATTGTGAAGACGGTGCGCTCATCTTTATGCCCCGCTATACGGGTGGCATAATTATAGGCACGGAGCGGAAAAATTACCTGCTCCTGAATGGCAGTGCGTTTTGCCACTTTCTTATCCACGATTTTGAACGTGATAAAATCCACATCGAACGGCACGTTGGACGAGTTCTTAATCTGCGTGTGGAAATACAGCAACCCGTTGTGCGTGTACATCCCACGCAGCAGGTATTGGATGCCGAAAGATTTTGCCCCGATATGTTTGATTTCACGCTTGTTGTTTTTGTGGATGGACTTCATAATCAGATGTACCAACTTCGGGGACTCGCTGCCCAGTTCCTGCAAATAGATGTCGAGGGCATTGTTCGGACGGTTCACCGTGCTGCCGTCGTGGATAAAATCCTTCATCTCGATGTTCAGAAGCAACGGCTCATCGGCGTACTTCACGTTAAACGTGTAGAACGAGCCGCTTTCGGTAATCACTGAGAAATTGGTTTCCGTGCGGAAATTCTTCACCGTCGCTTTCACACGGATGACGTTTTCCGCACCGTCGGCTTTGCCCGCAATCAGATTGGGAGAACCCAAATCCACATAACGGACTGCGGACGGAAAAATGACGTGTACCGTCTTCTCATACGTCACTTCCATGCCGTAAGGCGGAATCATACGGTCAAAAGTCAGCTTCTTGGTCAGCCCGTTATAATCGTCCCCCGACATTTCCTGCGGATAAGTGTCCGCTTGGAAAGTAACAACTTCTTTTTCCGGCTGTTCTACATTCTGTGCGTTCGCACCCATTACGCCCAGCGTCAGGGCGATAGCTAAAAATACTCTTTTCATTTTACTTTGGATTTTAGTGGTGGGCAATATTGCCCGGTTATTAAATTGGTTTTACTGTTTCTTTTGATAAAGCATAAGGTTATACCCCGCCTTGAGATGCACTTTAATTGTCCGCATCTTCTTGGCGATATATTGCGAAGTTCCCTGTATCGCCCCCTTGCCTAAATCGGTCAGCAGTTGGTCGCCCGCACTCTGTTGGTTCAGGTTGATGGTCGTCCCCAGATTACCGCCCAGATTGGCGGCAATCTCGCGGATAGCGTCTATCTCCATCGAACCCGGAATGAAAATCCCTTCCTGCCCGTCGCCATCGACAACCGTCAGTTCCACCGGAATAATCATCCCCCTGTATTCCAGCGAGGTGATGGAGATGCCGAGCCTTTCGCCCTGTATCTTTCCCATTCCCGTAACGAGCGCATTTTGCGGGATGACCGTTTCTCCGGCACGCATCGGCTCCAATAACCGCAACCTTACCGCCTGCCCGTCCGTGACGGTCTGATTATCATGGATGCACGCACGTATGGTATTCTTTTCTGTTTGTACAGCCGTGCCGACTGCCGTATGAAACCCTATGTTCCTCTCTTTGGAATATTCGGCGACAAATGCCGAATCGCTCATGGGTTGCGATAATCCCGATACCACCCGTTCATGCACCTGCCCGACGGTATTCACCTGCGCCTTGCCGTTCTTATATGCTTCGGTCGGCTTGCTTTCGGCAGCGGTGGTAACTGCCGGCTGTCCGGTAAACGGTTGTCCCTGATTCTGCGGCATATACTTTGCCGCCAACTGATAGGACTTTTCCAGCAATGCCAACTGTTCGTCCGCCGTTTCCTTCTCCGTCTGCCGGTTGTACGCCATTTCCCGCAGTTCCTCCAATTCCTTGCGCATCTCTTCCTTCTCCGGATCGTCCTTCGGAGTTTCGTAGAAATTGCCGAGCGTCCGGTTCATATCCCGGTAGGCATTGGCGGAGGCATAGATGGTTTCTTTCGGGCGGGAACTGCCGCCACCACCGTAGCCACTTTTCGGTTCGACCTCCGGTTCATCGAATGTCGGCATTTCTTCCGCCTGCTCTTCCCCCGAACCGAACATCGACGCCAAATCCTGCATCTGTTCCCGACGCTCATTCTGTTTGCGGTTGAACAAATCCTGCTCGTAAGCCGCCTGTTTGTCACCCACCAGCGCATTGTCAGCCGGTGCGGGAACATCGGTATTGAAACCGGACTGTCCCTGCTCTTCCTCCTTTTCGGAAGGTGCGAATATCAGCCACATCACTATGGCGAAGATGATGAACATAAGCGGATAGACAATCAGCTTCTTCTGTTTCTGCCGCTGTTCTTCGGTCAGTTCCTTTTTGGGCTTGTCCGGCTCTTTGGGCGGCTTCACCTCGTTTTTACTCTCTTGATTCTGTTGCCTTGCGGCTTCATCCTCTTTGCGAAGCATAGAATAAGCGTTATCCTCTGCTCTCGCTTCATTCGTCTGTTCCATTGTCATAATCGTTTAATAGGTTAATACTGTCTTTCCTTTGCAGTTCGAGCAGTTTGATATGCTCTATTTCCATGCGCTGTCCCTCGTTCTTTCCCATATTGTAAATCCCCGAAACGAAGATGTACACGGAAGCGATACTGAAAAAGAGGAACATTGTCAGCAGCACTGCCAGCCGCTTTCCGGGCGTGATGCACCCGCACAGGCGGCGGAGCTTTTCGTCCGCCCAATCCTGTATTTTTGTCATGCACCTGCCTATCATCGTTTCTGTACCTTGATGTCCTTGTTCTCGATAATCTCGAAGGCTTCGATGGTGAAGCCGTGCGGGTTATTGTCCGAGCGGACGGAGTTCAAAAGGTTGCACCTCGTGACAAGGCTGCGCTCGGTAACGTTGCTTTCACGGATAATCATTTGCCGGGCATAAGTGCTTACCTTGTAAGGATAGGTGTCGAAATTGCACGACACGCTGTCCACCTGCAACACCTGATTCACGTTTCCCGAAATGATGCGGTTGTAATACCCCTTCTCGGCAAAGTCGGTGTAATAGTTGAACGCGCTCCTGTCCGCCAGCTGCAAGGCTCGTTTGATATTCCCCTCAATCGCGCTCTTGTCGGGCGAGAGGGTGAAGAACAGCTCATGAAAACGCTTCACGTGTTCCCTTGCCTCCACAGGTCGGTTCTGTGACAAATCCTGCGAGAGGGCGAGCATCAATGATTTACCGCCGTCCAGCACGTAAATCTTCTGTCGCTGCGCTTCGGCAAAGGAGTAGGCACTCCATACGGAGTACCCCGTGATTGCCATGCAGACCACCAGAAAGACGATGCCGAACAGCCGTATCTGCCTGAAACTGCTCTCGATGTTTTTTAATGACTTAAATTCCATTGTTTTACTTTTTTATTGATTGTTTATTTTCTCCTGAACAGTCGTCCGGCGGCTCCCGCTACCTTTTTCGCTCCGTTCACAGCACCCCGTCCCATGCTTCCGGCGGCATTACCGGCAGCGTGTCCGGCACGTCCGGCGAGATTACCCGCCACCGCTCCGGCAGCGGCTCCCGTCATGGCACCCGCACGTCCGGCAATCTGATTGATCGGACGGGCTGCACTGCCCATTCCTCCTGCCTGTATAATCCAGCCCGCCACCGTAGGAATCGTGAAATAACCGAGTATCCCGATAATCATGAATACGATGTAAACGCCATTGGATGAATCAATCGAGAAATCCGGGTTATTCTGTAATTCCTTGATGTCGTTTTCAAGCATCAACACCTGTATTTTCGCCAGCACGCTGCTGAACAAGTCCGATACGGGCAGCCACAGGTATATCTGTATATAGCGGCACATCCATTGCGAAAGCGTACTTTGAAAACCGTCCCATACCGAGATGGCAAAAGCTATCGGACCGAGTATGGATAGCACTATCAGGAAGAACGTCCTGAGCGTGTCGATAAGCAGGGCAGCGGCAGCAAACAATAGCTCCAATACCTCCCGCATAAAATCCCGCACATCCTTTCTGAAATTGTACATGCTTCTTTCGACGTACATGCCGCCCATCGTGGCGATGTCCTTTGCACTCCATCCGAGTTCGTCAATCTGCTTGTCGAACTCTTCGTTGCTGACCAGATAGGCGGTTTCGGGATTGCGCATCATGGATTCATATTCCAGCTTGTCCTTCATCTCCCGGTACTTGTTCATATCCATTGTCTGTGTTTCCAGCATCCCGTGCGTTCCCTGTACAATGGGACTCAATATGCTGTTAATCGTGCCGAGCACAATCGTGGGGAAGAACAGGATGCAGATACCGATGGCGAACGGTCGGAGCATCGGGTACACGTCGATGGGTTCGGCTCTTGCGAGGGACTGCCATACACGGGAGGCAACGTAAATCAACGCTCCCAATCCGGCTATCCCTTTTGCCACCCCTGCCATGTTGGAGCAGAGGGGCATCATTTCCACATAGAGATTCTTTAATATCTCATGCAGGTTACTGAAATCGGCGGCTAACAACAGCATGGCTTACCAATATCTGTCGTTAGTGTCCCCGTACAGAGCCAGCACCCGGTTGGTGTCCCCCTTTTTCTTGGAGCGCAGGTAACTCACCGCAATGTTCTTGTTGGTATAGTACCCGACCAGATTGCGGTATTGCCTTACCGAGTTGTAGCACCTGTCCACCACGTCCATGCGCTCCTTGTCGCTGAGTGAAAGCGTGGTGATGTTCACCACTCCTTTCATCTCCTGAAGCACGTCGTTACTCTCTTCCAGCAGTTTGGTGTACCCGAAAGCTATCGCTCCGAGTTCCTCCACCGTATAATTCTCATCGCGCATCATCTTCTGAAAACTCACGACGTAGGTGTCGGAAATTTCACCGATCATCAGGATGGTTTTCTGTACCTTGCGTGCATCCTTAACAAGATTATTTACAGATTTCAAAGCGTCGTAGTACTTTTTACCCTGCTCGTAAATCTTGACTGTTTCCTGAAAATTCTTTATCATGTTGGAAGCCGTCGAAGAGGTCTGTATAATCTGTTTGGTCGTGTTCACGATACCCTGCGCCAGATTGGTAGGGTCTGTCACCACCCATTGTGCGCTTGCCCTGCCTGCAAGGAGCAGGCACAGGCTGAAAAGCATGATTATTTTCGTTCTCATTACGTTACTTTATTAAATGGTTGTTACTATGGTCTTTCGCCTGCCCTCGTGTAATCACCGTTCGGTGAGAAGGTCAGCACGTCGGTTTCCTCGTTGTAGGCGATGTCAATCCGGTAGCCCGTATTGATGAAGAGATTTCCGTTTTCCTCCACAATCAGAAAGGTTTCCGGTTTCAGCTTGCGGCTGATGCCCGACTTCTTGAAAACGGTTATCTTATACTGTTCACCTTCCTTGAACACCAGCACGTCGGGCTTTCTGCCCACGCTCACCCAATTACCGCACAGTTTGTCCAAATCCGTTTCTTTTGCTTCCCCGCAGGCGGTCAGCAACAGGGAAGACAAGGCAAGGGCATAGCCCGCCAGCTCGATGAGCCGGCTTTTTGAAATAAATGTCATGTCAGTTGATTTTTTAGTTCTTACTTCGTTTCTTGTCGGCAAGTTGCTTGATTGCCAACTCGATACTGCCCAGCTTGTCGGCAAGGGCAAGCACCTCCATCTTTTCGGTTTCCTCCGTCGTGAATGTCAGATATTCTTCCGCCGAAACTTCTGTCGCATACACCGCACTTTGCGTTCCGCCAAGACCTATCCACACCTCCTTATAAAGCCGGTTCGGATTGTTCGCCATGTTGATGGAGAGTATCTGCCCCCGTTCCTTGTCCGTCAGCCCCAACAAGTCCTGAATGGCATCGAACTTGTTCATGTACTTTCTCTGGTCGAGAAGTATCTTACAGTCGGAGTTGTTGATAATCGCCTCTTTCACGACGGGAGAACTGATTATGTCGTCCACTTCCTGCGTCACGACGATGGCTTCGCCAAAGTATTTACGGACGGTCTTGTAGAGATATTTCAGATACTCACTCATGCTTGCCGAAGAGAGGGCTTTCCACGCTTCCTCCACGATAAGTTGTTTCCTGATACCCTTTAACCGCCTCATCTTGTTGATGAGAATCAATAGTTGATAAGACAGGAAACGACAAACGAAGTAACTATTTATTTGTTAGCACTTTATGTCTTTTGGTGGCATAATGGTTAGACAGGCTAAAAAGCCAAAAACGGACACGAAAAGTCAGAGTTCTGTTACCAAGTCATTACCTGTTTATCATCGGGAACGACAAGGCAGAACAGCGGATTTCACAGCTAACTGACAGGACAGAAAGAAACGTTCTTCATTCGTCTGTTGATAGCGTTCTTTGGCTGTGGCTTCCATTCTTCAAGTAACTCACTTAAACAATAATTTTGTAACTAATTAGAAGTGAGCATTATGAAAGAAGAATTGAAGGTGTTATTCTACCTTAAAAAGAATCAGGTAAAGGCAAACGGATTGTGTTCCGTAATGGGGCGCATTACCATTGGCAGAACAATGGCACAGTTTTCGGCAAAGATTGAAGCCGAGCCATCAAAGTGGGATGCCAAAGCGGGACGAATGGCAGGAAAGAGTAACCTTGCCTTACAGGTAAACCGTCAGATTAATAAAATTAATCTAAGTATTCACGCTCGTTACAAGGAGTATCTAACCAATCGGGGAAGCGTAACAGCAGAAGAGCTGAAAAACGCATTTCAGGGTATCGCCTCCACGCAGGAAACTCTGTTGAAAGTATTTGCGGAACACAACGAAGTTTACCGTAAACGTGTCGGAATAGACAGGGAGAAAAGAACCTATAAAACCTATTGTAATGCTTACAGTCATTTGGCAGACTTCCTGCAAAAGAAATACCATGTGCGGGATATGTCATTTAATCAACTAACATTCTCTTTTATCGAAGCCTACGATTTTCATTTACGGGTGAATTTGAAGATGAAACCGAATACTGTATTAGGTTACATTATCCCGTTCAGAAAAATAGTTCGCATTGCGCTTAACAAAGGATTTATTGCCCGTGACCCATTTACGGAGTACAAGCCGGAACGGGGACGGAGCGAACACCGTACCCTAACAGGCGAGGAACTACAAAAGATAATGAACGCTACATTTGATTCTCCCAACCGTACATTTATCCGTGATTTATTCGTTTTCTCCACTTTCACCGGATTGGCATTTGCCGACATACGAAGATTAACTGAAAAGGAACTTGTTACGACCGAAGACGGGAGACAGTGGATTGTGATTGCAAGAAAAAAGACAGGTACAATCTCCCGTATCAGACTGCTGGATATACCCCTGCAAATTATCGAGAAGTATAAAAAAGATAGGATTTGCGAAAAAATATTCAGTGTGCCCGGATATTCAACCGTTGATATAAACCTCAAACGCATTGCCGAAATATGCGGGATAAACAAGACACTCACTTATCATCAAAGTCGCCATACTTTCGCATCGGTGGTGTGCCTTTCACAAGGTGTACCCATCGAAACAGTTAGTAGAATGTTGGGACACAAGGATATACACACCACACAGATTTATGCGACCGTTTCCACTCAAAAGATAAGTGCCGACATGAAGCAATTATCCGAACGGATGGCGGGAAAGTTCTCTTTTGTCAAATCTAAAAACCAATAATAACATCATGCGTAGCACATTCAAATACCTGTTTTATATCAACAGGGACAAAGTAAAAAAGAACGGGCTTTGTCCCGTAATGGGTCGTATCACGTTGGATGGGGAAATTGCCCAGTTCAGTACAGGACTGGAAACCAATCCCGATTTGTGGGATGCAAAAACAGGGTGTTCAACCGGAAGAACGGCACATGAAAAAGGCGTAAACAAGGGGCTTAAAAGCCTTTCGACTTCTATAGAAAAGCATTATGCCTACATTGTAGAAAAAGACGGGTATGTAACAGCCGAACGGGTCAAAAATGCAGTTTTGAACATAGCCCAAGAACCAACCACGTTACTAAAGGAACTGGAAGAAGCAACCGAAGAAATACGGAAAAGTATAGGCATAAACCATACGGTCGCAACCTATCGGGCGTATGTAAACGCTCATTTGAACTTGTCCCGTTTTATCCGTGATAAGTACGGCAAAAGTGATATGCCGTTTTCATCTTTGGAATACTCCTTTATTGAGAATTACGATATGTATCTGAAAATAGACCATAAGATGGCAACGGGTAGTGTGATGCAACATATTGTCTTTCTCAAGAAGTTAGTTAAACGAGCCATGAACAAAGGTATTATATCACGTAATCCATTTTTTGGTTATGTTCCCGACCAACCTAAGACATCCCGCAAATGGTTGTCTTGTGAAGAAATACAAAAGGTTATGACTACCCCGATAGAGCATCCGAGCGTGGCATTTGTACGGGATATGTTTGTTTTCGGGTGTTGGACTGGTTTATCGTACACGGACATCAAAAATTTGCAAGATATAAATATTGTGACGGATAATGAGGGCAACCAATGGATAGATATAAAGCGACAGAAAACAGGTAGTAGGTCGCTGGTTCCATTATTGGATATTCCAAAGGAAATCATTAAGAAATATAAAGGTAATGGCGAAAAAGGAAAAGTATTCAAGATGTTATGTATGAATGTTGTTTGTCAATATACTAAACGTATCGGCAAACTCTGCGGATTGGATAAGAAACTCACATTTCACATGAGCCGACACAGTTTCGGAACAAGTATTTGCCTGACACAAGGCGTTCCGATAGAAACACTTAGCCAAATGATGGGACACCGAAATATTAAAACAACCCAGATTTATGCAGAGATAACAGGTGCTAAAATCGAAGAAGATATGCAACGGCTATCCCAAAAGATTGAGAACAAATACCAGTTGGTGAAATCTTGACATCATTCCCAGACCGTTCTAACGTATCATAGGGCGGTCTTTTTCTTTTATGCCCCTCACTCAAACCAACATATTTTTCCTTTTTTTCTCTGATAAACATCTTCTATATGGAGAGAATAAATAAGGCAGCACTTTTGATAAATTTACTCTTTTTGTGGAGCAAAAAGGAAGAAATTTATCAAAACCCGCAGGGCTTGGTGTTGCCGTTTTAGGCTCGGAATATACCTTTGTGTTCAGAGAAAGAAAGGATTAATTAAGATTATTCCATTGAAAAATAAGAGATTAGTTTGGTTATAGCTATTGCGAAGTTTTCACCATCTATGGAATAAAAGCCTAATTTCTCGGCTAACCTGCTACTTTTAATATTGGCACATTCAATGCCGATATGGTTAAAACCGTACTTTCGGGCTATTCTTGTCAGAAATCGGATAAAGTGCGTTCCATGCCCTATCCGTTCTTTGCTAAAACTCAATCGGGCGATAATCAGGCAATCAGGTGGAAAACGGCTTTTAATCCTCCTGATACGCAGATATAAATCTACCCGGCTGTTTCTTCGGGTGGCTATTATATTATCCACTGTCAGCCATACAAGCGATTTTCGATACTTAAAATGTTCCATCAGATAGCAGTCTATATCGGCTCTTAGTTCTTCATATTCAGTCATCGTCTAATCCCTTTCTTCTTTTTCTTCTTGCGTTTCTGTGCTTGTAATTCTTCTACTGGTGCAGCATTATTATTGCCCTCTCCCAATGAGAAGATAGATAATAGAGAATCGCCACTACCGTTATTTTGATGGTTGTAAGAATGTTTTTTATCTGCCTTGCTATCAAGGTTGCAAGAAATATTGTTTTCTTTTTCACTGGATTGGAATACTTCTTTTTTCTTTTCGCCAGTAAAATATTGTTTTGGCTCTCTAAACTCCTGCTCCTGCATTCTCAGTTTATCGTCAATGCTTCCGTTCTTCATCGTGTTGGAATACTCAAAGGATTCGGATAATTGGCGGTTGTAACTGAATAGTTTATCAAAGCCTTGTTCCGCTTGTTGGAACAGATTCACACGGTTGAAGCCACCTTTTATTACTCCGTTTTTGGTGTTTTTGTGGTTGGTAAGTGGTGATAGCTTCTTTTTGCCCGTTTGGTCTTTACGGCTGACAATCAAATGGCAGTGCATATTCAGTTCGCTATTGGAACGACTACGGTCAAAATGTATCTTTCCGTAAAATTTTATATCCGCTTCGGATAGTCCTTTGTTGAAGTTCTTAGCGTATTCAGGAATAAACACTTCACGGATATACCGTTTCATGGATTCAGCTTGTTCCTGCTCGGTGTTGCCCATTACCCGAAGTTCGCTTTCCGATGGGCTGACATGAATAGCAAAAAACTTAGCATCCGTTTTCAGCAGTTGCCCGGTATTAGTATCTATATCTTTTATAACCTTTGATTTATAGATATTATCCTCTATTAGATTGAAAAAGCCATCGGTATAGATTCCTTTCTCCATCCGTTCCAAGTCTTCATGCTCCATGTATGAAGCTAATTGACGGCTACTACCTGCATTATTATATGTTCCGCCCGATGGCGGGGCAAAATCTATGTGCATGGTTCTATGTATTTATCAAATTAACGATTTCCGCTTTTAGGTTCTCTTTCCGTTTACCGTCCATCACGCCACAAGTTGATAATTCCGAATAGAGTTGTATCAGTTGGAGCAATTTCTTATAATCCCGTTGGTGTATCTGATACAGGGCAGTGAGTTGTTTCCCCTGCTGGTTGATTACATCGGCGTGCTTGCCGAACTGTTCACTTACCTTTTGCAGTACGGCTGTTTGCCTTTCTTGACTGGCTGCCAGTTGTGAAAGGATAAGGTTTTCCAATTCCTTGCCGATAGCATCGAAGCGAACGGCAATAGAATTGGCGGTTCGTACCATTGGATTCAGTTGTTCTTCCTCGTAGTGACGGATGAAACGAATTATATCGTCCTGCCGTTTGTTTATCTTCGCCAGTTCCGATTTTACGGATTCCGGTGCTTCCGATGGGTTGATACACGCTTTATCAATATAGACAAATGCCAACCTGACTATTTCCCCTTTTTTCAGTGAATAGCGTTTGCAGAGCTTATCTATCAGCTTTCCCGTCTGCCGGTCTATCCCGATGGTGGTAAGGGTAGATATATTACTGGTCTTATCCATGATTATAACTTTTTTATAAGGAAAATGAGATTCATTCAGTTGATTATAAGCGAAATACATTTTCGGCTTATAATCACTGTTATAAATGGTTACAAACGTAACCTATTAAAGCCGAAGGCTTTGCCCCGCAGGGCAAGAGGGAAGAACAGGACTTGTCCAGTTCCCTCTTGCTTCATTTAGCGAAATGAGCCGAGCCACAAGGCGAGGCGGTTTCTGCTAAATGGGGAGCGTTGCGCTGCATCAGGCGGTAACATTACCCACCTTGTTTTGCAGTAGTTTACCTATCAAGTTGGTTTTCCTTTTTGAACCGTTCGTAGGTCTTACTATCGGCATTTTCTTGAATAAATGTCCGGATGTCAATAGCACGATAATAGGTCTTATGACTTATCTTAAAGTAAGGAAGTTTACCACTTGCCCGATACCGTTGTAAGGTTCGGAAAGATACTTTCAGCAGAAAAGCCAAATCTTGATTGTCGAGTATCTTATCATTTTCATCCAGTACCTTGTCGGTATTGATAAGGGATTTCAGGTCTTGCCCGATTTCGGAGAGCTTTTTTGATAACCGTTCCATCCACTTGTCGAAATTTTCGTTGTCTATATACATTTTGCTTCCTTTTTTAGTTCAACATTATTGTTTTCAATCGATTGATGAAGCAAAGTTCGGCAAACGAGCGCAAATAAGTTAGGGGAGTAGATATACTACACCCCTAATAATTATTGATAAGTGTCTGATTTATAGATAGCCTTTCTTCTTACTTTCTTCGGTAATAGCTTTACGAAGTATGTCCAAAAACTCGGTGCGCTTATTGGCTTTACGGCAAATTACATTATCGTGCTTTTTGTGGATGTCACCCAACTTGATATTGAAAAGCCATTCAAAGGCTCTACCAATTTCCGTTAGTGGTGATTCTGTCCCGTTGTGGGTGACTACCCGTTTAGATAGGAACATTCCGCTAACCAGTTCCATGATTTCGACAAGGTGAGTTTCATCGGTGAGATAGAGCGGTGAGGGTGGAAAGTTGTTTTTCCGATTTTGGAACTGAACCGGATATTTGATTTGCATATTGAGTATGCGGATTTCTGTATTTACAAGTCCTATCGCTTCATCAATAAGCAATAACAAGGCATTTTTCCCCCTGCTCAAATTGCACCCGGTGTGATTTGAGCCTGTTCAGTCCAGAAGAGAAATAGCGTAACAATACAGCATAATCCTGTTCACTTATAGCAATGTTTGCCAAATGATTGGCAAGTTCTTGCAATGCAGCCGTAAAATCATTTACAACAAATTCTTTCTGTGAGTATTCTGACAATAGTCGGAAAAATCTCAAATTTGATAAGTCTTTCATAATTGATACATTTATAAATTCATAATATGGTATTTTCGGAATGTGCCTATATTGCCATATAAATCTTTAAGACTTATTTTTATACATAAAAGTAGAGATTGAAAACAACAAAAGCCTTGAAAAAAAACAAGATTTTCAATGACTGCTCTAATAGTATGGATCTTATGCTTTATTCATCGGGGTATACTTTAATCCATCTGTTTCCTGTTCTTCAGAAGTCTTTGAAAAGCCTAAACTTTCATAGAACTTCACAGCGTATGACGATGAATTGACAGTTATGTACATTTGAGGTTGATTGGCATAGACAGAATCAAATAATTGTCTACCAATACCTCTGCGATGGAACTTTGGGTGTATGAAGAACAATGAGATATGAGAACCTCCGTTCTTAGTTCCAATAATGCCAATAAGAGTTTCATTGTCAAATGCCCCGAATATACAAAGCTCATTCATTAGCTCATCATTATGAATAAAACTCTTGAATGTTTGTAACCCATTTTCATCAAAATCGGCACTTCCACACTCAATAAATACATTGAGTGCCAAAGCGATTGCGTCATCGAATTCGGAATTATTTAGTTGTCGAATATTCATGGTTTATCTTATCATTAAATATTTCTAAGAACTTCATTTCACCTATTCGCTTTAGAAAATTTTGATTTTCAATGAAATTTTGCTCATATTTCAACCACCGCTTTGCAAAACCTTTAAACTTGGTACAAGGGAATATGTTACATTGGTAGCAGTGTGTTATTCCTTTCTCAATACAACACAAATGAAATGTTTTACATTTTTCACAGCGAGTTTTATTCTTCTCTGCACCAGGACAAGGTTTTTCCTCTCGTGTATAAATGGGACAACCACCGCAAAACACACCACAAGCAGGAATACGACCGTAATATGGTTTTATTACGGATAAGGTTTTTGCCATCCAAAAATTAGTCAGGCTTAATTTATTCGCCTGCCGCTTTTGTTCCTTTTCAACCACATATCCATACTTCTCAAAGAATGGACGAGCGGTCAAGCTCACTTCTGATGTGATTCGCTTAATTCCGGCTGCAATTGCATACCGCTCTATCTCTTCCAGAAGAATAGTTGCAATACCTCTGCCTTGAAAGTCTTTGTGAACAAACATAGAGTGCAGATAGCCTTGCGGTGTAATGGATGAGAAGCCAACAATCTGCGACTGTCGATTAACAGCCACGATAAAATAGTGAGTTTCTATCATCTTTCCTATTCTGGAAAGGTCATCTCCGCATGATGCCCAGTCTTCCACTTCCTCCTGTGAATAATCATGCCTGTTTACTTGAAGCACAGTATTTTTATACAAGTCTCTCAGTTCAATAATCTCAGAATGTTGGGCGGCTCGGATTATAAAGTCTGTTTTCATAATAATCTCTTCATTTTAATCAATGCCAATGACTCATTTTTAGGGCTTAACCATTTCTCAAATTCATACGGTGTATATCCTAACTTTGAATATAATAAAATACCTTTTGTATTCGTATTAAAACATGAAAGATGAATTTCTGAAACATTGTATTTTTCTACGGCAATTTGCTCCATTGTTTGAATTAGGTATTTACCGATTCCCATATTTCGATGGTTGACATTTACCACTACATTCCCAATTGAACAATGTTGATTTTTATTCACCTCGTAAAAATTTGCAAAGCCTACAATATCATTATTCAACAAAACAGCGGTAGAATCGAAGCGACTATTAACGGCAGACTCCAATTGACTTTCAGTCAATGGATATTCAGCTTTAGGAAACATAAAAAACAATTCTTCCTCATCTTTAGGTAACTGACATATTTTTTTTAGATCACTAACTTCAACAGTTCTATGAGATAAATAATTTGTGTTCATAACATAAATTTATTACGTATATATTTATAATGCAAATATATAATCGAAATATGGAAAGAGAAAATTAACTATACTAAAGAATAGTATTATTGGAGGATTTATTATCTTTGCACTCTACTATAACAGAAAAGCAACATGACAACTAAATCCACATTCGTATCATCGCATCCGTCCCACGTTTTTGATACAGAAGATAGTATCGACTATTCGGAACGGAACCAGCATTTTATCCAATGTTTGAAAACACTTGAGTCTTTGATGGATATTGATGCTTATATTCTTGATTATATGAATAAAAAGATACTATATGTTACAAAAGGAAGCTCACTCTTTTTGGGAAACACTTTGGATGACATCCAAAGAGAAGGGTATCTATACTTTGAGAAATTCATACATGAGAAGGATATTGAGGCAAGAGCTCCTTGTAATAGGAAGGTTTTTGAATATTTCTATTCTTTACCATTGAATAAGAGATTGAATTTCAATGGTTATTACACATATGATTTGAGGGTTAGGGATAGAAGAGGTAAAATGGTTCTGATAAACCAAAAAATAACCATACTTGATTTAACCAATGACGGTGTAATAAGATTGACACTTTGTGTTATCAGTTATCCTACCGCAGAGAAGCCAGGCAATGCCTATTTGAAACTAAACGACAATTCGGTTGTTTGGCAGTATATACCATCTATAGATAAGTTTGTGGAAGTAAAAACCCAAAGACTTACCTCAAAAGCAATGACGATTTTGAAACTTGCAAGTAATGGAAAAACCGAAACTGAAATGGCTGAAATACTTGGAATATCACTTCCCACAGTCAAATACCATAAGAAAAAGATATTTGCACGTATTGGAGTGAAAAATACCGCGGAAGCCATTCAATGGATGAACAACCAAAAGAAATTGGTTAAAAGATAAACAATTAGTTGATATATAAAAATAGTTGTTTACCTTTGTAATGAGTTATTTGAGGCAATGGAAAAACACAGCAGAACAAAGTAGTTCGCTCGTTTCTATGTCATTACCTATTGTCTATTTGCGATTATCTAAGTTGCTGTTTTGTAATAGAATACAAAATTATCTCATCTTCTTGATGAAAGCCTCCATGATAATGATGGTGACAACCGGAAAAAGTTCACGATTTTCCTTAATCGCATCAATCTCGAATACAATGAACCGCTTATTGAGCAGGTCGATATTCTTGTCTGAATTGAGCAGGAAGTCATACCGTCCGCCACTGTAATACTGCCGGAGGGTTGTGAGGAAATTGTCGATGTTAAAGTCATCCTTGCCGACCTTGATTGCCCGGCTTTCCAATTCGTGGCGGTAGTCGTCCCGCATAAACTCGTAGAACGTGTTGAAGTTGGGCGTGATGCTGCGGTCAGCCTTGATACGGTCGATGTACGCCGTTACCGCACTTCCCAACTCACCCGATTCCGTTTTGGTAATCTTGTCGTCCTCGCTTTTCCAGAGAGTCAGGAGCAGTGTCTTGATACTGTCCTTTTTCTCCACGTCATAGACAAAATCATCCGTGTAGAACGGGTTGAAGCTGATGGGCTTCTCTTCGGTGTACGTGAAATAAATCCCGTCGTCCCCTTTGGTCTTCTTGTTTATCATCTCGCAAAGCCCCTGATAGGAGTTACCCGTATCTACCAAAACCACATGCGTACCCTGCTCGTAATATTGGCGGACGAGGTGGTTCATGAAAAAGGATTTTCCCGAACCACTCGGCCCCAATACGAATTTGTTTCTGTTGGTGATAATACCCTTCTTCATCGGTAAGTCGGAAATATCCAGATGCAGCGGTTTTCCCGTCAGCCTGTCCACCATCTTGATACCGAAAGGCGACGGTGAGTTCCGGTAGTTCGTTTCCTGTGAGAAGAAACAGACCGCCTGCTCGATGAACGTGTAGAAACTCTCCTCTGCCGGAAAATCGGCGGCATTACCGGGAATGGCAGCCCAGAAAAGTGTCGGCGTATCGACGGTGTTATGGCGTGGCTTGCACTCCATTTGCGCCAACTGACTTCCTACCTCGTTCCTAATCCGTTTCAGTTCCTCACGGTCATCGCTCCACGCCATCACGTTACAATGGCAGCGTACCGAAGTCAGCCCGAAACTATGCGCCTCGTTCAGATACTCGTCTATCCACTCCTTGTTGATTTGGTTGGAACGGCTGTACCTCGAAAGCGAATGCATATTCTTCGCCATCTTCTCGAACTTCTGCAAATTGGCGGCACTGTCGTCGATAAACACATATTGGTTATAAATATGGTTGCACGGCAGCAGCAGCCCGATGGGAGCCGCAAAGGACAAACGGCAGTCGCTCCGGTCGGTCGATAACTTCTCGTACCGGCTGTCGGTAGCCACTTCCCCCGGCAGGTCTTCCACGTCCGAGAGGGTGTGCAGACACAGGTAGTTGTCCCCGATTTTCATTTCGTCCGCTTTCAGCGTAATGTCTTCAAGTGTGGTCGTATCGGTCTGCGAGAGCGAAAAGTATTTCTCAATAATACCCGCTTCGGTATCCGTTCCGGTTATTTCCTCATCGGTGAGCTGCCGTAAGCCGAGATAGCCGCTTTCGTTCAGAATACTGGCGAACTGCCCGACGGATTCCAGAAATTTCGTTACTGCCTCTTTGTCCTTTATCTCCTTCGGAACGATGAAGCCCCGGCAAAGGGTGCTGAAATTGCTTTGGGTGCGGCTGCGCTCCTTTGTCGTTTTCGTCAGGAACAAGTAGCAGTAATGGTTCAGATACGGGCGTTCATTGAAATGACGCTCGAATGAACGGCTGAGAAAACTCATGTCTTCCCTGTCCGTGTCCGGCTTGTAGGTTTCACGGATGAAGATGTCCTGCTTGTGGACGATGCAGTAGTCCGGCAGCACCTTCATCGCCTTTACCCATGTGGCGTGTATCGCCTCGTATTCCGCCGAAGTGACGGTATAGAGTTCGGGTAGTTCCACCCGGAAACCCACCGTGATGTCGGCATCCTTGCTGACGATGCAGCCATGTTCCACTGAAAGCAATGGAAACTTGCTCTCCAATGTACTCGCTTTTAATGTATTTCTCATTTCTTCCTCCTTTTCTTGAATAGTTTGGGGATTTTACGGCGGTTGATGATATATTTGGGATGGCTGCTGCGGGCTTGCACTTTCATCAAGCCGTGTTCGCCGTATTTGGCGTTCAGGGCGAAGGTCTGCCACACCAGAACCGATGCGGCGACCAGCCCGAACCCGATACATACCCATTGGTTGATACCAACCAGATACATGATTATAAAGAGGATAAAGACGGCAAGCAGACCTCCTATAAATATGAATAGGTACTGCGCCTTTAACCCTTTGAACTCAACCGACTTTCCAATCCCCCTGTTGATTGGAAACTCTGCCATAACGCTGCTTATAAGAAGAATGAACGCAGGATTGTGGCGGCTACAATCAGGAAGATACACGCACCGAACCACGAAGCGGCAGTTTTGGAGGTATCGGGATCGCCCGAAGAGAACTTGCCGTACACCTTGACTCCACCAATCAAGCCCACGACGGCTCCAATCGCATAAATCAGCTTTGTCGCCGGGTCAAAATATGACGTTACCATATTGGTGGCTTCTGTGATACCCGCCATGCCGTTGCCTTGTGCCATTGCGGAGGATGCAGCCATCAAACAGGCTGCCGAGAAAAGAATCTGTTTCTTTGTCATAAATACTTTTTGAATTTGTGCTGCCGGGCAGAGTTGGATAGGCTCTGCTTCCGGGCAGCGGTTGATACTGTTTTTACTTTTTGGATTTTAGTGGCGGCACTCCGCTTATCCGTACTCTTTCTGTTTCATTGTCCGTTACTTTTTTAATCGTTACACAAAATCCCGGATGTCGAACCCGCTGATGTCCGCAGGCACTTCGGAAATATTTTGGGGATGGACTACATTCCCGACCGCCTTTCCCTCCCCAGAGATAGTCTTACCGGAAATTTCATCCATTAGCCCCGTTATCTTTTTCGCCCGTTCAGGGTTGTTTGCAATCAGCTTGTTGTAAAACTCATTGTCTTTCATTTCTGAAAAGACTTCTCCGGCACGTCTGCGCTCTTCCGCAGTGGCTTCCGGGTTGTCGGCGATGTTCACCGCTTCCCCGATTTCCTCGAAGCTCGCTCCGGTGGCTAACCTTTTGGCGGGTATCCGTCCTTTCTCGTCACCGTCCGCGTATTCCACCGGAATATCATCCATGCGGATGTCGGAAAACGCTTCGTCCAGCTCATCATCGGGTATCCGTGCCGCAGGTTCTCCGTCTTTTCCGTCGGCAAATGTAACGGCAATATCCGTAACATCCTCATCTTCAACCTCTGTGGCGGCTTGTGGCTCCGGGATGGTCGCTTGTGGCTCTTTCGGCTGTATTTTGAACCGGCTCTTGCCGACAATATCATTTATCGTTTCCGGAGGCTTCACGGGCGGCTTTTCCTCTGCCGGAACATTGCTTCTTTGCCTCCTGTCAAACAGGATATAGTGTACCAGCCATGCGTTATAAAGCAGCAACAGGCATATCAATAGGTTTTCCATATTCAAATTAAATCTTCACGTTGTTTTCTATATAATTCGTTAATCTCATCTTTGTGCTGTTCCAAATGTTGGGCAAGCACAGAATCAATATATCCGCCGACTGTAATTTCTTTATCCGCTATCACGTTTACAATCTTAGACACCTTATTATGTATCTCCCGGCTGATATAGACACATTGGCGGGTTTTTATTTCATTCCGTTGTAGAAAAACAGAGCCGTAATCAGCGTTTTGTTTCTTCCGCCGGGTAACTTCTTTAGGGGGCTCTTGCTGTTTTTCCGCAACAGGGATAATATCCTCCTGCCGTTGGACGGGAGGCGGCACTTCATCCGTCGGTTGTATGCCGCCGTCCCGCTTGCGCTGTTTGATGGATGCAAGCAACAATGCTTCATCTATCCCTTCCGTATCGGCTTTGCGGCTTCCCATACTATCTATTCCTTAATAATACCGCATATCTCATCGGACAATTCCTTGATGTTGCTTCCTTTGAGAAGGATGTTGTCTATCGGGAAAATTGTAGAACGGAATACCGTTTTTCTTTCAGTCGATAAGTCACGACGAAAACGCTTGCTATCGGGCAAGGAGGTTTTGAGTACCGAAAGCCCCATTTTTGCAATGACTTTCTCATATACATCATACAACTCGCTTTTTTCCCTGCCGTCCACCATTGTCCAGAACAGGTGTAGCCCTTTGGCTTTGGCTATTCCCGTGGTCATCATGTTTTCATTGAACATCGAAGTGAATTGCAATGTGCTTTCCACTACCAGACGATCCGCACTTAAAGGGGCGAAAATGTAATCCATTTGTGCAAGTGTACGGACAACGCCCTCGCTCTTCAACGTTCCCGGCAAATCGAAAAACACAATGTCCGGCTTGACTTCTTCTTCGTTCATCAGCTCCTCCGCATCATCAAGCGCATCAACAGGATTGCTTGCAATGACGGGGTATGCCTTCTTTTTTATTTTCCTGAAATGGTTGCAGGCGAGAGTTTTGAAATAGGTGTCCTCTTCTATCAGTTTGATTTCTCTGTCCCTGATGTCCATAATACTATTTTGGGGATAGTCGCAATCAACGATGGCAACGTTGTACCCCTTTACATAGTGAAGGTAACTTGCAACAAGCACCGTTACCGAAGTTTTGCCAATGCCACCTTTCTGCGTGGCAAATGCAACAAAGATTTCCTTACTCATAATCGTAATGTTTTTAATTTATAATTAGTTACCTAAACAGGTCAATCCATCATCAGTTGCATATTGATATACCGATATACTGAGGCAAACAGGCAAATCATTATTGAACTGAACCTTTCTATAATCAAAGCAACAAATATGTACGACCATACGACAGCACGACAGCAAATCATTAAATCTGCACGACACCATATCTTTACGCAGGTATTTCATTACAGCACCATTCCGGTATATATGCAGTGGAATAGTGCTTTGTCTTTTTATCTCGTTATGGCTGTAATTATTCATGTTTTCAAATCATTCGTTACTCAATTCTCCGGCAAATAAACGACGAATATTCTTCACTTGTATCGTTTTGCAAGGCGGTGGCAGCTTGTGGCTTCCGTATGGAACCTTGTGGCACTTTCAGTATTGAAAATCAGGCGGATAAAGGCTGTACTTTTGCACCCAAGCGACAAGGCTTACTGTTCGTGTCCGAATGGCAACCGTGATAGGCTGACTGCAATCCGTCCCCAGACGGATTTTTCTATTCACAAGAATAGAGCAAGGTGTGTATCGAGTAACTCGATACCTTTCGGGTTACTCCCGAAAGCCTTGCTCTTGCAGAGGGCTGGGATTTTCCTCCGAAGTCGGAAAATCCTTTCTCATACCTGCCGTAGGCGTGAAACAGTGGCTTTTGTCGTGATACCACTAAAATCCACAGAAATGAAAAAGGAAAAGAACAAGACCGGAGGCAAACCTCCGAAGCCCGACAAGGCGACACATTGTATTATGGTGCGTTTCAACAGTGAGGAATTTGCCCGTTTCCTCACCCTGTACGAGCAATCGGGCGTGTACGCGAAAGCGGTTTTTATCAAATCCCGTGTGTTCGGGGCGGAGTTCAGGGTGCTCAAAATAGATAAGACACTTGTCGATTACTACACGAAACTGTCCGCCCTGCACGCACAATACAGAGCTATCGGTGTCAATTACAACCAGACGGTAAGGGAACTGAAAAGCCATTATTCCGAGAAAAAAGCGATGGCGTTGCTCTTCCGGTTGGAAAAGCAGACGATAGAACTCATCGAACTGAGCCGCCGGATTATTGCCCTTACCAATGAATTTCAACAGCAATGGTTGCCAAAATTAACATAGGAAACTCATTGTATGGGGCATTGTCCTATAACGGTCAAAAGGTAAACGAGGGCGAAGGGAAGCTGCTTGCCACCCATAAAGTGTTTGATACGGGCGACGGGAAACTGGATATTGCCCGCTGCATGGAAGACTTCAAACGCTATATGCCGGAGCAGGTACGGTGTGAGAATCCGATAGCCCATATCTCCCTCAACCCGCATCCGGATGACAAGCCGAACGATGCGGAGTTGATGAACATGGCGCAGGAATATCTGGAAAAGATTGGTTACGGGAACCAGCCATACGTCGTGTTTAAGCACGAGGACATCGACCGCCACCACCTGCATATCGTCACGCTGAACGTTGATGAAAGAGGAAAAAAACTGAACGACAGTTACCTCCACCGACGGAGCAAACGGGCGACCAACGCACTGGAAAAGAAGTACGGGTTGTATCCGTCGGGAAACAGCAAACAGCGATTGGAACAAGGGGCACTCCGCAAGGTGGACGCATCCGGAGGGAATGTAAAGCGGCAAGTCGGAAACGTCCTGAAAGCCCTCTCGGAAACCTACCGTTTCCAATCGCTCGGTGAATACCGTGCTTTGCTATCCCTCTACAATATCACTGTAGAGGAAGCACGAGGCGAGGTACACGGCAGGGAATATAGGGGTTTTGTCTATTCGGCGACCGACGATGCAGGCGTAAAGACCGGCAATCCGCTAAAAGCCTCCCGCTTCGGGAAGTACGCCGGATATGAAGCTTTTGATAATCGGTGTGCCGCCTCCCGAAAAGAGATAAAGGACAAGGAACTTACCGGGCGGACAAAGGCTGTTATTCTCGCCACCATTCGGCAAGCATCCGGTAAGGATGAACTTGTACGGCTATTGAAGTCCAAAGGCATCGACACCGTACTCAGGGAAACCGATACGGGCAGGATTTACGGTGCGACCTTCATCGACCACAACACGAACTGCGTGCTGAACGGTTCACGCATGGGCAAGGAACTCTCTGCAAATGCTTTGCAGGAATGGGTGGTTGCAGCAAGCAGTCCTATACCGACGGGAATAGGTACTACCGATCCGCAGCAACACACCGGAGAACGGGAACCGTTCGTGCCGTTCACGAAGCAAGTCCATGAACCCGAAGAGGATTCTGTAACCGGAGGTATGTTCGACCTGTCCATCGTACCCGGCACTGATCCGGAGGAAGAGGCGTTCCGCCGGAAGATGCAGCGGAAGAAGAAAAAGAGAAAAGGAAGAGGTATTTAATTGTAGAATTTAAAAGTAAAATCAATATGTCACAACAAGAAGACGATTTGAGGGCATTGGCGAAAATCATGGATTTTCTGCGTGCCGTGAGTATATTATTTGTGGTAATCAATATCTATTGGTATTGTTACGAGGCTATCCGCTTATGGGGAGTGAATATAGGAGTAGTGGATAAAATCCTGATGAACTTCCACCGCACGGCGGGGCTGTTCGGCTGTATCATCTACACCAAACTGTTCACCGTCCTGTTGCTCGGACTGTCCTGTTTGGGCACGTCGGGCGTGAAAGAGGAAAAAATCACATGGACGAAAATCTGGACGTTCATGGGTGTGGGATTTGTGTTCTTTTTCCTGAATTGGTGGATATTGTCGCTGCCGTTGGGCGTGGAGGCGAATACCGCTATCTATATTTTCACGATGGCGGTCGGCTATATCTGCCTCCTGATGTCGGGGCTTTACATAAGCCGCCTATTGAAGAACAACCTCATGGATGACGTGTTCAATAACGAAAACGAATCGTTCATGCAGGAAACACGGTTGCTTGAAAACGAGTATTCCGTGAATCTGCCCATGCGTTTTTATTATAAAAAGAAATGGAACAAAGGATTTATTAACATTCTTTTACCTCAGAGAGCGTGCATCGTGCTTGGAACACCGGGGAGCGGCAAGAGCTACGCCGTCGTAAATCAATTTATAAAACAGCAAATTGAGAAAGGATATACTCAATACATTTACGACTTCAAATTCCCTGACCTCTCCACGATAGCCTATAACCACTTGCTGAACCATCAGGGTGGCTACAAAGTGAAGCCGAAGTTTTATGTTCTCAATTTCGACGATCCACGCCGTTCGCACCGTTGCAACCCCATACATCCCGACTTTATGGAGGATATAACGGATGCCTACGAAAGTGCTTACACGATTATGCTTAATTTGAACAAGAGCTGGGTGCAGAAGCAGGGCGACTTTTTTGTAGAAAGTCCTATCATTCTGTTTGCCGCCATCATTTGGTTCTTGCGCATTTACGAAGGTGGAAAGTTCTGTACATTCCCCCATGCCATCGAACTGTTGAACCGACGGTACGAGGATATTTTTCCTATTCTGACCTCATATCCGGAGTTGGAAAACTACCTTTCTCCGTTCATGGACGCATGGCTCGGCGGAGCTGCCGAGCAGTTGCAAGGGCAGATTGCATCTGCCAAAATCCCGCTTTCGAGGATGATTTCACCGCAACTTTATTGGGTGATGTCTGACAGTGAATTTACGCTTGATATTAACAATCCCGAAGAGCCGAAAATCCTTTGCGTGGGTAACAATCCCGACAGAATTTCCATTTACGGTGCAGCGTTAGGTTTATATAACAGCCGTATTATCAAGCTCATTAACAAAAAAGGGATGCTCAAATCATCGGTTATTATCGACGAGTTGCCTACCATTTATTTCAAAGGCTTAGACAATCTTATCGCTACCGCCCGTTCCAATAAGGTAGCGGTCTGTTTAGGCTTTCAGGACTTCTCACAGTTGGTGCGCGACTATGGCGACAAGGAAGCCAAAGTAGTGATGAATACGGTTGGTAATATCTTCTCCGGTCAAGTTGTAGGCGAAACAGCCAAGAACCTTTCCGAACGCTTCGGAAAGATATTGCAGAAGCGGCAAAGTATCACTATCAACCGCAACGACAAGTCCACTTCTATCAATACGCAAATGGATAGCCTTATTCCGGCGAGCAAGATTTCGGGACTGACACAAGGTATGTTCGTCGGCTCCGTAGCGGATACTTTCGATGAACGTATCGAACAGAAAATATTTCATTGCGAAATTATGGTGGATTCTGCAAAAGTGAAGCAGGAAGAAGCGGCTTACAAGAAAATCCCTGTTATCACCGATTTTACCGATGCGGACGGTAACGACCGGATGAAGGAGCAGATACAGGAGAACTACAACCGCATCAAAGCGGAGGTGAAGCAGATCGTTTCGGATGAATTGCAGCGCATAGCTAACGATCCGGAACTCTCGCATCTGTTGCAGCAGAAAGGGTAATTCCATTCCCTATATATAATAATGTATAGAAACAGCAACGGCAGTAACTTTTGGGGTTACTGCCGTTATTGCTATATGGATGTTATTTCCGCTTCCGTTCCTTTTCATCGTCCTGCTCCATCCGTTTGTTCAGCCGTTCCCGCATCTTATCCAGAAAATAGGTACGGCTTTCGCTCTTGCGCCGCTTCATATCCGTATAGGCACTGTAACAATCACGGATGTCGATGTTCAGCAGTGTTCCCACAAAGGCGGCTAACTCATGTATCGGGGTTTCCCCGTTGTTGATACTGCCCATTTCACTGAGCCCGTACACCATTTCCACCAATTCAATGGCACTCCCTGTCCATTGGTAGGAGCCTTTGACCTTCAACAATTCGGCGGACATTTCTTCACCTTCGTTCCGCAAATTGGTACGCTTTACGGAAAGGAAAGCGTACAACATTTCCATTGCCATGATGCGGGCGACAAGGCGGTCATATCCCGTGCCGAACTCCGTTTCGTCGTCCAGATGGCACACGTCCACATCAATCACGTTTCCCTGTCTTCCACGCAGGAAATAATAGTTGTCCAGATAAGTGGCTCCGCTACGGTAATATTGGAAAAACGCCACATGGCGGTCAAAGAACAGTTTCTGTTCCTCCTGTTGCTTTTCGTAATAATCGTCCAGCTCTTCTTCGCCCGGAGGACGTTGGCTTTCGATACGCAATATATGGTGAAAATAAAATAATGGCCCCAGAATCCGGGGCTTGTACTGTTTGAAAAAAGCGATTTCTTCGGTATCGCACCCGAAAGGTTCGGATTGGACAAACACTTTCAATTCGGTCAGCTTTTCTTTCAGGAAAATAAGCATTGTCTTACAATCCCTGATAATATGATTTCCGTTCAGGTCGATGGCAGCTATCCGGTTATCCACCTCCCGTATCATTTCTTCACATTTTATCTGCATTAAACATTCTCTTTGATTTCAGGCGCAAAGTTACGAATATCAATGCGATAGCTTATCATGTAAATTTATCATATACTAACAGAAAATGACCATGAATGTTTCATTTCCTATTCCTAAGAGGTGGAACTATCTTTTCTGAGATTGCCCGGCGTATCGCCCAGATATTGTTTGCAGAAGCTGTTGAAATGCTGTGCGGAAGAGAAATTGAACTCGTCGATAATGTCCAAAAGAGGAATATATGACATTGACAGGCGGTACTTAATGTGTTCCGCCCGCTTTTGAATCAGCCAATGGTAAACGGGCACACCAAACTCGTTTTTGAATATCCTTCGGAATGTATGCACCCCATAACCGCAAAGCTTCGCTAATTCCTCCGTATTGTTGGCTTTGCGGTAGTGTGTCAGCACAAGGTTTCGGAACGGCACTTGCTCGTCCGTCATCGGATGGAAGAAAGACTGCAATTCTTCCGGTTCGTAATAACGGGTGAAGCCCCATATCAGTTCCTTGTGTTTCAGCTTCCACAGATCGTTATCGTGCGTTTCGTCCGTGAGATAGGAGATGATACCGCTTATAAGGATTTGCAGGGATTCCGGGACGGTCAACTTGCAGCAATAGATTTTAGACCGGACGTGCCGGTGCGAATACAGGTAGGCAAGTATGCACTTTTCATGCTGGCAGACCGTGTTGTTGAACTTATGCACCAGCAGCGTGACGTCGCTAAGGGCGACGCCGTTGCACTCACTCCCACGGGGAACGAATATCACTTCACCGGCGCACAGGATTTCATCATGGAACAGCGTGCTGCTGATCCGTGCGTGCCCACTGCGGCAAAATATCAGATAGTTGATATTCGTGTCGTCATTACGAACCGTTTCACCTGCCGGGTGGCTTTTCACTTCAAAGTGGCAGTCAATCGGATTCTCATCGCAAAACGGGGGGTTATGTCTGTTCGGGTACTCCATGATTCAATGCTTTTGAATTATAGATTGGTTTGGGCAATGTCTATGCTTTCCCAGACAGTGACGATTTCCCCTTCGACTTCGCACATTATCGGTTTGGATGTGCCGAGGGATACCCGTCCTGCTAAATGGTGAGTACCTGCTTCGGGTTTGTAGCCAATGCGACCGGTAAAATTGACGGTTTTTGAAGTTTCAAATAGCTCGTTGAGCATTTGTTCTATGTTCTGATACCTACGGTCTATCGTGAAACGGAATTGCCTGCTTGGATAGACTATGACGATGCGGCCAAAACATTTCGTTGTTATTTTTATCCCATTAGGACTTTGGCTCTTTCTTCCGTATTTGCTGAAATCGAACCAGACGAGGCTTTCTTGCTGCAATGTTTCTTCACCGGAAGTCAGGCTGTTGATTTCATTACCGGACAATGCCCGGTCAAAAATGAGAAAGTTCTTAAAGTACGCATCCAGTCGCTTTCCGATACATAGTTCCTTTTCCGCCTTCCCTTTGTAGGGTGCTTTGCATTTGAAAGAATCTTTCTTTTCTCCTTCCAGCCATGCGGACAAGATTTTGCCGTCATAGACTATGGCAATGGAATACCAACGGTCGGTGACAAACTCAGCTACCTTATATTCCGAGAACTTAATGACACACCAATCTATTGCTGCAACATAGAGCAATCCATCCATGATGCCCATCTGAAACATATCCTTCTGTTCGAGAATCGATCCGTTCTGTGTATTTTTGAAACAAATCGTAGTGAAGATCGTGAAGGGTTTGTCGCCTTTCAAAGAAAATTCAGGAACAGATGTCGCAGGGATATAAGCATAGTCGAGCCCTATGATGCCGTAGCCTGTTATGAGGGCTTTGAATGCTCCCGGTATTGTTTCATTCTCAGTCATGGCGTATCTTTCTGTCTTGCTGTTGTGATTAATAAATTAGTTGAATCTCTCACTTTGCGCTATTCCCCGCTGCGAAACGGGGAAGTGCTACCGACTGCACCCGGGCATTGACGCAGGCTGCCCGAATAGCTGTTTGATTTGAATTTACAGTGAGTTTGAAAGGCGGGCGAACGGAGAGGCACGGACTTCCCGGTTGAGTCCGTCCGTACCTGCCGTTTTACACCTCTTCAATCAAACTTCGCCATTATTCATTTCTTTCACTTACACGGGCAGTTTTTGATTGCTGCGCCGCAAAGTGTTAAATCGCTCGCCAAGGCAAGCTACAAAAGGGCTAATCAGCCTTGTGGCATTCAAATACCCGGATGCAACGCACTACGTAGTTGTTGATTTTCTCGCTGACGCCCGTGCCACTGCCGCTGAAGCTCGTGTACCAGCTGTAGTTGCTACTGGACTCCGTCGAACTCAGATAGTAGTTGTTGTTGAACTTTATTCCACCTGCTGTGGTTAGCTTAGTATTGAAGTCATCTTTACCGTAAGTATCATAAGCTGTGTAAAGTGCGCTAAACTCATCTTTGGCAGGGAGATACCACTTGTCATTTGTGGCATCCCAGTTGCCGGTATTATTGTTCTGCTCTGTCACCCACTTGAAGGCAGGGTAATTATCCCAGCTCTTGCTGCCATTCGAATTTGCAATCAAGGCAGCGATGGTTGCCATATTTGCCCGACCGTCGGTTGTATTGGTTGCTCCCGTTTCGACATTCTCTTCGCTCCATTTCTTTGAATCCTGCATCCCGGTCTGCGTCAGCCCCACAATCTTACCGCTCTTGCCGTCGGCGTTCACTTCGTACACGATGCCGATGCAAGTCTTGGTATTGTCGAAAGTGGTTGAGTAAGTTTCATCGTCGTAGTAGTAATCGCCCAAATCAACATCTTTTTCTATCGTACCATCGCTCCAGCCGTCGCTGACGGTGACGGAGAGCTTGGCAGCCGGGCTCGGCTTATCGGAAACCGAAACGATGTGTCCACTGATGTTGGTGCGTTTGTTGCGCACGACGGGCATGTTGGAGGGGATAACGTAGTCGGCTATCACGATATTGCTCTCAGGTCTTTGCGGGAAGGTCACGGTCATTTCACCCAGTGTGGTCTGCCCGGTGGCGGGGGTGAAGACGTAGTCGTAATAGAGGTTGGCAGTGAAGTCTCCGGTACTCAGCTGCGCATTCAATTCCTGAATCGTCTTGGTCTGCACGGTGGTTTGGGTAGGCTCGCCGCTCTCTACGTTGAAGCCTGCGGGGACGTTGTAGGTAAATCTCGCTCTATACACATTGGCAAGCGCATCCGCATCCTTCTCGCTGATGTTGATTTGCCCGAAGGGACGGGTAAGCACTACTGGTTCGGCGTATGCCCCGTCCTTTTTGCTTATCGTGTGGCAGGCGTAGAAAGCGTCGAGGGAGGTACGTGGTGTTATAGTACCGAAACTGGTATTTTCGCCATCCAGGGCTAATCTTGAAATGGTTACTGTCTTCAGGTCGGGGATGGTCGTGTAGTATTGGTCTTCGTAGTGGGTGTAGCTGCCGCCGGAGTAGGTTACCGTCGTTTCACCACTTCCTTTTACAAAGTCTGCCCACAACAAGGCTTTGTAGTCTCCGTTGTCGACGAGGGTAAAGGTGAAGTCCTCGCCTTCGCCGGTACTATTGGTCTTTTCCTCGCGGTATATCAGTTCCGGATTAGCGCCTGTCGTCCATACTTCGAGGATGTAGCGCAGCTTGAAAGCAAAGTAGGGTATGGTGACCTTGCCGTCGGCGCGGGTGTGTATGCCCCCGTCCACATTTGCGCTGAGGGTTACGCTGGTAGGTTCATTGGTCTGCGGCCCGTCCATATCTTCCTGGCTGCACGATGCGAACAGTCCTGCGAGGAGAACCGTCAGCATGAAATAAAGATTGTGCTTTTTCATTTTCTTTTGTTTTTAAATTTATAAATCAAGTTTATTCACTCCTTTGTTAATGTAAATCGTCGAGGTCGATATTTATATCATCGTCATCGAAATCGGGATTGATGCCTACGCCCGGACTGACCTTCGAGGTGAGGAAACGTCCCCGCAAGGTGGTGAGGTGTCCCCGTCGGTAAGGCACGTTCAGTCCGGTGGTCAGGCTCACCACGTAACCATCGCTGTCCGCTATCCTTATTTCGAGCGGCACGTAGGATTCCTCACCGTTCACAAAGATGAAGTCTGTGCCTATCGTATATTCTTCCCGTCCGTCATCGGGGACGGTGAGCGGGGCGGTAAACGCGACGTTCATCTGTGATTTTTGCGGCTTCCCGGTCAGCACGTTGAAACCCAGCGGGAAATAGAAGCCGTAGGAGAAGGTGACACTGTGAGCCGTGCCTGCCTCCCGTTGTCTTTGGGACTTGGCGAGGAAATCCTTTACGTCCGTGGCGATAATCTCGTATTGCGCCAGCGGTCGCACCATATCCACCTGAACCTGCACTTTGGCGTTCCATTCATTTCGGTAGTCCCGCAAATCAAGCAACACCGTTCCGTAGAGGCAATCGCGGTAAGGGGTATTTCCTGTATAGGGCGTGGTGCAGGACACTTGCTGCAAGTCCTCCGTGTTGTAATAAAGGTCGGCTTCCGTACCTGCCGCCACGTAGTCCGTCCAGACTGCCAGCGTGTATTCCAATGCGTGCAGTTTCAGGTTGATGGGCAGGGTGATTTTGTCACTTCCGCTTTCTTCCGCTTCTTCGAGCACCGTCACTTGCCGCTGGGCGACTTTGCCATCGTGGTAGGCGTCGATAATGAAGCGGCGACGGTAGGTATCAGTAGCGGCTTTCGTGGTTCCCGAGCGGGCTTTATCGGTTATAATTTCCAAGGGCACAAGCTCCAAATCGAGTGTCACTTCGGTATTTACTTGTACGAGTGTAGGGTCAACGCCTTCCTCGCCATCGTCTGTCATCGTCGGGTAGTCGTGTACGCAACCCATAAGCAGGATGATAAATAAGAATAGCAAATAGTATCGTTTCTTCATATCGTTTATTATTTAAGATTGAACCGATATACAACGGAAATACCTACACGGGTGATGCCCCAATAGTTCCGTGTGCGGGTATCTATCCGTGCGCCGTTGCCTATATTATAATAGGTGTTATACTTCATATTAGCATAGCCTGCACCGAGGGTAAACTCGCCCGCCCAGTGTTCGCCGAGCGGCAGCAAGTAACCGTAACTGATGCCTGCACCCAGAAGCGGACGGGAGGTATCCTGATAGCGGTCGCGGTTCCACTTCACGTTGAACCAACCTATGTGCGCATGTACGCCGAAGAAATGCCCTTTGCCGGGACGTGCCAGCCAATAGCGGCCTTCCGGCTGGATGGTAAAGGTCTTGACGGCGTGTTTACTGCTGACGTGCCACGGGCACCAGAGTACGGGCAATTCTACAGAGAAATGTTCGCTCACCTGCACATCGGCGGCAAGGTTCATTATCGTACCCGCCCATGCCGCAAGGTTGGTCTTGATAGCCACGTAGCGGGATGAGGGGTGCGGAGCGGATACTGATTCGTCCGTTTGCATCGGTTGGTCCGTCCGTTCCGGTTCGGACTTCACTTCTTGCTGTACCGGGGTGAGGTGTTGCTCCACTTGCTGTATCTCTTCCTTTATTTCCTGTTCTTCTCTAACCGGTTCCGTCTCTTTTTCCACAACGACCGGAGTGATTTCTTCGGTCTTCTGTTCTTTCTCAGCCGGAAGGGGTTTCGCAGAGAGGTAAATCACCCCGGCTATCTCGGCACGGCGTGCCTCATCGTTGCTTGCTGCCTGTGTATCAACACCATGTCCTTCTATGCTGATGCGTCCGGCGGTGACACCTTTACTCACTAAATAGTTGCGCACGGTACGGGCACGGCGCAACGACAATTGTTCGTTGAATGTTTCCGTTCCCGTGGGGTCCGTCCATCCGACGATGGTAATCGGTGTAATGGTGTCGGACAATGCCCAGCGCAACATACGTCCGGCCTTCTTATATTCCGACTGTTCAATCCAATCACCATTATTCAGTGAGAAGTAAATGATGTCGGAGTAAACCGTCCGGATGCTATCGGCGGTTTGCACCGATTTGCCCGCCATGCTGTTTTGTGCCTGCACATTGGGTAGAAACGAGCAAACGAACAGCAAAAGGGCGAACAGGCGACCATTCTTATACTTTACTATTTCAGTTGTTCCATTCATATTTAATAGTTTTATGTTTTGAAAATAATCCGGGGATAAAAGTAACTCTGGGGGGTTGCACGAAACCAGTCGATTACTTTTGAATACGAGAGGTATGTGCATGACAAATCGCACAAAAAAAGATGAAACTGATTTTGTGAAACGTCTATAAATTAGTAAATTACGCGCGGAAATTAGGCGGCGCCCTGTGTGTGTTAGCAAAATTATCCATTTTGCCAAATAAAAACGGGGATTTTTTCGCATAACCAGTAACACTTTTCATCTTTTTAATGTTTACATTCCACAATTTTTAATTTCATGTCATTATGCCAAAGAACTTTTCTCCCAAACAGGAATTTTCTGGCATAAATCTAAGCCCCAACTTCCACTAATCAAAAAAACATTGCCCAATGCCGGGAATTATTTTCCCAATGAGCGGAAGCGTTTTCCGAATGATATTTTTCATCAGGAAGTACAGTCTATTGCTGAATTATTTTCCCAATGAACTGTTTTTTCTTCCCAATGGCATTCCGATATTTCCCAATGGCATCTAAAAACTTTCCAAGAGCATATTTATTTCCCAATGGAATGTTTCAGCTTCCCAATGACATATTCCGGTCTCCCAATGTTCTCTACTCCCGATTAATATTCCTGTAACGGATTTTCACCTTTCGTTCTGATACAAGAATAGCTGTTCCCGGTTTCTAAAAACAGAAAAAACAAACACCAACAACTACTAACGGAAGCGCCGTAGCGTTCCCGTTTACTCGCATTGTAAAGTTAGGAAATGGAAAAATAACAGAGGATACGTTTCTGCACTAATTTGGGTATCAAAACGCACAATACGCAATTATTTAGGTGTCAAAACGCACGGAAGGTATCAAAACGCATTATTAAGGCGTTTTTGTCTTTTTTTTGAGCTTTATCTGTAAATATTCACTCGGGAGCATTCCTGTATATTCTTTGAAGTTACGGAGTGCTGTTGCCTTAGAACGGAAGCCTACTTTAAAGAAAGTGTCTAATACGTTTACGTATTTATCACTGTCTGCAATTTTCAAAAATTCATCAATCCGGCGACGATTGATAAACTCCTTGTAACCATCGTAGCCTTGCTCTTGGATTATCTGGGTGAGTTTATTACGGTTTGTATCTAAAAGGACAGCCAATTTGGTTATATTCGTATCAGGGTTTCTCCAGAGTTGTTCTCTATCTATCAGTTCATTGAGTTGTAGCCACAAAGGGTTTTCTTTATTCTTTTCCGGGGTTATATTTTCATCCGGTGTATCAAGTGTCTCTAATGGTACAGGTATATCAGATGATACAGAGGATTCAACCGGGATTTCTCGGGGAGTAACAGGCACGTTTATCCGCAGAAATAGTTCCTGATAGGTGATGAACAGGCAGAACAGGATGCAATAAGTCACATGGATAATGCTCACGGTCATCGAACCGGTAAGCATAAATAAAGTATAGAATATCCCAACTCCCTGAATAGCGACCGTATAAGTGGAAATCCACTGGCAATCGGCACTACTCGTTTTATAGTTGTAAGGAATGTAAAAGAGCATAATACTATAAGGAATAATGCCTGTCACGATAATCAGTAAGCGGAACCACACGTTAAATTCACCGATATGCCCTATCATGTCGCCAAAGGATGCCAATTCCCTGAAATGGAAAGTGACGCAAGCCAAAAACAAATTAAGCAGCAACCAGGGAGCAAAAAACAATATACCCCTCTTGAAATTAAGCCAGCCCGGACGAATGACTTCTATCGGGTAGAGGTAGTAAATCATCAATGCAATAAGCCCTCCGTAGAGATTGGCTATCGGCAAGACATGATAGGTAAGCGGCCTGCCTGCATAACCGGCAAACACGCGCAGACCAAATGAAATAACCGTTACAAAGAAAGCAATAGCCAAGTACGCTCTCGATTTATTATTAGGGTATCGGCGAATACATAATAATGTGGCACTTAATAAAAATGCACATACAGCAAAATGAAGCATTGCACTTAATAGTCCTGTTTCTATATCCATAAACTTTTCAAATAATACATAACTGTCTGTTTATGCGTTTGTTATTTAATCTATTTTTTGCAAAAATACATAGATTTTTCTGCAAAATCGAAGAAAGATACCGCTTTCTTGCAAATTAATCTGTCCGTTCTTCTTCGGTATCTTTTTGAAAATCATTTTCCGGTTTGTCTTTCGGGTTTTCCAGAAAAAGGAATTGGTCTAAAACCATTGGCTTGAATTTACGGCTCACCGGAAATGATTCCTCGTCGATGTAAACCGCATTGCCTACAAATTTATTGACGCATCTCTTGTTGATAATGTAGGAACGGTGTATCTGGATAAATAAATCAGGCGGGAGTTTCTTTTTTACTTCTGCCATCGGGCATGTTACTATTAGTTTGTTGTGCTTTATGGTATGGAGATAGCAATAGCTCCGGGAGGCTTCTATCCACTTGATTTCACAAAACAAAATCTTCCTAAAGAAATCGTTTTGACGAATGAAGAAACCATCGTGAACAGAGTTACCTTGCTCTTCTATCGTCTCGGCACCAGGTTGAGGAAATCCGATTTGACATACCCCTGTTGGGGCTTCTTTTAGAAAACTATCGAATTCTGCCTGATTCTCAAAACAGACAATTTCGAGGTTAGCTCCGAATCCCTCCGGAAGCTGAACACATAATATGCTATGTGAATTTTTTAATACGACATACTTCATTTTGAAATGTTTTTAATGAAAAATCCGCTAAAGAAAGAAAGTTAAAAGAAACCGGCAGTTTTTTATTTCCCAATATCTGACGTCATTTTCCCATCGGACAGGAGTACAGACAATCAGGTGGGTATCATGCAGATATAAAATATCCCCGTCGATAAGCACAAGTGTGTTTCGACGGGGATATTCAAATTACGACAGGTACTATCGAAGCACTGTGCTTAGCTTCTTTGAACAACCGCAAAAATGGTTTCTTGGGGATGGTTGCGAGCTTCATTGACATTAAATTCATTGCCATCAATAATCAACCTATCCACCGCAAACACGTGATCCATATTAATCGGGATGCTGAATTGCCCCGCTCCATCTGCAAAATTTACCCAATGACCTTGTCCTTGCCAAAGCATTATATTTCCATTAAGTACAATACAATCATTCATATTATTACATATTTAAAATTTACCTACTCTATACAGTTTTCGGTATCCCTGAACGGCTGTTACATCTGACCGTTTGATGTTTTTGTAGGCTTACTCCATGAAAATAGAGGATAAAACCAACGGATGAAAATAAAATTTCCTATTGGTGTCTTTCCCTTTCCGACAGGTATTTATATGTGCCGGGTGGCGATTGTTCCTCCATACGGAAATCGTATTCCGGCATCGGGAAATGATAATCGGACACCGGGTAATAATAGTTGGATTGCATAGGCCTTTCCGATAGATTTGCAGGCGTAGGCTTACAGAGATGTATCAATAATTTGTAGAATCTAAATTTTAAAAATCATGGAAGAGAAAAAAATCAGTAGTATGGGACTTCCCGGTATGCTGGGCAGTGTCAATCCCCAAGATGCCGAATTGGTTATCAAAACCGGTTTCGGGCATGGCTGTGACATCACGGGTGAACTGGGCTCGAATAATTGCCTCGCCGCAATTTTGGACTATGAACTGTTGAAGCAGGCCGGTAACATCAATGTAGATGACACGCCGGATTCCGTAGTGGTGGACATCACGGGAGATACTTATGAAAAGACCACCCAAAACATCAACAACACCTTCGGTCTGGGAGTAGGTTTGACACAGGCGGGTTCCACTCCGTTTCATGGTAACCTTTCCGTCGCCACCAAGAACTCGATGAAGAACGAAGACACTTATGAATACGGTATCAAGATGTTCATCAACAAGCAGTTCTCTCTGGCACTGAACCCGCAGGTAAAAGCCGATTGGAAAAAGTACATGCTGGCAGAGGCATGGAACAATATCAACGGTATTGCCGCAAACGGCTCGCCGCTCTATCCGAGCGATCCGTCCAGCCTGAAAAAATTGTTTCTGGATTACGGAACCCATTTGATTACCAAAGCCTTTTACGGTTCCAAGTACGAGTATTATATGCTGCGTGAAGTTTCATTCTGGGAAAGTGCCATCACCACACAGGTGAACATGGATTTGCATTTCAAGTTCCCCGCATCAATCGACGGAAAGATGTTGGAACTCAATCCGAATGAAGAATTCAGCCAGCAGGATACCGACTGCTACCAAAACACCGTTAAGATTGTCAAGGAACGCAGAATCGGTGGCGACACCTCTATTGCAGGTCTGTCCGAATGGCAGGCATCCTGCAACTTCGACAACCCGCGTTCAATGGCTATGTTGGGATATGTATATTCATCTTCCGGTTCGTCCAACGAGGACTGCGGTCTGATTCCCATATGGGAGTTTGTAGAAGACCCTACACGCCAGAAGATGATGAAGGATGCTCTCGATGCTTTCATTAAGGAGCGTACTTTCCAAGCCGTTCCTTATAAGAGAGTCATTACAGATGTTATCGGCCGTCATTTCGGAAAAGAAGAGAAGGCTCCTGAATACTACTATGCCATCGACGACACGGGTTCCAAATCTGTCAACCGGAAATATTTCAAGTTGCCGGAGAATATATTCGACCATGTGACCGCCAGTAAAAAGGGCAGCTTCTATTTCTACTATGCGTTAGGACACGCCCATACGGAAGGTCTGGTCGGCGTAAAGTTCATAGACAAGAGCAAAGTGGATGGTTCGGAATGGATAGCCCGTGGCAACCATGCCAATGAAGGCGTGACAGGATGCTTGACGGACAACATCGTGGCGATTAAGAAAGCCCCGTTATCCGATGGAGTGGTGAAAGCCTCCGATTCGGAAATGATTTCAGGCTTCGGTGTAAAAATCAGCGGCAAGAACTATAAAATTTCCAAAGGCACGACCGACCAATTCTATTGGTCGGAAAACGGAAATGCTTGGTATAGTGCAGGATTAGTTCACGATGATGTGAAATGTATCACTACTACGGATAAACAGAATGAATTTTAAGTGAGTCCGGCTATTTTCAGCAACGGTGGGATGAATTTCATCCCACCGTTTTAGCATCATTACAATTTTATCCCTTTTGAGGTTTCCGGAACAAGCGGTTTTGGACGGACAATGACGACACGGTCGTCCGTGGACGGGTTCTTGCCGCCATTCTCCGGCAACATCGCCTTTATATCCTGCGTTTGTTCCGTATCCCCGCTGTCAGTCTGCCGGGACGGAGCAAGGCTCAGTTGGATTTTTCTCTCCAACACCGCCACTTCGGATTTAAGTTGCTTCAACTCATCTTCCTTTTTCCACGTACCGCCGACTACTTCCCGGAGCGTGGGCAAATCCTTCTCCAACTTTTCGTTCTCCGTCCTGTACTGCTCCATCAGTTTCGGAATACGGTCGAGTGCGTTGAGGAAATTGGTAGCCGCTGCCTTGTGGTCGGACATCGCCAACAACCCGTTGTTGTAGGTGTACTTGTACGCCCCCTCGATAAAGAAGCGGTTCTGTTTCACCTCCACACCCTCACGGATGGAGCTTTCCGTTTTCACAAGGATAGGGAAACCGTACAACTCACCGATAGGCAGGTATTCACCTCCCGTCGTGGCGTTCTTGGCAATCTCCTGTAGCCGTGTCCCGACGCTTTTCGCATCGGTAGCCGCCAGACCGTCCAGCCGTACCGGATTACGGTAATACCCGTCCTCATCGGTCTGTGCCCGTGAGGTAAAGGTTTCGTAGTCTGCCGTCAGCTTGGCAATGTGTCCGTTGTTCTCATCCAATTTCTTGGTATGCGACTCCAATTTCCACGTCGAGCCGCTTTTATCCTTGTAGAAGCTCTTGCGCTCACTCTCCAATGCGGCAACTTTCTTTTCCAGACGCGCCTTGTCCAGCAGGTCGGTGTTGCCGGAAAGGATAGCCATGTACTCCGAGAAGTTCATGCCCGATTTCTCGTCCATGCTACCCTCGTCGATGGTACGTGCGCCCATCGCTCCGCTTTTGAGCTGGGAAATAAAGGTTTGCTTGCAGTGCAACAGGTTGAACTTATAACTGTCCAGCGATTTTTCAACCGCATAGATAATCACGTCCACCTTATTATCAGCAAAGAACTTGGCAATCTCGTTGCCCTTTCTTACCGCCCGCCCGTCCCGTTGGGAGAGGTCGGACGGTCGCCACGGCGTATCGAGATGATGGAGCGCAACCGCCCTTTTCTGTGCGTTTACACCTGTTCCGAGCATACTCGTCGAGCCGAACAGCACCCGCACCTTACCCTCGTTCATGGCGTCTATCACCGCCTTGCGCGACTTCTCATTCTTGCACTCCTGAATGAAACGTATCTCGTTTGCCGGAATACCGTAATCCTCAATCAGCTTACGTTTAATCTCGCTGTACACGCTCCACTTTCCCGGCTGGTAAGTGCCCAGATCCGAAAAAACAAACTGTGTGCCTTTCTGTGCGTCATACTTTTTGTAATACTCCGCAATCTTGGCGGCACAGTGGCTCGCCTTGTTGTCCGGGTGGTCGTCGTACTTTTCCGGGTCAATCATGCGCATATCGAGTGCCATCTTTCGGGCATAATCGGTGGCAATCAGCATCTTCGCTTTTTCCTCCGTTTCCGACAAGGGCTGCCTGCCCAATACCGTCGCATCACCCGTTTGTGCGAACTCCATCAGTTTTTTGATGAACTCCTCCTGTACGGGTGTAGGCGGGATGTTATGCAGTATCTCGTTCTTCTCCGGTCTGTCCACGCCTACATCCGCAGCCGTCCGGTAATCGGTAATCTCGTTGTAGAACGCCGCCAGCTCCGGTACTTTGATAAAATAGCGGAACCGTTCTTTCTGTATCACCTGATTGGTGACCGAAAACTCGAAGTCGGTGGTCTTCTTGGCAAAGATAGCCGCCCACGCATCGAAGCAGTTGATGTTCTGCCTTTCCAGCTCCTTCGGGCGGAGATATTTGAACAATAGATACAGTTCTGTCAGCGAATTGCTGATAGTCGTACCCGAAAGAAACGTAGCCCCTAAATCCTTTCCCGTACGTTCCTGAATGGTACGCAGGGCAAACAGCATATTGAGTGCCTTCTGGCTTCCCTCGCTGTTTCCCAGCCCCGCCACCCGGTCGTGACGGGTATTGAAGGTAAGATTTTTGAACTGGTGGCTCTCGTCTATGAACAGGTGGTCGATGCCCATCTGCTTGAAATCCACCACGTCATCCGTGCGGGATTTGATGGCGTGTTCCACCTTTTCCAACTTGGCAAGCAGGTTGATTTTTCGCTTCTCCAATCCTTTGAGCATCCCTCTCGATACCTCCTTGCCCTGCGCCCGCAAGACGTCCAGATTCTCTTCCACCGAATCCAGCTCCTTTTGCAGAATCTCCTGCTGCACGTCGGTAGGTTGCGGTATCTTTCCGAACTGGTCGTGCGACATGATGACACAATCCCAATCATTATTTTTGATATTGTTAAAGAACTTCACCCGGTTCTGGGGTGAAAAGTCCTTTTCCGTGGCATAGAGGATTTTGGCATTTGGGTATGCCGTGCGGTAACACTCGGCTATCTCCGCGACATTGGCTTTCAGCCCGATTATCATCGGCTTGTGTGCCAATCCCAATCGCTTCATTTCTTGCGCTGCAAGACTCATAATCAGCGTTTTACCCGTACCCACTTCGTGGTCGCAAATTCCGCCTCCGTTCTGTTTCAGCATCCAGACGCAGTCTTTTTGACTCTGGTACACCTCCTTGATTCCATATTTCTTTTCCAACGCTTTCAAGTCCAAACCCGGAAAACTCTGGTGCGAACCGTCATAGGTCGGACGCACGAAACAGTTGAACTTGCGGTTATACATATCCGCCAGCCGCTTCTGAAATTCGGGCGACTGTTCGTTCAGCCAATCCGTAAAACCGTTACGGATTTCATCAATCTTGGCGTTGGCAAGCTGTATCGCCTCGCTGTCCCTTACCTTGATGTCATTGCCGTGTTCATCCTTGCCGATACTCTTGCTGATGTCCGGTACGGTGTTCAGAAGGGCGTTTTTCAGCAGGCTGATACCGTCGTATTTCCGGTATTGCCCCTGTACGGCATACTGGTCGGTGATTTTGGCGTTCTTTTCCTTACATTTGACCGAATACTCGTCGATACTCTCCGAATAGGCAATCGAAACATCCGTCCCGAACAGGTGCTTGACATAGGCTGTGTAGATACCCGTCGGAATCCAGCGTTCACCAAAATTGAAATCCAATTCGTCGAACGTAATCGGTCGGGGCATGGCATCCCTGAGTGCCGCCAGCGATTCTTCTACCTCCGGTTTACGCTCGTTTCCTTCATTGTCCGCTGCCCAACGGAAGATTTTTTCCATCTTGTCACCCACGTTTCCGGCGACGAAGCGGTCTTTAATCTCATAGTTGTCCACGAGCGGATTGAAAAAGATGCGTCCTTTCAGTAATTTCACCAATTCATCCCGGCTGTTGTCGCACAGCGTTTCCATGTAATCAAGATTCACCGCTCCGTAACGGTTCAGTGAAGCGGACAAAGCCTCATGCGGTGTTTCCACGTGCGTAATGTCGTTCAGGGCGAAAGCCACGGGATGGTCGAATATGTCCGCCTTGATGAACTGCCCGTTTTCCACCCGTTCCAGCGAAAGCATATCACGCCCGGAAGCGTCCATAAGCAGGAATTTCACGTTCGCTTTGGCGTTCAGATTGCCGAAACGCTTCACGAATGTGTCATAAGTCTTGTTCAGGGTTGCACGTTCCGGCTTGTTTTCTTCGTGCATCTCCGCCTCATAAGTGTAGAGCCGTTGGTAACTGTCACGCATGGAGATGTAAAGCTCCGCTTTTTCCTGCTGCGCCTTATCCAGCTCCAACGGGTGGAACGTAGCCCCGTACCGGGTAATCCCTTTCAGATAGCCCACCTGATTGCCGTCCGCCACCAACATACCCTCTTTGTGGTGCGGTTCCAATTTTCCCATTAACGGGCGGGGCTTCATCAACTCCGCCTCTAACTTCTCCGCTTCTTCCCGTTGCTTTATTTCCTCCTGACGGCGTTGCTCTTCCTCCAATCCGCCACCAACCGGGTACACCGACTTTTCTGCATCGGAACGGTCGGATAGAGTTTTCCCTTCCCTCAGTTCTTCCCGTTGCTTGGGGGTAAGCCCCATCATCGCCTCATAAAAGCCGTTGATAGGCGGATTGGTATTCCAATCCATAGCGGCATATACCTGTTCCATATCCACGCTTGGTGGTGTCAGTCGTGCGGTTTCTTCCTCCACCTTATTTATAGGGGCGGTTTGATTGGCAGTTGCCGCCTGCGGCTGGTCAAACAAACTGCGCTGTTTGACGGGAGCAGTACGTTTGGACTTCTTTCCGGTCGGTTTCTTCTTCAATCCTGATTGAGCCAGCCGCCGTTCCTCTTGGCTGAAATTGAACAGGTCGTACAAGTCCATTACGGGAGGCGTGATTTCCGGATTCTCTTCTTTCTTCACGGGTTCGCTTTTCAATTCCTGCCGGGGGATTGGTTTCTGATGGATGGCTACGGACGGTGCGGTTTGTTCAACCTGCCGGGATGCGATGCCATGATATAAATCCGTATTGAGCCGGTTGGCAAAATCTTCGGACAGTATTTTACGCATATCGTCGGCAATGCCCGTTACGCCACCCTCGTGCAGATAGACCATTGACGGTTTTCCGTAAGGGTCGGTATCTGCTTTCTCCCGCGTCCGGACAATCCGCTCCGGGAATTTCTGGAAATAAGTATTCGTGACGAAGCCTGCCGCATCCGGTGCGGCATTGGCAAACAGTTTGTCCGTTTCACTGACTGCCTGCTTCCTCTCATTCTTTTGCAGGATAATGAGGTCGCTGCCTACCTCCGTTCCGGCATGGTCGGTAAACAGGTTGTTCGGCAATCGGATAGCCGAGACAAGGTCGGCATGTTTGAGCATCTCCATTCGGGTAATCCCTTCACGGGCGTTCATTACGCCCTGCGAGGTGATGAACGCCACGATACCGCCATCCCTGACCGTATCCAGACCTTTCAAGAAAAAATAGTTGTGAATGGTCTTTGCGGCGGCACGACGGGAATAATTACCGGCTCCCGTGTATTCGGGATCGAACACCGCCACGTCGCCGAATGGGATATTGGAAGCTGCCACATCAAAATAATTCGTGAACGGTTTTTCAATCCGCTCGAATCCCTCCGCACGCACTTTATGTTCCGGGTAAAGGTGCGCGAGTATTTTTCCCGTAAGCAAGTCCTTGTCAAAAGCCATTATCTCCGCTTTCGGAGCATGAGGCTCAAAAGCGGAGATAAACACCCCTTGTCCTGCCGACGGGTCAAGCAGGCGGTTCGGGGCAATGCCATGTTCATGGAGCGTACCGGCGATTGCCGACACGATTTCAGGGGGAGTATAAAACGCCGTCAGCACCGAACTTTTCAGGCTGTCAAAATAGCGTTTATACTCTTTCTCACCGGCAGAGTTCTCACGGATAAGCCTGTGCAGTTCTGCCGTCATGGGGAACAACTCCCGGTCTGATTTTGCCCAACCGACCGAATCCATCACGTTGGCGGCAGGGTTGAGAATGAATTTCAACCCGCCGAAACCGCAGTAGCGGCCAAGTATCTCCCTTTCTTCGGGAGTAGCCGCCCTGCGTTCTTTTTCCAATGTGAATACCGTCCGTATCGCTTCGATGTTGTCCCGCAGCTTTGCTTTACGGTTAAACGCCATGCTCGTCGAGATAGATTGCGACGGCTCCCGTCAGTTCCGTATAGAGTTCGTTGTATCCGGGCGTGTAAACGAAACCGTCCGTAAGAGGGTATCGGGCGAATACCTCTTCCAAAGCCGGTTGCAGTGTCAGCGCGAATAACGGGGCAGTACCCGGATCTATTTCGTCCGCAAACTCATTCCACAACACTTCAATAACCGTGTTGTACTTGGAAAAATGCAAGTCCTGAAGCAATGCCGCCATTGCCAGCTCCTGCGCCCCTTCGGGGGTATATCCCTGCAAGCGGGACTGTTCGTACACATCGGCGGCATAGTCGGCACGCCCTTCGATGAAATCCGTGTCGGATGCACGGTCGGGGTGGTTCTCTTTCAGGTATTTCAGCAGGTACAATCCGTAATAGGAAAACTCTGCCGGTTTGTTTTTATCATTCATATTTCTGTGGATTTTAGTGGATTATTATAATTAAGAAAGGAACAAACGTAAAAGGCACTCGACGTCCCCGCCGAGTGCCACCACTAAAATCCACAGTAAAATCAGTACCAACTATTGTATAGCATGAATGACTTCCTGTAAATTCAGTGGTAAATATACGCATTATTTCTTTTTTCGCTGGTTCGTCTTATTGTTTTTCGTTTCGGGGAACACGAATACGGTGTTGAAATCCCCATCAAAGGTAACGGCGGCACTGAACGGCTTGCCCTGTTTGCTGTTGAAGCCCTTGATTACTCCCGTTTGCCCTTTGGTGAGCAGTTCGGTTATTTCCGCATCCGTGAGCGTTTTTCCCGCTTTCTGCCGGAAAATGGGCAAGCCGCAATCCGGGTTGCCGCAACGTACCACCTTGCCATAGAACTGCATCATCCCTTTTTTACATTTGGGGCAGGTGCAACCGCTTTCATTGTGCGGAAACAGTTTTTCCGAGGTCAGCAGTTCCGAGGTGATCTGTGAGGTGTACACCTCAATACCTTTGCGGAAAGTTTCGGCACTCATCTTGCCTTCCTCAATCTTTGAGAGGGTTGTTTCCCATTCGCCCGTCATGGCTACGTCGGCAATGCGCATCGCCTTGACTACCGAATAGAGGGCAAGCCCTTTTTCGGTCGGAACAAGAGATTTCTTCTGCCGTTCCATGTATTCACGCTTGAACAGTGTTTCGATGATGGCAGCCCTTGTAGCCGGTGTGCCGATGCCGCACTCTTTGAGTGACTGGCGCATCTGTTCGTCTTCCAGCTCCTTACCGCAGGTCTGCATGGCGGAAAGCAAAGTCGCCTCCGTGTGGAACGGCTTCGGTTTGGTCTTGCCTTCGGTCAGCGAACATCCCTTGACGATGAGCGTATCACCCTCTTTCCATTCGGGTAGCGTCACTTCTTCCGATTCCTCGCTCTGCTTATAGACGGCACGCCAACCGGTCTGCTTGATGACGGAGCCTTTGATGCCGAACGCCATGCCGCCACATTCCGCCGAAACGGTCGTCACGTCTTTTACGCATTTTTCCCCGAAGGCTTCCAGCATACGCCCGACAATCATATCGTAGATAACCCGTTCCTCCGTACCGAGGTACTGTGCCTTTACCTCCGTGATGAGCAGGGCATGATGGTCGGTAATCTTCGTATCGTCCACGCTACGATGTGAAGGTTCCCCCATGATGGAGAGATAACCGCCCCATACCGGGTTGTTCTTCAATGTGAGCAGCAACGTCGGTATTTCCGCGAATACGTCTTCGGAAATATAGCGGCTTCCCGTGCGGGGATAGGTGATGAGCTTCGCTTCATAGAGCTTTTGAGCAATGGAAAGCGTCTGCTCCGCCGAGAATCCGTGCTTGGTATTCGCCTCTTTCTGCAAGGTCGTCAAATCATACAGTAACGGAGCTTCCTGTACGGTTTCCTTGCGTTCCACACGGATGACGGTAATTTCTCCGCACTCTTTCGCTATGCCGTAGGCTGCTTCGGCAGGCTGTTTCTCGTTCCACTTCTCTGCGGAAGAGAATTTCACGATTGCCCCGCTGTCTGCCCCGTCGGTAGATAAATGGAGCTGGAATACAGGTTCGGGAACGAAACGCTTGTTTTCCCAATAGCGTTCGCATATCATCGCCAACGTGGGTGTTTGCACCCGTCCGAGCGAGTATGTACCACGTCCGGCGGCAACGGTGATGGCTTGCGTGGCATTGATGCCCACGAGCCAGTCCGCCTCACTGCGGGCTTTGGCTGCATAATACAGCTTGTCATACTCCGCACCGGATTTCAGGTTTTCTAATCCCTCACGGATGGCTTTGTCGGTCAGCGAGCTGATCCAGAGGCGGTCGAAAGGGGTGGCACATCCGATATATTCATACAGATAGCGGAAAATAAGTTCTCCTTCGCGTCCCGCATCGGTGGCGACAATAATCCGTTCGCTTTCACGGAACAGCTTGGCGATGATTTTAATTTGCGCTACCACGCCACTGTCGGGCTTGTAGCCTTTGTCTCCCTTGACCTGCCGGGGGACAAGGGTGAACACGGGTGGGATAATCGGCAGGTTGTCACGGTGAAAACCTTTGATTCCATATCCGTCCGGCATGGCTGGTTGTACCAGATGCCCGAAAGCCCATGTCACATAATACCCGTTACCTTTCAGGTAACCTTCCTCTCTCTCCGTAGCACCTACGATGCGGGCGATTTCCCTCGCCACGCTGGGCTTTTCAGCCAGAATTGTTTTCATACTCATTTTATTTACTGTGGATTTTAGTGGTTGGGGCAGATGCCCCGGTTATTGATTTTATCTGTTATTTTTCTGTTTCTTTAATCTGTTGCTTCTCTTTTTCGAGTGCAGCAATCAGTTTGCGGTCGTAATAGATATGATGCCCTTCCTCCGTGTAGTACCGCTTGTTTTCCTCCTCGATGGCTTGCCAGTCGGCACGCCATATCAGTCTGCCAACCACACATGGAAGAAGCACGGCTATGAAAATGATAAATGCTGCCATACTTTTACATCTTTACGCCTGCCGACCGGTTCTGTGTCCTGCGTTCCTGCTGTTGTTGCTGTTGCGTATTGGTGGGTGCAACCTGTCCCTGTTGCAACGGTTGGTTCAGATGTCTGGTAGCTTCATTGGTATTCCCATGAGTATTGACAGCTACCTGCGTGCGGTTTTCCGAAGCGGGTGCGACCTCCCGTGCGTGCGACATTTGGTGGTCGGCACGGAAGTATTTCGGCTTGCCTGCTTCAAAATCGTATCGGACATAGGCGGTATAGGGTTCTCCCTTGCCGTCGCGCTTCATATCCTTGACAAGAATGGTTCCCCCTGCGGCGAAATCCTTCTTCTGCTGCTGGGTGAGCAGCACGCCGCCCATTGTTTTCGGGGCACGGATGTTCCCGTTCTCATCCAGCCATTGGTATTTATAGACTTTCGGTTTCTGTTCGCCTTCCGGTCCGGTGGTATTTTGCCCGCTTGCCACTTGTGCAGCCGGAATTGGTTTGGCAGGTTGCTGTGCCGCTTGTCCGGTTGCCTGTCCGTTGCGCTGCCTTCTGTTCTGCCCGTTCTGTTTGGGTTTGGGCACGAACTCCACGCCACGACGTTCCACGTTCACCTGCAACGTGGCAGTGAACTTCCGTTTCTCAGACAAGACTATTTCTTTATTTGGTAAGGGACGCCCGGCAACGAGTTCGGCTATTTCATGCTCGGTAAACTCGGTCTGCCCGATTCTTGTGGTGACGGGCACGTCTTTCACGGGAATAGCATCTATCTCGTTGGTTTGGCGGTCGATACTGATATAAGAGGGGATGATTTCGCCTGTTTCCTTGTCCACCAATTCAACGACACGTCCCATGTTACCCGTCTTTTGCAGGTTTTCTTTGTCTTCGGGGGTAAAGGTATGCCCCATGAACTCTTCGTCAAGTTTGGGCTCCTTACGGATGGTGTGGGGTACGATGCCGATACTGCCGTCGGGCATTTCCTTGAATGAGAGGCGTGCCTCTATCTCGAAGCGTTCCCCGGCAATAAAGGGATTGACCGTCACGAGTGCCGACTTGCCGTAGCCGAGCATCTTTTCCAAATCGCCCGATGCTTCCAACGCTTCGCGTTTGATGCCGTACTGTTCTTCGAGATTAGCCCAATCAATACGGCTTTCATCTATCAGATGTTTTTTCTCATCGGGATTCTCTTGTGTGGATTGCCCGCCTTGTGTCTGCTCCTGTTCCCGTGTCTGTTTTTCAGAATCTTTTTCGTCAGGAAACCAATGCTCTTCAACAGCCTGCCAGAAGGGGTTGAGGTCATTGTCATTGGACTCATTGGGGGTAGGTTTGATGTCTTCGGGCACGGTTTGCACCTGCTGTTCGTACTTGGACGTGTCCACGTGGTGCGGTTCCAGTAGGTCACGGTTCTTTTCGGGGTCTTTCAGCAGGTCTTTGAACACGTCTATCACGTGCTCGATGTTCTCTACCGCCACACGGTAGAACCCGAAGCGTTTCGGCTCCTTGCATTGGCGGAAGAAGTTGTCCAGAAAGCTGTCCAACGGGTTGCTGTTCTTGTCGAACTGTAGAAAATCTTTCTGATTCGCTCCCGAAGCGGCGGTCGTTTTCGGCGTGCCGTCCTTTTTCAGTCCGGCGACGACACTGATTTCGCCCGTCTTCTCATCCCGGACAATCAGCACGTCTTTTTGATTCTTTTTTTGTTCCATACTTTATTGCTTTAAATTAATAATGAGATTGTTTCGCCCCACGAAAGTAGCGGCTGTCAACCGTCCCGCAATGGGGGAAGAACCGTGTGGCAGCTTGTGGCTTCCGTCTGGAAGTTTGTGGCTTCATGCCTTTTCCCTTTTCGCCCTGTTTTTCCCCTCGAACTCTTTGAAATGGGTTTTCAGAAACTCCTGCACGTCCGATTCCTTGTAATAGACCTTGTGCCATAGCATCTGATATTTCAGCGTCCCCGAACTGCGGTAACGCTGGATGGAGCGTTTGCTCGTGTTGAGCAGTTCGCACAAGTCCTGATTGTCGAGCAACCGTTCCCCGTCGAGGTATTTTACCTCTTTGTATTCCTTGCCCGTGAGCGAGGCTATGAGCTGTTCGTTCCGGTCAAAGCGTGCCATGATCTGCCGCATCCATCCCTCGAATGTATCTAAATCCAATGCGCTCATTTCTTTTGTCCTCCTCCCGTGCGTAACAGGTAATTGCGTTTGAACTCCTCCACCGTTCGCGCGTCGCAGTTGTAAATGCTTTCCTTTACCAATCGTTCCACCTCCGAAACGGGATAGCGGCAAGCACCCCCGAAAATGGCGTAACTGATGCGTTTGTTGTCCCGCAGCCGTTGGAGCGTGCGGGTACTGATGCCGAGCAGTCCTTTCAGTTCCCTGCTGCTCATCCATACCTCTGCCGCCGCTTCGTCCTTCTTCTCTTCACTGCGTCGGATATAGCCCGTTATCAAATCTATTTTTGCCGTCAGTTCCTTGTAGGCGGCACTTTCCATTGTTATGATTTCCATATCTGTTGCTTTTTGATTTCGGGGCAAAGTTCCCTCTATTGCACAAGGCGTTTCCACAGGTAGGTAGCCACCTATGGAAGATTTTTATGCAATTCGGGGAAGGTGAAAAAGACAGTAGCCGCCATGCGGAAGACACAAGCTGCCAACGGCGGCAGAACTGCACGGAGTAACCCGGTAACGGATTACTTTTGCCGGAAAACAGATGTAAGTATGGAAATAGTAATTATTGAAAAGAAGGCTTTTGAAGCGTTGCTTTCCGGTGTGGGCACGCTGACGGAGAAAGTAAACGCGCTGTATCGCAGATGTGGCGATAGGAAGATGAATAATTGGCTGGATGGGGAGGACGTGTGCCGCCTGCTGCATATCAGCCAAAGAACCTTGCAGACGCTTCGGGATAACCGCCTCATCGGATTCTCGCAGATAAACCGCAAATTCTATTACAAACCCGACGAGGTAGAACGGTTGTTACCCGTCGTAGAGCAGTTCCGGACGGAAAAAGATACACCGTAATCAGGCATGACACCACTAAAATCCACTATAATATATGAATGACAATGTTTTGACAACCGATGATGAACACATCGCTGGAGCCTTGCACTCGTTGCGCAAGGGGGTAAAAGAAGTGAGCCGTCTGGCTGAGAATTATCGTCCACCGCTTGGAGGGGAACGGTATATGACAGACAAGGAAGTGGCGGAGCGGCTGAAAGTAAGCCGCCGCACTTTGCAGGAGTATAGGAATAATCGGAAAATACCCTTTATCATTTTCGGGGGAAAAGTCCTCTACCGGGAAACGGACATAGAAAGTATGCTTCAAGAGAACTATAAAAAGGCTATCCGGTAAAACAGACAAGGGGCAAACCGCTATGTTGTGGTTTGCCCCTTGTCTGTTCTTCTACCTAACATATAAAACCGTCTTTTAATTGGATGACGATAGGAGATTGTGAGCGGACAGGTGTTACCGCTTTTCGTACCAGCCATTCCCGAAAAACCTTTGCGGGCTGGCTGTTCAGTTGGAACGCGAGGGCGGTTATCATCTCCATATTATAGGCATCCGCACGGTTGCCGTTTTCAAGACGGAGGTATTGGTACGTGTCGCTTTCCGTCAATACACCGCTTTTGTAAATGGATTTGATACGGCAGCTCACCGCCGAAAGGGTTACGCCCAGCAGGTCGGCGATTTCATAATCGGTCATCCAGACGTTACCCGTTAAGGTAACGCCATTTCTGTTAATTGTTATTATTCCTCTTTCCATAACTTTATCCGTATTTTTAGTTAGATAGCCTGACAAATAAAACTTTCCATTTGCTCGATCTGTTTCGACAGCTTTTCCATATCACGACTGACCTTTTCTGCCGTAATTTTGGCGTAAATTTGTGTGGTTCGGATGCTCCGGTGTCCAAGCATTTTCGACAGGGTTTCAATCGGCACATCGTTTGATAAACAGACCGTTGTGGCGTAGGTGTGACGGCTCATGTGCCACGTGACGTTTTTCTCGATGCCGCATTTTTTCGCAATCACTTTGATGCTGTTTTTGCAGTTTACGTAACATGGTACGGGAAGCAGTTTACCATTCTCCGCCAGCCCTTCATATTTTTCAATGATATGCTTGGCTACATCCAGCAAGCGGATATTGCTTTCCGTTCCTGTTTTCTGACGGTTTGTCTTAATCCACAAATGACCGTCGAAGGAAGTTTGCAGGTTCTCTTTCGTGAGGTGTTCCATGTCCGTCCAGCTCAATCCTGTAAAGGTACAGAAAATGAAAAGGTCACGTATCAGTGTATAGCTCGGCTTTTTGAACGTGCCTTTAATCAAGAGGTTGATTTCCTCCTTTGACAGAAAGCCGCGTTTGGTTTCTTCCTTTGTGATGCTGTATGCGTAGAACGGGTCACGCTGTAACCAGCCGTTATTGATAGCCGTGAAAATAATGCTTCTAAATGGCATCATATACGACCATACCGTATTGTTGCAGTGGTTTTTCTCCGTGCGCAGGAACAGTTCAAAATCCGTGATGAAAGCGGGCGCAAGTTCTTTCAACGCTATATCGCTAACCTTATAGCGTTGCTTGATGAACTCTTCCAGATGCTTGTACACGATGCAGTATTTCCAATAGCTCCGCAGGCTCTTTATCTTGCCTACCTGCTTTTCGTAATCTTCATTGTGCTGACGGAATACTGCCAGCAGTGTTTCATGGTTCATCCCCATACCTAAGAAGGCGTTGCGCACTTTTTCGGCAGTCACATAATTGTCCTTGTCGCAAATATCCTGATAGGCTTTGTTGATACCCACGCGAATCTTGTCCAGCATACGGTTGGTTTCCTGTGCAACGGTGCTTCTTCCCGATACTCTGCCAAGCTCGATGTTCCATGTTTTTTCCTCCACGTCCAGCTTGCAACTGAATTGGGAAATCTTGCCGTTTACCGTGATACGGCACATAACCGGAATAAGCCCGTTTTTCTTCGGGGCGTTGCGCTTCAAATAAAATAATACCTTGAATGTTGATCTCATACTCTACAATTTTTAATGGTTACAAAATTATTTCATGTAGAGTTGTTTGTTGATATGCAAAACGCAGTCAATCAGTGCAATCGCACCCGAAAAATAACTTTTTTCGCACTGACAGAACCGAAATCCGATTTTTCCATTACATTTGCTGCCGGAATCTCATGGATAGGGCTTGTTATTCAGCACTTTAAAAAGCTACTCAAACCGGCCTCGTTATCAAAAACAAAGTAACGGGATAGTAACGCAACTCCGGTTTAACTTGGCTTTTTTGCGGTTTCCGTTGGCTTTCACTTACTGACTGTTTTTCTCCTAAACCCTTTGTTTACAACCTTCTTGCGCTTATCTGCTCTCATTCTCATTTTTTATCCTTATCTTTGCTTTGAAAAATAAATAAACTATGATGAAAAGCAAAGCACAGATAGGGTTAGGCATAATCATTATTCTATTGATTCTGGTTGCGTGTCAATCCGGTTCATTACAAACTGCTGGTGTATGGAAGGTGAATTTACGTTCGGTCATTCAGAAGGAAACTTCTATTTCTATGGCAGAGGATATCTCAAGTATTGAATATATTCCTTTGGAAACAACAGATTCCTGTCTGATAAGTAATATAACTGGTTTGATTATGGATGATGAATCTATTTTCGTTCAGAACGGCAGGACGCAACAGATCTTTCAGTTTACACGTCAAGGTCAATTTGTGCGTGAAGTGGGCAAAGTAGGAGAAGGTCCAGGGGAATATGCACCCTATACAATAGAATACCTAAGTTTGGATAGCGGGCAGAAAGAATTGTATGCCAACAGACACGGGCTACCCGGTATGGTCTTTTCTTATGACGGGGAGTTTTTACGTCTTGATACTACCATTGCTGAATCCGTAGGAAACCGATATTTTTTACAAAATGGCGACTGTGTACTAGCCGGTACGCCTATGACTCCCATCGGGCAGTCACCTTGGTTGGTTGCATTGAAAAGCAAATCAGATCAATTACTGGCCACAAAGACACCTTTTCCTGCCGGGGTTCCTATGGATGCGTGCTATATGAAAGAAATACAATTTCTGCCTTTTCAAAATTCCGCATTGGCATACACTCCTTGTAATGATACCTTGTTTCGTGTTTCAGAATCCGGAATAACTCCGGCTTGTATACTCGACAGGAGCAATGGAACCGATTATTGTGAGAAAATAGCCAATATCAATGAGCTTGCGAAGGACAACACAAACACATCATCTACACTAGATGTATTCACATTTTTTGAGACTCCCCGTTATTTTTATTTCAGAGTGCTTCTTTTGACGGAATCCAATAAAGGTTTCTTTCTGCGTTTGGATAAGGAAAGCGGGGAGATCCTTTCTCAACCTGTAGCGCAGGAGTTTATGGACATTTCTATTGGTTACAGTGATGCCAATATCATAGGTTTGGAAAATGATTTTGATGGTGGGATACCGTTTGCCCCCTGTTTTATTTATAAAGATAGAGTATGCGTACAGGCAGTCAATGCCGAAACCCTTGCCAAACTAAAAGATAAAGGATATCTGAAAACACCCCCGGCTGTCCTGCAACTGGGAGAGGATGATAATCCGCTTATTATTGTATATACCTTCAAAAATTGATTGAATCTATGAAACTATTGCATTTATTTTATTTGTTGCCTTTAGTGGCAGCTTGCTCTTCCGGGCATTCCGATCCGGAAGAGTTGATTTCGGCAGACTTACGGCAGGGGATAAACCATCCTTCCATGCTTAACCTGCAAGATGAGATAGAGAGTGTGGAATACATTCCTTTGGAAACGACGGAGGACCCTGCTTCCTTGCTGGATGGAGTATCCGAGTATGCTGTGACAAGCAAATACATCTATGTTTCTCCCGTAAAAGAACAGCGAATCGTTCAATTTGATCGGCAGGGCCGTTTCATAAAGACATTGATTCCTTTCGGGCAAGGGCCGGGTGAGTTCAGTAATTTTCTGGCAGGCATGCAGGCGGATGAAGAGAATAACCGTCTTTATTTATTCAGTGCTAACCAAATAGGAGTCTACACATTGGAGGGTGAGTTTATCCAAAATCTGAATCATGGCTATCAGATAGTATATCAGCGCAAGGTAGGAAAAGACCGTTATGCTTCGGTGGCATTTCCATATGTTCCTTTCCAAAGCGGAAGTTATGGATTGGGTATATTCACAGAGCAAGGAGATACGATTGCCGTAAAGAATGATTTTGCCTCTCCCTTGGTTACCCCGGAGAAAGCCGGTTTTACTGTAGGTATAGCAGCAACTTTTTCGAGTCAGCAACAATCTTTATTATTTAAAACAGGATGTAATGATACTGTTTTCAGAATATCAAGTGATAAAATCCTTCCCGCTTGTGTTTTGAATTTACAGAATTCGGATCAAGAAATTGTTCGTTGTCTGGATGCAACAGATTTCAGTAGTCTGCATCAAAAATTTGAAGGAAATACAGATATCTTTATTTTCGATTTCTTTGAAACGCCACGAAATTATTATTTCCGTTGCAGGTATGATGGAAGACATTATGTGGCGTCTGTTGATAAAAAAACAGGGGAAATGTTGACAGAACAATGCGAGCAGCCCGAAGACATTTATAAACTTTCTGATGCTAACCTTCTGTTTGGTATGCTGGGTACACGGAGTTATCGTCAGTTTCCCATTTGGGGACGTATGGAAAAAGACCGGCTGGTGCAGGTTATTACTCCTTATGAATTGGGTCTTTATGAAAGCAAAGCCACCCTTACCGTTCCGGAGGAATTAAAGGAAATAAATGCGGATGGTAATCCTATTTTTATAGTCTATCAGTTGCGGAAAGACTAAAAAGTGATACATTTGTAGCATGATGAAAAGGTGCTTGTTCATAGGGTTGTCTGGATGGATGGTGGTGATGTTGGTCTTCACCACCTCTTGCGGTCATGATAAAGGAGCTTCTAAACTGGCATGGGGAAATTTTTATCTATGGAGTGCTCCCGATTCTTCTTACCGAATACTGAAAACAATTCGTTTCCCTGAAAAATTATCAGGAGAAGAACAAGCGTGTTATGCATTACTCATGACACAGGCTATGCACAGAAGCGGTCACAGGATATTTTCCGATTCATTGATAAATATCGCTGTCCGTTATTATTCTTCACAGGGCACTGCCGCTGAAAAAGCCTCCGCATTTCTTTATAAAGGATACGTTTTGGAGGACTTGGGACAAGATGACAAAGCCCTGTATGCCTATAAGCAGGCAGAGGAAGCCGTAAAGACTGTCAAGGATTTACGGATTCATTTTCTGATATATACAGCTTTGGGGAACATCAACGGGCGATATGCTCATTATGAACAATCACTAGCTTATTATAGGAAAGCGTTGGATCTCAATCTCTCAGTTCCGGCTTGGAATGCAATGGGTGGGGGATATATTTTTGCTCCGCTTTTTCTGTCGCAAGGGACTCCTCGTTATAATGAGGAAGTCAAGTTGGCTCAGGATAAGTTTTTAGGGTTGGTCAACCGGATGGATTTTACCTCGCAAGAGAAGATTTATTATCAATTAGCTTTGAAAGAGAAAGATCAACGGGAGTGGGAACCGGCAGTTTCATTCCTGTTAAAAGCGATGGAATGCACCCGTACTGCGGAATCCCGTTATAGGTATGATGCCGAATTGGCGGCCTTGTATAAACATTTGGGCAGAACTGCACAAGCAGACAGCCTTCGTCAAGAAGCTTTAAAATCTTCGCGCCCTCTTCTGAAATCTTCCGTTTATAAAGCGATATATCAGGAATTGTTGTCAAATGGTGCTGATAAGGAGGCCAATAAATATATGCAGCGCTATATCGATGAGTTGGAATTGTTGTTTACTTCCGGAAGCCGCACCGAATTATTTGAGATTGAAAAGAAATATGATTATACCGCATTACTGCGTCAAAATAATGATTACCGTAGCCGATGGGCCATTACCATACTTATTACAGTTGCTTCTGTCATATCGTTAGCTTTACTGTTGTGGGGTAGTTGGAAATTCTTTCGTTGTCAGAAATTGGAGATTTTAAGTCATTACAAAAAAGATGCGTCCAGGCTACAGCAACAGATTGATGATTTGCAAGAGCGGATAGAGGAAAACCAGGGTGAAGCAAAGAGTTTGCAAGAACAGATGCAGGTTCTTGAAATGGAAAAGAGGAGTAAAGAAATGCGTATCCGCCAGCTGGAGGTTACTTTTCGTTCAAAACATATCTCGCTTCCGGTAGAAACCGTGGAAGCAGCGCAAGTGTATCTGCAAATAGTGTCAAAGTCAACTTCCCGTTATAATCCTGCTGAAGACCGTACTAAACTGGAACTTTGGTTGAATGTGTCCCGTAATTACTGGGCCGAGCGTCTGGAAAAGATTTACCCCTCTTTAACAAATGGCGAAAAGGATATTTGCTATTTGTTTGTATTAGGACTTTCGTTTGATGAAATAGCTGGTCTGCTAGATGTGCAATCCCGTTCTGTGGACCGTGTGGTGTATAGAATTTGTAGAAAAATGGGGTTAGGACAAGGAAGTAAAGAGGAATTTGTGGCGCAAATCTCCCGTTTGAATGATTGCGCCACAAATATATAGTTTACATAGCTACTTCAATAGCCAGTATCTGTGTTTCCGAAGTGGCTTCGATAGTGACACTTTCAATGTCCCATATACCGATGCCATCACGGCGTGAAAGATTCTCGCCTGCTACATTAATCTCTCCTTCTATAACGAAAATGTAAACACCTGTGCGAGGTTTGTGCATACGATATATCACACTATGTCCGGCATCTAATGTGCCCATAGAGAACCAGGCATCCTGTAGCAGGTGTGCCGGTGTGTTTCCGGAAGGCGAAATGAAAGTTACCAGTTCGTTACGTTTCAATAACGGGCGGATATCATAATTATGGTATTCGGGTTTGGTTTCCTCTACATTGGGGACCACCCATATTTGCAGGAATTTGAGATCTTCGGTCTTGCTGGCATTATATTCACTATGATAAATACCTGTCCCTGTACTCATTACCTGGATTTCTCCGGGGGTGATGGTACTTTCATTTTGTACATTATCTCCGTGTCTTAAATATCCTTGTAAAGGGATGGATACTACTTCCATATTTTTATGCGGGTGCATACCGAAGCCTTCTCCGGGAGCCACAGTATCATCATTCAGTACACGTAAGGCGCCAAAATGGATACGTCTGGGGTTATAATAGTCTGCAAAACTGAATGTATGGTAGGTTTTTAGCCATCCATGATTAAAATAACCTCTTGTGTTGGCTTTGTCAATAACAGTCTTCATAACTCATAATCCTTTCTATTTTAAATTGTTGATACTAATACAACAATTGGTAAGCTGAAAAGTTTTATTCTGTCCTTCAAAGGATATTATCTTTAATATTACGGTTATGAGGGCTCACCTGTAAAATCATGGGGGAGAACTGTCTCTCTTAAAAGATTATTTTGTTTTCCGGACCAGCCACATCTCCGGAAGCGCTCTTGATACATCAGTCTTTTTCCCTGAATAGTTCGTGGCATTAATGCCCTCATGCCCTCACAACATATATAACCGGTTAATTATAAGAAATTTATGTAGTGATGGTAAAAATAGTTGCTCTCACTTATGCCCTCATGCTCTCACTACGTTTGGGAGCTTAATATCACATAATACGCATGTTATCAGTCATATACTATCTTTTTTATAGACTGTTCCGGTTTGATATAAAGTAGGGTGTTTTCGGGCTTTTTTCTCGAAAGAAATGTGCATAAAGGGGTTGTACCTCTACGGAATATGGCGGATTCCAAAGTTCCGGCAGCAGTAAAAAAGATCAGGACGTTTAAAAAAAACAAGACGACCTTTTAAAAAATCGTCCTTATCTTTTTTGAAAACAACCTGATCTTTTTATCTAACGTCCTTGCCTTCATATACGTATGCATAAGCCTGTACATACGTATGTATAGCTCCATGCGTACGTGCGTGTAGGTGTGTACTTTCTGACGCAAGACAACGCAGGGTAAGATACACTGTCCCGTTACACTCCATACTTTTACGGATAATCCGTTATGAGGGAAGATTCACGTATATGCCTTGCAGTATGAAAATAGAAGAAACAGTTTATGGAGTGAAGAGTTGTATAAAATGAAAAAGAGATGAATGAATCATCTCTTCTTGAGAGCGGAAGACGGGGCTCAAACCCGCGACCCTCAGCTTGGAAGGCTAATGCT
>CAVJPC010000213.1:0-2926 GCA_963651205.1 Bacteroidaceae bacterium
CGTAATCTCTTTCTTTCATCTTTCTTTATTTTACGTTATTATTAATACTTTTCGCACTATGCGAAATCTCTAATATTAAAATTGTCGGGAGCCTTTTTGCCGTTCCCGGTAGTTCCGGCTTCCTTGTCTTTCCGCTCATAAAAAGCCGAAAGGCTTTCCGCCATAAGGTCGGTAACGATTCTTTTTGCATCGGGCTTACCTGAAACCACCTGTTCGAACATATCAGTCTGACGTATCTCCAGTAAAGTATCGCCCGCCTTTTGCTTTTGTTCAGGAGTAGCTTCTTCGCTACGGTTTACCGTGCGAACCGCATTACCCAAATCATCGAACTGAACACCTGATGCAAGTACGGCTTGTGCCGTTCCTTCCACTTCTTCCGTTTCTTCTTCCTCGTCTCCCGGCTCATCTTCGTTTTCGTCCGTCGTTTCATATTCGAGCGGATAATCTATATCCATAGGCTCGTTTTCTTCATCCGGTGGAGTGTCGGAAAACGCTTCATCCAATTCCTCCGGCGGCACTTCCGCTGATGGCTTTACCTCGTTAGGCGAAGCAAATATATCGGGATTTTCAGCCTGATTATCAGATTTTAGTGAGGTGGCAGTGAGTGGCTCCGATTTGGCAGCGAGTGGCGTCGATGCGCTTAAATCAAATGTACTTTTCCCGACAATATTTTCCTTCAAACGCCTTGTTTCCTGAATGGAACTACCCTGACCGATTATGTTCTTTTTTCGCCTTTTCCCTGCTCTTGCCCACAAGAAATAAATTCCGACAAAAAGGGCATACAGGATAACTACGGTTATAAAGATCTTTTCCATCCTTACTTTTTGGGGTTTAAGTAATCATCATTGTTATTCTTCTTATACTGTTCTGAAATCTCATCCTGAAAGGTTTCAAAATGATGCTTCAGTATATTGTCGATGTAGCTGAATATGGTTACTTCATTTTTTCCTATAACCCCTACAATCTTTGAAATCCGGTTATGGTATTCCTTACGGATACTTACTAATTTTCCGTTTCTTGTCGGGATACCTGCATTGACAAGAAACTGTTTCTTATAGTCGGGAGGTTCGGGTTTCGTTTCATCACCCGGAACGACTATCATTTCTATTTCAGGAGCCGTTTTTTCTTCGTATTCTTTCCGCATACGTTTCTTATAGCGAATAGCTTTCGGCAGAATAATTGCCGCCAGTATCACCAATCCGCAGAGGACAATTCCTATTATTGCCTTATCTCCGCTATCTATTAAAAATGGACTGACTATCATAATTTGATTGTTTTATTGTTAAAAAATTCCTTCGTTGTTTTTATTGTACAATTCCGTTATCTCATCCTGATAAGTAGCAAAATGTTGGGACAGTACATTATCTATATAGCTAAATAAAGACACCTGATTTTTACCGATGACCTGAACGATCTTCATAATCTTTTCATGGTGGTCTTTGCGTATGTAAACAGATTTTCCGGTACGTGCCGTAATGCCGACTTCCTGAATAAACAGGCTTTCGTAATCAGGAGATTTACTGCGTTTCCGTTTGTTTTCCTCACGTGGGGATTCTTCCTGAACAACTTCCGTTTTTTCAGGCTCCACGCTTTCCGTTTCCTGTTCCTGTTTCTTTTCATGTTCAGGAACTAATGCTCTGGGTATGGAACTCGGATTGTTCCGGCGTTCCTTATTCTTGAATGAGGATATGACAAAACTTGCATCAATCTCATTCAGGTTTACTTCTTCTTTCTTTTTCGCCATAACCTTTTATTTTAAAGTTTCCAACATTTCATCTATCAGGGCATCGAGATTGCTGCCCCTTACCAATGCTTTGTCCGCAGGGAACAATGTAGAGCGGAACAGGGCTTTGTGGTTTACCGACTGCTCCCGGCGGAACCGCTTACTGTCGGGCAGGAATGTTTTGAAAAGAGGGAAACCCAGTTTATCAATCACATCTTCATACACTTCGTAGAGTTCGGTTTTCTCCCGACCATCAACGAGATTCCAAAGAAGGTACAGCCCTTTGATTTTTGCTTTGCCGGGCGTAATCAGGGCATCATTGACCGTAATCACATATTGCAGGGTGCTTTCCAGTACCAACCTGTCAGCACTGATCGGAGCAATAATGTAATCCATGAGTGAAAGCGTGTGTACAACTGCCGGATTGTTGATTGTTCCGGGCAGGTCGAAAAATACGAAGTCAGGCTGCAATACTTCAATAACTTCCTGTGCATCTTCCATAGCATTTTCAGGGCTGCTTTCGATAACTTCATAAGCCTTTTTACCCAATGCGGAAAACTGTTCGTAAGCCATGAGCTTGTAATGGTCATCATCCATCGACATTTTTATATCACGCTCACGCATTTCCGCAATCGAGTGTTGTGGAAAGTCGCAATCAATCACGGCTACGTTATAGCCTTTCACATAGTGCAGGTAAGAAGCAACCAACACCGTAAGAGTTGTTTTTCCGGCTCCCCCCTTTTGGGTACTGAAAGCCACATTCAAAGTTTTCTTTTCCATTGTCTGAATTTTTTTTAATTATTATACATCGTTTGTATCTCTGTCCGGTTGAACAACCGTCTGTCTGTTCAGCCATACGTTTGATTAGTTATCCGTTCATCTGTCCATCCGTTTGACCGTTTAGCCATTTAGCTGTTTGTCTGTCCGTCTGTTTAGCCGTTGGAACGTTTAGCCGTTTAGCCAGTCATTTGTTTGTTCAGCCATTTGTTTAGCTATTAATCCGGCTGTATCTCCATATAGCCGACTGTATGTTTTTATATCCGTACAGCTATTCATTTAGCTATCCGGCTGTCTGTTCATGCAGTCATTTTCTCTGCAAATAAAAACCTATTTATTAGCAGAATCATCACTTTTTCACGAGGTGGCAGTGAGTGGCGTCGATTTGGTCGGAACAAACGGAGTCAGCGAAAAGCAGGGCTTTAC
>CAVJPC010000214.1:0-54918 GCA_963651205.1 Bacteroidaceae bacterium
ACCTCCAAAACGAAGTTACCATCGAAGTCGGTGATAGTTCCAACAGTACTTTGCCTTTTTTTATGTTAAGGGCATGAATTAATTTATATGAAAAATGTTATAATACAATAACTGAGCACTTTTGTAAATGATGTAAATGGAAATTCTTTGAAAGTATAGTTACTTTTATCCTCAAAAAACAGATTTTTATGGGTACATTTTATATGCATATACGTTTTTAATATAAATGAAATTACCTTGTTAACCAATATTCAATAAAAATGAGGAATATGAAGAAAAATCCGAAATAAATAGGGAATGTTCATGCCGGAAGATTTTCTTTAAAATTGTATTCATAAACATTTTAATGGATATTTGTTTACATTTTGTCTTTAAAACTTGTATCTGCTAATCTAATTTTAATGTTGAAAATTCTTTTCTGCTAAATAAACAGTTTATAATTAGGTATGCAGGTTAATTTATTATATTATGAAAGACTTACTTCTTATTTTATTAATGTTCAGCAACCTGGGTATGTTTGCACAGACTCCCACTGAAATTGAGAATCCTCAAATAACCGGTATCCATAAGTTACCCCCTCGTACTGCTGTTTGGCCTGAACCCACTCTCGCTGCTGCCGTCCGGTCAGATTACGAACATTCTTCATGGATCAAATCGTTAAATGGAACTTGGAAATTTCATTGGTCTGCAGATCCGGCATCGCGTCCTATAGATTTTTATAAAACAGATTTCTCTTGTGCGGATTGGGGGACAATTCAAGTTCCTTCAACTATTGAGCGTCAGGGATATGGAGTACCTCTTTATACAAATTCTGTTTATCCCTTTAAAGCTGATCCACCTTATGTTATGGATGAACCCGATCCTCGTTATACTACCTATAAACAACGTAATCCGGTTGGTTCCTATATACGGACATTTACAGTACCTGCCGGTTGGAATGATAAACAGATCATTTTGCATTTAGCAGGATCTTCGTCGGCTACTTTTGTTTGGGTTAATGGTAAGAAGGTGGGATATTCACAAGATTCGCGTCTGCCGGCAGAATTTCTTTTGAATGATTATTTAAAAGAAGGCGAGAATCTATTGGCGGTTGAAACCTATAAATATTCAGATGGATCCTATTTGGAAGATCAGGATTATTGGCGTTTCAGCGGAATATACCGGGATGTCTTTTTGCGGGCCGTTCCTGAAACTTCCTTGTGGGATATCTATGCAGAGCCTAAACTTCAATTGGACGAATTGAAGGGGGCGATATCTATGCATTATACGCCGGTGAATTTTACATCAACCATTGGAAAGGGTTATGAAATACATATTAAATTAACAGACCAGCAGGGAAATATAATTGTAAAACCGCATACCTATGCTTTGGAAGACTTTCATCCGGGTTTTGGTAGAGAGCTGACTTTGCCCGGAATTGAAATAGAGAAAGTGAAATTATGGGATGACGAACACCCCAACCTTTATATGGTATGGGTAGAACTAAAACATAAAAACCGAACTGTTGAAGCTTATAAATTACCAGTGGCTTTCCGGCAGATCACTAAGGAAGGAAATCATTTATTATTTAACGGGAAGAAATTTAAAATCCGTGGTGTGAATCGTCATGAATTCTCTCCAAACCAAGGATGGACGGTTACTCGCCAAGAAATGATAGAGGACTTGAAGCTGATGAAACAGGCTAATGTTAATTTTGTACGGACTGCCCATTATCCCAATGATCCTCGTTGGTATGAACTTTGTGACCGGTTTGGAATGATGGTATTGGATGAAGCCAATGTAGAATCACACGGACTCAGTTATAACAGCCGTGTTCTGCCTGCCGATCTGCCTGAATGGTCGGCTGCTTGTGTAGACCGCATGGAAAGAATGGTGGTTCGTGACCGCCAATATCCTTGTGTCGTTATGTGGTCATTGGGCAATGAAGCCGGTTATGGTACCACTTTTCCTGAGATGTATAAAGCAACTCATCAAAAAGATCCGGAAAAGCGCATTGTGCAATATGCAGATATGAATATAGCGGTGGATATAGACAGTCAGACATATCCTACTATTGACTGGTTGAAACTGCATTTACAAGGTAAAGCCGTGCGTAAAGGTGAACGTGGAGAATCCACTAATGAAGCACAGCATGGTAGCTATCCTTCGGGCAGGCCTTTCTTGTTGAATGAATATGCTCATGCTATGGGAAATAGTCTGGGCAATTTACAAGATTATTGGAATCTGTTCTATGATAATGATATGTTGGTAGGCGGATTTGTTTGGGATTGGGTGGATCAGGCTCTTTGGAAAAACTCTTGTGATCCTTCGGAAGGTTTTTTATACGGTGGAGACTTTGGTGACTACCCCAATGATAAGAATTTCTGTATTAATGGATTGATTGGGTCAGATCGTGTACCTCATCCTCATTATTACGAATTGCAGAAAGTTTATCAACCGGTAGCTTTCCGTTTGATAAATAGTTCGCCTTTGCATATTGAAGTGGAAAACAGATTGCAGTCTACCAATTTGTGTGCCTATGACTGGACTTATATTCTGACGGAAAATGGTGATACGGTAAAAACGGGGCAATTGGCTCCGCTGGATATTGCTCCGTACTCCAAAGGCTGTCTGGTTTTGCCCGCAGAGTTGCAGCCTTCTTTATTGAAGGATTGTTTCCTGACCATAAAATTGTCTTTGAAAGAAAACAAGGAATGGGCCGGAAAAGGTTTTGTAGTAGCATGGGAACAATTTCCTTTATCTGAAAAGATGCCCGGATACAGTCCTTCGTCTTCTGATGAAGGAACTTCTCTGCACACGAAGCGGACTAATGAATCCTATATTATAACAGGAAAAGATTTTTCTGTTTCCTTCGATCGCCGGACCGGTTTGCTGTCTTCGTATAGGCAGAAGGGTACAGAGTGGATGAAAACTCCTATGCGTTTTAATTTTTGGCGTGCTCTGACAGACAATGACCGTGGATGGAAAATGGAACGTAAAATGGGAATATGGAAACAGGAGGCGGAAAATTATAAATTATTAGATTTAGAACTTTGTCAAATTAAAGATGGAGCAGTACAAATAAAAGGCCGATATCGTTTTTGTCAAACTAGAACACTGGCTTGTATTCATTATAGTATTTATGCAGACGGTACTATTCTTTTAGAAAATTCATTTGATATTCCGCAAGATGCTCCTGATGTTCCACAAATAGGTTTTCAATTGGAAATTGATTCATTGTTGTCCCATATATCGTGGTATGGACGTGGTCCGCAGGAAAACTATATAGATCGCAGGCAAGGCGCCGCTGTAGCTGTTTATCATGCTACGGTAAAAGATTGGTTTACGCCTTATGTACGCCCCCAGGATAATGCGAATCATTGTGATTTACGATGGGTTTGTTTTAGTGACGACCAAAAGAAGGGCATTTGTTTTACTGCAGTTGATGAAGTATTTCAATGTAGTGCATACCCTTATACCCAGCAAATGTTAGATCAATCAGAACATGGCTTTGAATTAAAGCCTCATATGAATACTACAGTAAATATAAATTGTGCCCGAATGGGAGTGGGAGGGGATAACTCATGGGGATTGCCTGTATTGGAATCTTATCAGCTAAAGCCGAAACTTTATAAATATAGTTTTATTATTCAGTTAAAAAGAAATACTAAGTGAAATAAAACGCGCTTTTGTTTTAATATATTTTTAGATATAAGTCTGAGTACAGGGCTTTTTGGCATGCGTCATTTAAGTAAATGCAATAAAATAAAAACTTGTTAACTATTGTAACAAAAATGAGAAACATGAAAAAAAGTTCAAAACTAAACTTGGAGGGTAGTATCAGACGTACCCCCATTATTTTAGGATTATCGGCAGCATTATGTATGCCGGCTGCATTTGTGTACGCAAATGCAAGTAATCCGGTTGCCGGTGAATTAGTCCAGTCTGTCCAGCAGGGACGTACTGTTACAGGTAAAATCTTAGATGAAACCGGAGAGCCGTTAATTGGTGTATCCGTATTAGTAAAAGGTACGACAGTAGGTACGATTACTGATTTTGACGGTAATTACTCTTTGGAAGTTCCCTCAGGTAAGAATATTCTCGTCATATCTTATATAGGATATAAAACGCAGGATATAACGGTGGGAAAAAGTAATCAGTTGAATATTAAAATGGAGGCCGATACGCAGGCTTTGGATGAAGTAGTCGTTGTAGGTTATGGTGTGATGAAGAAACGTGACCTTACAGGTTCTATTGCTTCAGTGAAGGCGGCTGATATTGTGAAATCTCCGGCATCTAATGCTATGGAAGCATTGCAGGGACAAGTCCCGGGTTTGGATATTGTACGTAATTCAGGTAAAGCTACTTCGGGGGTTACTATTAATATTCGTGGCCAGCGTTCACTATCCGACGTGAAAGATGAGTTTGGTAACAATGTTGCCAATGCTCCGCTATTTATCATTGATGGTATGCAGGGAGGTGATTTCTCGGATATTGCTCCTGCCGATATTGAATCTATCGAAGTGCTGAAAGATGCTTCTTCTACGGCAATTTATGGATCACAAGGTGCTAATGGTGTAATCATTATCACCACCAAGAAAGGTGCGCAAGGCAAGACCAAATTCTCTTACAACGGTTATTTTGGTGTCAACGGTTGGGCGCAATATCCTGATATGCTGAGTGGTGAAGACTATATGCAGGTGCGTCGTGAAGCAGCTCGTACCGGCGGCCAGTGGAATTCTACCGCTGATGACCAGAAGCTTTTCACAGTGGAAGAGTGGCAGGCCATTCAGAACGGTGACTGGACCAATTGGGTGGACGAAGTGCTTCATACAGGTCTGGTCCAAAGCCATCAGGTTACAGCGTCGGGAGGTACGGAGAAAACAACCGCGATGTTGTCTGCCGGATATTATCAGGAAAAAGGTTCTTTCAAAAATGATAAGATGGATAAGTACAACTTGCGTATGAACATTGAGCACAAGTTGGGCAAGACCGTGAAAGTAGGAGCGACCACACAGATCACTCATTATGCACAGGATGAGCGTGCCGAAAATGTGTTATGGCGTGCCGCAACTAATGCACCTCTTGGTAAAGCTTATGATGAAGACGGCAAAGTGGTAGAATATCCATTGGGAAAAAATGGACAGGTAAGCCCGTTGGTTGACGAGGCTTCGGAAATAGCAGCAAGACATCATGTGCTGAAAACCAATTTGATAGCCAATGGTTATTTTGATTTTACTCCTATTGAAGGATTGACTTTCCGTTCTAATCTGGGTACTAACTATGCCTTCTATCGTAAACAAGATTTTGAAGGAGCAAGCTCTATAGACCGTTTGGGACAAAATTCAACGTCACTGTCCAAAATCAAATCTTCCGAAAAGAGTTTTGTGAATTGGGATAATATTATCAGTTATAACAAAATCATCAAAGATCATACTTTTGGTGCCACTGCATTGACTTCGTGGACACAATCCAAATATACATCGGTGAATGCACAAGGTGAAGGTCAGTTGGTTGATTCTTACTTATGGCATAATCTGGGGGCCAATGATAAAAGCTCTTATGTAATCGGATCGGATTATATACAGCATCAGACTTTCTCGTATGCTTTGCGTTTCAACTATAGTTATAAAGGTCGCTATATGCTGACGGTTTCCAATCGTTGGGATGGTGACTCACGTTTGTCAAAAGGTAATAAATGGGCAAGTTTCCCCTCAGTAGCTGCTGCATGGCGCATTAGTGATGAATCATTCTTGAAGAATGTGGAAGCCCTTAGCAATTTGAAGCTGCGATTGAGCTGGGGTAAGACCGGTAACTCAGGTATCATGGCTTACGGAACTCAATCAGGCTTATCTCCGAAAACAAACTCTGCTTTCCAGGACAATGGCTATACCTATTATATATACAATGAATATGTAGGTAATGAGAATGTAGGTTGGGAGATGTCCAACACTTGGGATTTAGGTTTTGATATCGGTTTGTTCAACAATCGTATTTCGGCGGTTGTCGATTTATACCAGACAAAGACTACTGATATCCTGTTGCCTCGTACTTTGCCTACTTCTATGGGAGGTAGTAATGCAACTCCGTTCAAGATGTATCAAAATATCGGTGCAACCATGAACCGTGGTATTGAAGTATCGGTAAATACCGTCAATGTAGATAACAAAAACTTTAAGTGGAACTCCACCCTTACCTTTGCTGCCAATCATGAAGAAATTACCGATTTGATTGATGGTAAAGATATAATCGGATCGGATTCGCATATTACGACTAGTTTGTTGATGGGACGTCCTTTGAAATCATTCTATCATTTTATTAATGAGGGAATCTGGCAGGAAAATGAGGCTGAAGAAGCAGCTAAATACTTTAAGGATTCAAAGAAAACACAACCGTTCAAACCGGGTGATATCAAACTGAGAGACTTGAATGGCGACTATATTATTGATGATAAGGATGAAACTTACCTGGGTAGCCAGTCACCGAAATGGACAGGTGGATTCAACAACAACTTTAGTTATAAAAACTTTGATTTGAACGTATACATTATCGCTCGTTGGGGGCAGATGATTGATTATGAGCTGACCGGTTCTTATGATCCTCAGGGAAAAGGTAACTTCCCTGCTTACTTGAACTATTGGACACCGGAGAATCCGTCTAATGATTTCCCGCGTCCGGCTCAGACCAATTTCTATAACTATCTGGGTTATCAGACTTTGAATTACATTGACGGTTCTTATTGGAAGATCAAGACTGTATCACTGGGTTATACGTTCCCCAAATCTTTGACTTCCAAATTGGGTGTGTCCAAACTTCGTGCATATGTCACTGCCAATAACCTCTTCTCTTTTGCCAAGAATCATTTGATTCAGGATTATGATGCAGAACGCGGAGGATCGGCTAAGGCTCCATTGCAGCGTCAGTTTATATTTGGTTTGAATCTTGATTTCTAACAAATTAAAAAAGAAATAACTATCATGAAATACGGTAAAAAATATATGTTTGTAGCATGTGCTGCTCTGTTATTGGGCATGCAATCATGTGATTTGGAGGAATACAATCCTGCCGGAAGTACCCCGGATAATGTGTACAAAGAACAGGCCGGTTTTGAGGCTCTTGTCAACTCGGCTTATGCTTTTTGGGGCGGCCAGTTTTATGGACGTGAAGATTTTGTGTTGTTGCTGAACGGTGGTGGCGACCTTTGGATCAATATTGCCAATTGCGGTTATGGTCGCCAGATGTCCAAATATGAAGAATTGACAGCTTCGGTTGGTCAGATTAAGAATACCTGGAATCGTCTTTATGAAATTATTAATGACTGTAATGCCGGTTTGGAACGTATTGACCAAGTGGAATTTAAAGACAAAAAACTGAGAGATATCCGTTTTGGTGAATTAAGTTTTATGCGTGCATACGCTTATTGGCATTTGGTTGAAATTTACGGTAACGTGGATCTTAGGACCAAAGAAACTTCTGCCGAAAGTCTTTCAATGAACTGTTATCGCAGCAGCTATGAAGATTTGTATGATTTAATGCTGGCGGATGCACAGAATGCGGTGGATAATCTGCCCGTTGATCCTTATCCTGTTAAAGATGTAGGCCGTGCTACTTCAAAAGCGGCTTATGGTTTGCTGGCACGCATTGCACTGACACGTGTTTCCTACTGTGACAGCCAGGCGGACAAAGACAAATATTATAAGATTGCCGAAGATGCGGCCCAATATGTGATTGATAATCAGAATGCGTTGAAAGTGTCTTTGTATGATACTCCTGACGAAGTCTTTGACCCGAATAATAACAAGACGAATAAGGAAGCCATGTTTGTAGTGACTCACTCTACCGAGTCATCGTTAAACATGCAGGCTAAAAATCCTAACCGTATGCACATGTACTTCCATGCCAGTTATTCGGCAAGAGCAGGTATGGTGCAGGATTACGAATATGGAAATGACAAGAATGCCAAGTCGGGCAGTATGGCGATGATGCCTACCCGTTATTTGTTGGAATTGTATAATGAGAATATAGATGCCCGTTACAATGCCTGGTTCCGTGAAGAGTATAAACTGAATACACCCAAAGCTTATGCCTGGACTAAGGATCAGTTGGACTATTTTGAAAAACCGTCCTCTATGGTTGGTCAGGTTATTCAGCCGGGAGAAACAGCGCTGCTTTTCACCAAGAAGAAGATTGCCGACAAACGTAATTTGCCATATGCTGTAGTCGATATCGATGATACCTATGCAGCCGATGGAAGTGTCAGCAAGAGTGCCAACTTTAACATTCACTTCCCGACCTTGCTGAAGTACGAAGATGCGAATTTTGAAAACAAAGGCTTGCCTACCAATTCGCAGGTAGGTGCAAATGATGTGATCACCATGCGTTTACCCGAAATGTATTTCATTGTTGCCGAATGTGAGATCATGAAATCCGGAGGAAATAAGGAGATAGCTAAAGCACGTATCAATGACATACGTAGGCGTGCAGCTGTACCGGGTAAGGAATCTGAAATGGAAGTAGGAGCGGACAAGATGACGATCGACTTTATAATGGAAGAAAGAGCACGCGAGTATTGCGGCGAATTTATGCGCTGGTTTGATTTGAAGAGAACCGGAAAACTGGTGGAATATGTGAAAGCCCATAATCCGGATATTCCTTTGATCCAACCGCATCACGCATGGCGTCCTATTCCTCAGATGTTCCTGGACTCTATCTTGAATCCGGATGAATTCGGTCAGAACGAAGGATATAATTAATGAGCATGAAAACGCTGTTGCTTTTTAAATATAGTATCCTGTTCCTCTGTCTGTGTGGCATTCACCTGAATGGTTTTGCTCAGTCCACCCGTGAGGCTATATTGGAAAATATAGCCCAAACGGGAGGAGTGTACTATGCTTATCCCGTAAAGGAAGCTATCGCTACTCCTCCGCCTAAAGGCTATGAACCGTTCTATATCAGTCATTATGCACGACACGGTTCCAGATGGATTCAATCAGAGCAGGATTATAAGACAGTGGTCGATATTTTCGAGAAAGCGCATCAAGCCGGAGCTTTGACTGCTTTAGGAGAAGATGTTCGCAAAAGAATGGCAGTGGTGTGGGAAGATGCCGAAGGACATGGAGGAGATTTGACTCCTTTGGGTGTGAGGCAACACCGGGGGATAGCTGAAAGAATGTTTCAGAACTATCCCGAGGTATTCAAGGGATCTCCTGCTTTGTCTGCACGTTCTACCGTGGTGTTGCGATGTGTGCTAAGTATGGATGCCTTTTGTGAACGGTTGAAAGAACTCAATCCGGCATTGCAGATCCGGCGTGAAGCTTGTGCCAGGTATATGAAATATATGAATTATCATACGCCGGAAGCCGTGAAGTTTGTTTCTCATCAGGGACCTTGGTATGAGGAATATAGAAAGTTCAAAGAAAGTCATACCCGTCCCGATCGTCTGGTCACTTCCTTATTTAATAGTCCCGACTATATCCGTAAACATGTGAATCCCGGCGAATTGATGTGGGGACTTTATTGGATTGCTTCGGATATGCAGAATGTGGACATAGAGGTGGATCTCTATGATCTGTTTCAGAAAGATGAATTATTTGATCTTTGGCAAGTTTGCAATTATCATAATTATGTATGTGACGGACCTGCACCTGCCAATGGTGGAATAATGACGGCCAGTGCCCGGTCATTACTTGAAAATATATTGGATTCGGCTGATGAGGCGATCAGATCCGGGACCCATACGGCGACATTGCGCTTTGGGCACGATGGAAACATCATTCCCCTGGTAGCTTTGCTCCAATTGGGCGATATGTGGAAAGCCGAAACGGACCCCGATCAATTCTATCGGGCATGGTGTAATTTCAAGGTCACTCCGATGGCGGCAAACGTCCAGTTGGTTTTCTTCAGAAAAAAAGCTTCTGACGATATACTGGTGAAGTTCATGCATTGCGAGAAAGAAGTTACCATCCCTATAGAAACGGATATTGCTCCTTTTTACCATTGGAAAGATGTTGAAACATACTATCGTCATCTTTTGCATAAATTGCCATAAGTCTATCAAATGAAAACGGTGTAAATCCCTGTAGTATTGTAACGGGATTTATACCGTTTTTTGAATAACAAAGAGCATTTTGCACAATGGATTCTCCAAGAAAAGACTTACTTTTGCAATAACAGAATAAATAAAGAATAAAAAGACCATGAGTAAACTGAATATGAAAGAGTGGATAAACGAAATTATCCAAAAGAAAGAGGTGGTGGCTATGCCCATCATGACCCATCCGGGCATAGAGATGATAGGGAAAACGGTGCGCGATGCGGTTACTGACGGACAAGTGCATTACAACGCCATCCAGGCATTGAGTGAGAAATATTCCACAGCTGCCGCAACCGTGATTATGGATCTGACGGTAGAGGCGGAGGCTTTTGGAGCAGAGATTGTCTTCCCTGAAAATGAAGTTCCCAGTGTGGTGGGGCGTCTTCTCAATGATGAGGAAGCTATTGACAAACTGGAAATCCCTGCCTTGAATAAAGGAAGAGTCCCCCAGTACCTGAAAGCAAATATCCTGGCAGCCAAGACCATTACGGACCGGCCCGTCTTTGCCGGCTGCATCGGCCCTTACTCATTGGCTGGACGTTTGTATGACATGTCTGAAATCATGATGCTTATTTATATCAATCCGGAAGCGGCCCATTCGCTGTTGAAGAAATGTTCGGATTTCATTCTCCGTTACTGCATGGCACTGAAGGCCACAGGAGTGAATGGGGTAGTGATGGCCGAGCCGGCTGCCGGACTGTTGTCTGATGAGGACTGCACGCAATACTCGTCTGTTTTCATTAAGGAGATCGTAGAGAAAGTGCAGGACGATCACTTCACGGTCATTCTGCATAATTGTGGAAATACCGGTCATTGTACCCGGGCGATGGTAGCCACAGGTGCCGCCGCTTATCATTTCGGGAACAAGATAAATATGGTGGAAGCACTGAAAGAAGTCCCTGCCGATGCCCTTGCAATGGGAAATCTTGATCCGGTGAGTCTGTTCAAGGCGGCTGCTCCGGAGGGGATGAAGAAAGCCACACTCGATTTGTTGGAAGCTACCCGGTCCTATCCCAACTTCGTGCTTTCCAGCGGATGTGACACACCGCCTCATACGCCGGCTGAAAATATTGATGCATTCTTTGCCGCATTAAATGAATTCAATAATGCTTGAAAAAGAACTGTCTTTTGCTGACATGCCTGTCCCATTGTCCGAAATCTATGAGGCGATGGGATATGCAGATGCTGTGCCCGACGAAGCGGTGGAAAAAGAAGTCCGTGGGGTACTGGAACGGGTGGAGGCAGTTACTTCTCCCCGTTTTTGTTTTTTCATATCCGGTGGAGAGTTGGATGAATCGAAAGACTCGCTTTCTGTCGGCGATACGTATTTCAGTATAGGTAAAATAATCACCCGGCAGCTGCGTGGTTCAGAATCCTTCGCTTTCTTTGCCGCGACTGCCGGAACCGGTTTTGAAAGGCTCCAGCATACGTTGCAGCAAGAAGGGGATATGGTAAAGATTTATATAGCGGATGCCATAGGAAGTATCATAGCCGAGAAGACTGCGGATTGTATGGAAATCGCTTTGGATGAATACATCCGCAACAGGGGGTGGAAGCATACCAACCGTTTCAGTCCCGGATATTGCGGCTGGCATGTATCGGAACAAAAGAAATTATTTCCCTTATTTCCTTCGGCGGAACCTTGCGGCATCCGGTTGACAGATTCCAGTTTGATGCTTCCTATAAAATCGGTCAGTGGAGTAATAGGGCTGGGGGAGGATGTCCGTAAGCTGGAATATACTTGCGGTCTCTGTACGTACGATAAATGTTACAGGCGGAAGCAGCGAGGATAATAGGATGACTACAAAAATCAGAGTCCAAAAAAGGCTAGATGTTGTTATTAACCTCACTGATTTTGCAATTTGTTGCAACCTTAATGAATCTCCTGTCCTATCAGACAGGGTATAACAGCCGTTCCCATCTGCTATAACAACCACTTTCATCTGATATTCCACCCCGGTGAGACTCCAGTTTCACCGGGGTGAAGCTGCAATCTCACCGGGGTGGGACTGCCTCACCACCCGAGTGGGATATCAAATGCAGGCATATAAAAATACAATCTTTTCAGCCTTCTGCTCCTTCTTTTAATTCCCATTGAAGAATAGATAAAGTCCGATCATGACAATAATCAGCAACGTCCATCCAATGATAACGGATTTAGCCGGCTTCTCCATGACTTTCTTCATGTTTAATGTACATTCCTGCCGGTGTTTATCCAATAAGGATATCAGGATCATGCCTGCGCTGATGACAACGAACAGGTAGAAAGACAGCAGCATGAAGTGAGGCCATGCCGTATATTCTTCCGCAGGGAATACCCATAAATAGAGGATACCCACTCCCATGCTGAACGCCGTGCCCACTGTAAGCGCGGCATTGGCTGCCCGGGTCGTAGTCCGTTTCCAGAAGATGCCGAACAGGAAAACAGCTGCCATAGGCGGTGCGATAAATCCCAGTACCGATTGGAATACATTGAACAGATTCAATCCTTTGATACTGTCTATGGCAATGGTGATGATCACCGAAATCAATGCTCCCGCCACTGTAACCACATGCCCCGTACGGATGATCTCTTTCTGGCTGGCAAGCGGTCTGAATTTCTTGACATAGATGTCCATCGTGAAGACGGTACTCAGCGCATTCAGGGCAGAGCCGACAGTGCTGATCAGTGCGGCGGTCAATACGGCCAGTACCAACCCTACCATGCCTACAGGAAATAAGTTAGTGACCATAGTCATGTAGGCTTCATCGGGGTTCTTCAAGCCCGGGTAGAGTGCCAGACAGATGATACCCGGAAGGATATAGAGAGGAACATCCAGTATCTTCAACCAGCCGGTGAAGTTGGCACCCATTTGTCCTTCTTTCAGATTCTTGGCAGCCAATACAGGCTGTACCATGGATTGGTCTGTGCACCAGAACCAGACTCCCATGATGGGATAACCCAGAATAATGGGCAGCCACGGGAAGGCGGGATCGTCATTCGGGCGGAACAGGTTCCAGTAATCGGCCGGAACCGCTTCGGCCAATGCGCTGACTCCACCCACTTTGTACAGCCCTGCTATAGTAAGCGTGGCCGATACGAAAATAAGCAGAAGCATTTGGAATACATTGGTATAGGCTACCGCTTTCAGCCCTCCGGCCATGGTGAAGAATGCGGAGATAACGAGCAGGATCAATGCCGACTGCCACATGGGAATATCGAAAACCTGACGGATAAGGATACCTCCGGCAAACAGGGTCAGGGCAAGCCACGAGATAAGGATTGTCACAATGGTGTACCAGGCAAGAATGTTGCGGGTGGACTGTCCGAAACGCCGCCCCATGAACTCCGGCAAGGTGGTGATACGCGCTCCCAAATAACGGGGGGCAAAGACAAAAGCCAGCAAGCAGATGAAAACAAACGCATACCAGGCATAATTGCCCGAAACAATGCCGGTGGTGAACCCGGCACTGGCAGAGGCTATCAGCATGGAAGGGCCCACATTGGTTCCCCACATGGAGAAACCGATGTGATGCCACTTCAGGGAACGCTCGGCGAGAAAAAGGCTGCTGCCTTTTTTGCGTTTCAGGCTGGCCCATATACCGATGCCTATAAGAATCAGAAAGTAGGCAATAAGAATGCCCCAATCTAACGTATCTAAATAATTAGCGTGCATAATTCATGTATCAGATTAAGATGAATATTCCGTTTATTGATGAAGCCCCATCAGTTCCTTGGCTACCGCTACGGCCGTATTGGCATTGTCGCTATACCCGTCCGCACCTATTTCATCGGCAAATCCCTGGCTTACCGGAGCGCCGCCTATCATTACTTTTACCTGATGACGGATACCGGCTGCTTCCAAAGCGTTGATCACCTCTTGCATATAGGTCATGGTTGTTGTCAGCAAGGCACTCATGCACAGGATGTCTGCCTTGTTTTTCTTGACTTCTTCCACAAATTTGTCGCAAGATACATCTATGCCTATGTTGATTACCTCAAAGCCGCAACCTTCCAGCATGGAAGCCACCAGGTTCTTGCCGATATCATGTAAGTCGCCTTTCACGGTTCCAATGACCACCTTGCCTATGGTGACCGAGGCACTCCCTTGCAATAAAGGCTTCAGCAGTTCCAAAGCTCCCTTCATGGCACGTCCTGCCATCAGCAGTTGGGGAACGAACGCTTTTCCGTCCTGGAAGCGTTGTCCCACTTCGCCCATAGCCTTTATCATGTAGTTGTTGATAATTTCCTGGGGCTGTACTCCTTCGGCGATGGCTTTCTTGGTTACTTCTACGGCCGGTTCCAGCTTTCCGTCCACAATAGCGTTGAACAAAGGTTTCAAGGCTTCATTCCCGGCTGCCGCGGAGTCTTTGACGACGATTGTTTCTTGTTTGGTTGCAGCGGCTTCTTCTTTCGAAAGGTCTTCTTTGGATACGTCAGAGGAGGAAGAGGAGTATTCTTCGACCATGCGCATCGCTTGTTCCACTTCTCTCTCGTTATGGAAATCCATTTCCAGATGCACACCGTCTGCACCGATATTGTCCAGTAAGGGATTCAGTTCGTCCAAGGTTACCCAACAAGCCATGATACTTTTGCCTCCGGCAAGGATCTTCTTGTAAAGGTCGTACCATTTGGGTGATCCCCCTTGTGGCTCACCTACGCCCGGAGTCCATTGAATGGCATTCAGTTCCTCAATTTCAAGAAGGGCAGGCAGATGGTGCATGGCGCCCACACCGTCCAGATGATACAGGGTGTAGTCTATCTTTTGACATTGTTCGCGGATGAACGGTTGCACGAAGCGACGATAATCATCCTCACTGATCATGGTGGAGATATCGCTTTGCAGCTTGCTCATCTTTCCCGGTGCCCATGAAGAGAAATAGCAGAAGGCCATTTCGTCTCCTTTACGGATGATGTCGTAAAGTTCATCAAAGACTTTGAAATAGATATCATTGATTTGTTGCATTTGCTGTTCCAGCACTTCGGGTTGCATTACGGTATCCAGCAATACTTTGTCTGTACCTTTCAGGGCGGCCAGTACGTCCAGTCCTTCCATCAAGTCGGGCATTCCTACGTAATAGTGACCGTTTGCTTTCGCCTTGCATGCCTTCAGCAATTCTTTATGCAAGATCCAGTTGGGGTGTTCTGGATTGAAAACAATCTCATCGTTGAAGTCGGGATCGGGATGAATCCAAATGGTATCTTCCCCTCCTTCGAACACGCCCCCCAAGATGGCTGCCAATGAACCGGGACCTAACTGGGTATTGGCTACCGGCAGGATATCTGCTTTCAGACTGCTGTGTGCCACGTACCAGTCCAGGTATTCTGCACGCCATTGCGGATCGAACCATTTCTGATTCAGGTCTTTTGCCGGGGAGGGTGCAGGGATATCCGCATGAGGTTTCACACCTTCCTGAAAGTGCTCCCACATGTTCAGTATGATTCCTTTATGATTCCACCAATCTATATATCGTTTCTTTGTTTCTTCTAAATTCGTTTTCCAAGTTTCCATATTCGTCAGTTTTTAAATATTCCTTTAAAATGAGGGTCTATGTGCAGACCGATGCTTTTGCTTAAATCCATTTCGTCCGTGCATTCCACTTCATCCGGATAAACGGGGATGGTCGCTCCTTGACGTACATATACGGGCATTTCGTCCAGAGGGACATCCAGATTCTTCAGCCAGCGTCCCCCTTCCAAGCGTTCACCTGTGAAGAAATTCACCCATTTTCCTTCGGGCAGATAGACATCCCGGCGGTTCTCGCTGTTCATGACCGGAGCTACCAGGAAGTCGTCACCGAAATAGTATTCATCGTCTATGTGCCAGCACAGTTTGTCTTCGGGATGATGATAGATGAGAGCCTGTAAAAGAGGAGCTCCGCTTGCGATGGCCTTCCGGCTTTGTTCTACAATATAAGGTATAAGCGTATAGCGCAACTTCCACCACTTTTTTATCATGGGTGCGATAGCGGGATAATGCCACGGCTCGCGTTTGTTTGTCCCGTGATAACGGATGTGGGAGGAGAATACACCGAATTGTGTCCAGCGCATATATACATCATCGTCCACTATAGAGTTCATGAAGTGGGGCAATGTGTGGAATCCGGGGACATCATGACTCCAGAAGGCGAAGCCGGAAAGCCCGAAATGCAAGCCGCCTTTCAGCGAGCCTGCCATTCCGTCCCATGAACTGCATGAGTCGCCTCCCCAATGCAGGGGATAGCGCTGGCATCCCGCCCATGCCGAACGTGCCCATACGATGCCGTTACCGGTTACGTCTTTTGTGATTTCGTAGGCGGCTTTCTGATAAAGCAATGCGTACAGGTTATTCAGCAATTCGGGTTTCATGCCTTTATAGAGGGCATCCATGTGGATGTTTTCTCCAAAATCGGTTTTGATACAGGTCACGCCCATATCCAGCAGCTTCTTCAGCAGTCCTTTATACCATTCGGTTGCTTGGGGATAAGTGAAGTCAATGGTTCCGGCATAGTCCAAAGCGGAGAAATTGGAACCTTCCGAATCTTGTTTCTTTGTCAGCGGAGCTATATAATCGTTTTGGCGTGCTTCGTCTATCTGTTCGGCGTTTTCGGCCACGTAGGGGAGTTGCCATAAGGACACGCGATATCCTTTTTTCTTCAGTCCTTGGATGAACCCTTTGGGATCGGGAAAGCGTTCTTCGTTGAATTTCCATTCGCACAGCCAGTCGGTCTTGAACCAGCCGGTGTCCAGGTGGATGACATCGCAGGGGTAATGCTCGGCACGCATCCGGTCGCATATTTCATTTACTTCATCAGCACTGAAATAAGTCATGCGGCTCATCCAGATGCCGAAACTCCAGAGGGGAGGCATGGAAGGATATCCGGTCAGATCCCGATAGCCCCGGAGGATTTCTTCCATCGTGTCACCTGCTATGACGAAAACATCCAGCATGGCCTGGTCGCTTAGGAACTGTACCGAGCGGGTGGATTGCCCGGCCAGTGACAGTTTGCTGTGGGCACAGGTGTGATAGAATGTTCCATACATCCGGCTGGAGAGGTAGAAAGGGATATTCTTATAGGTGCGGCGGTTGTTCACGCCTTGGCCATCCTGGTTCTTTAAGAAGAAAGTTTGTCCGCTTAAGTCCATTTTGGCAAAGCGTTCCCCTGTTCCGGCAAAACATTCATCGGGTTTTGATTCAAAGGAAAGGGTGGCACGTTCCTTTACTCCGTTTCGTTTGCAGAATGCCAGTGGCAGCGCATCGTAACGGGGAGGGGAGAAGTGGTCGTAGGCAGCCAGTCGGATTTCACGTTTGCCGTCAGGGTAAAGGCGAAGATCCAATGTCTCTTGAGGATCGGGCAGCAGTTCGCTCCAACGGTCCAGTACCGGGGGCTTTACATGGATGAGCGCCCGTTGGATTCCGTCTTGGGTAGTGATCACCCATTCGCCTTCTGTTTGTGTCACTTGCAAAGGGAGTTTCTTTACCCGGTCACTGAATTGGAGCATTTCCGACTGGTCCGTCATGCTTTCTTCACCGAATCCGATAAAGAGCCGGGTGATACCTGAGGTGTACTGACGGATAACCAGCGTATATTCTTCACGGGGCGATGCCGTATCGGGCGCCATATCGTTAGAGAGCACTTGCTTTTGAAAAGGGACGTTTATACAGATATCCCCGTCTTTTTCATAGACAGAGGTGGGTTTGTATGCTTTCCATAATGATTCGTCTCTTGACAGATCGGGATCAAAGTCCAGAAAATCGAATAAGTGGTAATTGGTTGGTTTCATTCTCTTTTTGTTATTTTGTTTTTATAATGATTCTTGGTTGTGACACCCCACCTACAGCGACTCTGCCGGCCTTTTGCTTGATACTTTCATCTACTTGCGGCCCATTCTTTTTCCATACATTATGGGGTCCCGGACGGTTGGAGTCGAAACGCTCGGACGGACACCAGTTGTTTTCTAAGGTATAGCCATCCGTCGCTTCATCAAAGTAGATGTAAAACGCACGGTCGTTGGTAGCGTAGGACGCGTCAATCAGTTGTTCAATCCGGTTATTGCGCATCACGGAACCGGGTTGGTTGGAGAGGGTATAAAGTCCTCCTGCATCATACAGCCTCCGGGCAAAGTGGTGGACGTAATTGGCTTCAATCCGGTTGCCGCTCATTCCGCTTTCCAGCAGGGTCCATCCCCAGCCCACACAGATACCTGAATAATTGACGTGGCAGACTTCATTATGTACGATATGGATATTCTTTACATATCCGGCACCGATACCTACACCTCCCCAATCTTCATTGGTCACTTCCTCAATCAGGTTGTTCCGTATGGTGATTCCCGTGCATAATTCCTGTTCATGAAAAGGTTTATAAGGCACATGGGTTTCAAATCCTCCGTCGGGAAAGGTGCCGACCAGCAATCCCGTGCCGCCTATATCCGTGAAAAGACAGTTCTCGATCACTGAATTTGAAACGGCCCGTTCATAGTCTACTCCCGTAGCCGCCAAGTGCTGAAACGTGCAATGGTCGAAGTCGATGTGACTGCCGCATTTCACTTGTATCGCTGCCTCTGGTCGGCCTATCCATGCCTGATTTTCCAGTTCCGCTTTTTCAGGCAACCCCGGTATTTGTAGTTTGTAAGCATCCAGCAGATGGAAACCTCCTTGCAATGTAACGTGTCCTTGATAGGAGGGGCGCATCCATGAAGTATGTTCGAAAGATATATTTTGAAAACGTATATTCCTTACCGGGCGTTCCAATGTTCCGCTTATAGTCAGTAAAGTCTCTAAAGCGGGAATAATGACTTGCGCCTTCGTCATGTCTTCGTGAGGACGCGGGTAATAATAGATGCGTCCGGAAGGATAATCCTGATACCATTCTCCGGGCTGGTCCAATAGTTCCAGAGCATTGACCAGACAAAAGGAGGAGTTTCCTTTTTCTCCGTCAATGACAGGTTGAGGCCAGGGATGGGCAAACTCCAACCGGCTTTCGGGTTCATGAAAACGGACGATTGTATTTGTCCCTTCAGCAATCATTTCCTTCACTCTCAGTATGGCGATGGCCCAACGTTGGTGAACGATCATCTCTACTTGTGAAGCGGCATTCAACCCTGCTGTTTGTGGAGTGGGAATGGTGATCGTCTCCTCCTCAGGGTTAAAATCAATCATGCGTTCCATTACTCCGTCGGGAAACTGTGCGGCCCGCTGTGCTTTTGCTCCGTTGACCCACATTTGTCGGGTTTCCAATATCCTGTTTCCCATACGGGGAGCTTCGGCTACCCATATTTTATTTCTAAGAGATGGGGTTATTCTGCTGTCGTTGCTGCCTTGTTGCCAGTGTGTCACAGGTACGCCGCCGCTTAGGATTACGCGGGCGTCGGGAGCAGCTGTAATGATGGTGGGAGATTCCGATGTCCCACTGTCTTCGGGACGGATAAACAGGGGTTTGTTTTGTTGGTATATTCCTTCTTCCAAGATGATATTTATTCCTCCTGCTATTTCGGGTGATTGCAGCCTTCTCCATTCGCGCGCTTTTTTTACTGCTTGTTCCAGTGTTTGAAGAGGGAAGCAGCGTGTCCCGGCAGCTTTATCGTTGCCTTGGGGGGAAACGTAAATGTCACCTGCAATCAGTTTGAAGGTATAAATGATACATGCTATAAAGCAAATAAATTTTGTTTTCATGGGTTCTCCGGATTTAAAGGTCTCTTTTTATCAGACGGAGAGCATTTATTTTTGTACCCATTGGCAAATTGACATATTGATTGAAGTATAATAAAAGAAACAGGCTATACCTTGATGAAAAGGTACAGCCTGTCTCTTTAATTGAAAATAGTATATCTTTTATGAATTCATGCTCATCAGGAATTCTTCATTGTCTTTGGTATTCTCCAAGCGGCTCTTTACGAAATCCATGGCTTCGATAGGATTCATATCTGCCAAATACTTGCGAAGAATCCACATACGGTCCAAAGTAGTCTTGTCAAGCAGCAAGTCGTCGCGGCGGGTGCTGGATGCAACGATGTTTACTGCCGGGAAGATACGCTTGTTGCTCAAGTTGCGGTCCAGCTGGAGTTCCATGTTACCTGTACCCTTAAATTCTTCGAAGATTACTTCGTCCATCTTGGAACCGGTATCAATCAGCGCGGTTGCAATAATAGTCAGCGAACCACCGCCTTCAATGTTACGGGCAGCACCAAAGAAACGCTTGGGCTTGTGTAAGGCATTAGCATCCACACCACCGGACAATACTTTGCCGGAGGCAGGAGAAACGGTGTTGTATGCACGTGCCAGTCGGGTAATAGAATCCAGGAAGATTACTACGTCATGACCGCATTCTACCATACGTTTGGCTTTTTCTAACACAATACCTGCAATCTTTACGTGGCGTTCTGCCGGTTCGTCAAAAGTAGAGGCGATTACTTCGGCATTGACGCTGCGTGCCATATCAGTTACTTCTTCGGGACGTTCGTCAATAAGCAGCATAATCATGTAAGTCTCCGGATGATTGGCGGCAATGGCATTGGCGATATCTTTCAACAGGATCGTTTTACCGGTCTTAGGTTGTGCCACGATCAGTGCACGCTGACCTTTACCGATAGGTGAGAACATATCTACCACACGGGCAGAAAGGCTGTCGCTATAGCCACCTTTACAAAGCTTGAACTTTTCATCCGGAAATAATGGAGTGAGATGCTCGAACGGAACGCGGTCACGCACCAGTCCGGGATCCAACCCATTGATTTTTTCCACTTTTACTAACGGGAAATATTTCTCACCTTCTTTCGGCGGACGGATAGAACCTTCGACTACGTCACCGGTCTTCAAACCAAACAGTTTGATTTGTGACTGTGAAACGTAAATATCATCCGGTGAAGAAAGATAGTTGTAATCAGATGAACGGAGGAATCCATAACCGTCGGGCATGATTTCCAATACTCCGGTACCGGTCAGGATGCCTTCAAATTCGTAAGGCTTTTCCACCTGCTTACGTTCCGGCTGCTGAGGGGCGCTAACAGTTGCTTCTCCTTCCGTATTATTCGTATTATTGTTTACCGGACGCGGATTGTTGTAATTATTATTGCGTGGATTATTGTACTTTTGATTTTGGTCGCGTTGCTGGCGAGGCTGGAATTTAGGGGCTGCTGCTGTCGGTGCAGGAGCAGGTGCCGGAGTTTCTACTTTGGTAGCCTCAAATTTACCGAATAATTCAGTAGGGAGTTCTACTTTTTCTGAAGGGAGATCCTCAATAGGAATAAAATCCTCTGTTTCGCTGCCGAATTCGAGTTCGGGAAGAATCACTTCTTTTTCTTTGGGGGGTGCAGGTGTTTCCTCTTTTTTAACTTTCTTGGGAGCAGGTTTTGCCGGTGCTTCTACGATTGTCTTCACCTCGGCTTCCTTTTCCTTACCTGTTTCTTCGGTTGCTGCTACAGGTTGCTCTTCTGTTTTGGCTGTAGCTTTTTTACTACCCGGTTTACGTCCTCTTTTCTTAGGTGTCTTCTCTTCTGCGCTTGTTTCAGCTACAGGTTCTGCTTGTGGTGCTACGGGAGCAGCTTCTTTTACCGGTTCGGCTGCTACGGCAGGCTGTGGATTGTTTGCTTCCAGTTTCTGCGCTTTGTCTTTGGTAGCAGTGTAAACTTTGTCACCTTCTTTTTTGACGTTGATACGTGATCTTTTGCGTGGCTGACCTTCATTGGCTTTTTCTGCCGCTACTTTTTTGGTTGCTCCGACTATAGCTTGTTCGTCCAGAATTCTATAAACCAGATCTTCTTTTTTAAGAGAGTCTGTTTTCTTGATACCCAACTCTTTGGCAATAGATTGTAATTCCGACAAGTCTTTGTCGTTTAATTGAATAATGTTATACATAGAGTATAGTTATTAGTAATATATTTCTTTATAATATTCTTAATGGTATAATTAAGGGGGCACAATCTACACAAAGCGTGTTAGAAGAGAATGCACTCATAATTATAATTATGGGATTGATTTTGTTTTGATTGTTATCAGGAAGTAAATAGACTTTCCCGGATAGGGATTGACGTACTTACCGCTGACAAAAGTAGATATTTTTTTTTAATCTAATGCATACTACAGAAGATTTTTTGCCGAATTTAAAGAAATTAATAAAAAAACCGACACACGAAAACATCCTTTCTGTCTGTTAAAAGCCTGATGTTAAATGAACGTAAAAAAAGATCAGATTGTTCAGTGGAATCTGCATGAAATAGCAGAAAAAATACTAATTTAGCCCGTCAAATTTGATTTTTACTTAACTATAAATAGAAAGAAAGATGAAAAAAGTGATTTTTACAGAAAAGGCTCCTGCCGCTATAGGTCCTTACAGTCAGGCTGTTGAAGTGAATGGCATGGTATTCCTTTCAGGTCAGATTCCTGTTGATCCTGCTACCGGTGAATTTGTTCCGGGTGGAGTGACCGAACAGACTACCCAAGTTTTTGAAAATATCAAGAATGTATTGGCAGAAGCCGGTCTGACTACCGCTAATATCGTAAAAACAACCGTATTCCTGGCAGATATGTCTTTATTTGCTGAAATGAACGCTGTTTATGCCAAGTATTTCGAAGGAGATTTCCCTGCTCGTTCTGCCGTAGCTGTTAAGGCTTTGCCGAAAGGGGCACTCGTGGAAATTGAGAGCATTGCTGTGAGATAATGAGCTTTCCTTATTTATAAGGTTCGCCATTTTACCTGTACGGTGTTTGCCCCATAGCCGTCAGGCTAAGGCGGCAAATGGCGTTTCCATCCACTGTAGGGGCGGAATGCTTCCGCCCGATAACATTCCGAAAGGTGTATTGTAGACGTATTCGGGCGGATTCAATCCGCCCCTACAGTGAATGGAAACCATAAAAAATAGAAAACTAATAGTAAGAGTATGCGGGAAAGGCAAAATATGAAACAACTGAATAAGTGGCAATGGTCCACATTCATATTATCTGCTATACTGATAATGGCATTTTCAGTCTTTGTTTATCGGTATGAGCCTTTTAAATCCGGATTTGAAATAACTGACCAGTTGGGTGGGAATATTTTCCCGGCTACTATACTTTCTACTGCAACTACAGATGTTGATTTAATCGTTCCTGCGGATTCCGATTATATCGGCAATCCTAAATCTTGTATCGCACTCCGTATCAAAAATAGCTACGCTAATAGCAAATTGCGTATAGAAGTAGCCGAAACTCCTTTCTTCTCCCAGTCTGTTTCCGAATTTATTTTACCCAAGGCAGGAAAAGAATATCTGGTTTTTCCGGATGTCATATGGAACTATCAGGCTTTGCGTGATAATAATCAGGCAGTGCCCGTTAGCATTTCTGTCAAAGCGGAATTGAATGGAAAAGAGTTGCCGCAGCGTTTGAAAACAATCTCGATGCGCAGTATCAACGAATGTCCTTTAGGATATGTGGACCATAAAATGAAGTTCCATGATACGGGAGAGTTCTTTGCAGCCTATGTCAACGAGGAACATCCGCAGATTGACAAATTATTGCGCGAAGCCTTGGATACTCGTATCGTAAACCGTTTTCTGGGATATCAAGGCAATGCAAATCAGGCTGAGAATGTAGACAGGCAGGTCTATGCATTGTGGAATGTATTGCAAAAGCGGAACTTTAAGTATAGTTCCACAACCAATACCAGTCTATCCTCCAATGTCGTTTATACACAGCGCGTACGTACCTTGGATGATGCGTTAGAGTCTTCACAGATAAACTGCGTGGATGGCAGTGTGTTGTTGGCTTCGCTGATGAAAGCTATCAATATCAATCCTATTCTGGTGCGCATACCGGGACACATGTTTGTGGGTTATTACACGGACAAATCTCATAAGAATATGAACTTTCTGGAAACCACTATGATAGGGGATGTAAATCTGGATGATTTCTTTCCGGATGAAAAGCTCGATTCTACCATGGTGGGCAAATCCCAGAACCAGATGTCAAAGCTGACTTACGAGAAATCAAAGGAATATGCTACCAGAAAATACCGGGAAAATGATTCCCTGATTCATTCGGGTAAAGTGAATTATATGTTCCTGGAGATAGATAAAAAGACCCGTGCGCAGGTACAACCTATCGGTAAATAAATTTGTTATATAGATATGGAACTTATTTATATATATCACAGTGGATTCGCCTTGTTGGGCGATGGCTTTACCGTAATCATGGACTATTACCGTGATTCGGAGGATGGACAGGCGCAGTCGGATTTGAACCGGCTGATGGATGGGGTTTTCAGCAATCAAGGGGCCGGGATGCCGGAGGGAATCGTACACAGCGAATTATTGCGGCGACCCGGAAAACTGTATGTGCTGGCAAGTCATTTTCATCCGGATCATTTTAATAAAGAGGTATTGCAATGGCGTGAACAGCGACCGGATATCATCTATATTTTCTCGAAAGACATTTTGCGTCATCGCCGGGCGCAGAAAGAAGATGCCATTTGGTTGAAAAAGGGAGAAGAATATAAGGATGAAACATTGAGTGTACGTGCTTTCGGTTCCACGGATGTGGGAGTATCGTTTTTGCTTCAGACAGGCGGAAAAAAGATTTTTCATGCCGGAGATTTGAATAACTGGCATTGGATGGACGAGAGCACCGAGGAAGAATGGAAAGGAGCCGAGAAGAATTTTTTGCATGAACTGGATGGCATTTATGCCTATACTCCCGAAGTGGATGTGGCCATGTTTCCCGTTGATCCCCGTTTGGGAAAAGAATATATGCGGGGGGCCGAACAGTTTGTAAAAAAGATAAAAACACATATCTTTGTACCCATGCATTTTACGCCGGAATATGCAAAGGCAAATGCTTTCCGTGACTTTGCCGAGGCGCATGGAGTGCATTTTGTGTCATTGACGCATGGCGGTCAGAAAATAAATATTGAATAATAAAAGAATAACGTAATATGAAAGTAAAAGGACGATTTGATCATTTTAATATCAATGTGACTGATCTGGATAAGAGTATCAAGTTTTATGAAGCGGCATTAGGTTTGCATGAATCTCATCGCAAAGAGGCTTCGGACGGGTCGTTCGTGCTGGTATATATGGCCGATGACCATAGTAACTTCTTGTTGGAACTAACCTGGTTGCGTGACCATACCCAACCATACGAATTGGGTGAGAATGAAAGCCATCTGTGTCTGCGTGTAGAAGGTGATTATGATGAAGTACGTAAATTCCATAAAGAAATGGGATGCGTTTGTTTCGAGAATACAACTATGGGGTTGTATTTCATCAATGATCCGGATGATTACTGGATTGAAATATTACCGGTGAAATAAACCATTGTTTTTGTTATGAATGAATTAAAAAGATAGAGACTATGAAATACATTTCTCCCGGTGGCTGGTTCTCATTGGAATATCCGATGAACTGGCACGAGTTTGAAGATACAGAAGAAAGTTTTTTATTTTATGACCCCGACCGGTGGACAGGGAACTTCCGTATATCGGCTTATAAGGATGAAGGGGCTGATTATGGTCAGCAATGCATCGCATACGAGTTGAAGGAAAATTCTTCGTCCACTTTGGTGAAAGTGGGTAAATGGGATTGTGCCTATAGTGCGGAAACTTTTCAAGAGGAAGGAGTCTGGTACACCACTCATATCTGGGTGACAGGGGCAGGGAATATCTCTTTGGAATGTTCTTTCACAGTGCCTAAAGGGGGGGATAAACATCCCGCTGAAGAGATAATCAAGTCTTTGCAGCTTCGCAAGGAGGGAGTGGATCATCCACGTGAGATTATTCCTATCCGTGTGCTGGAAATAGGGGAAGTGAATGCTGCTTTCGAATGGGCTTCCACCACCATAAAAAAACAATTGACCAAGGATTTCACTTCATCGGAAGCGGATATCGACAGTATACAGCAGGTGATGGATAGCGGACGTTTTCAGTCACAGCAACGTATGGCTTGGGAAAATTTCGGTATCGCTTTCGGAACGATTCTGGTGAACGAAATGGAAGGTATGGAATGGGTGACGGTGATTGATGGTCAGAAAGAATACCCCGCCTTGCAGTTTGTAGATTCGGATATGGTTCTGGACCCGGCAGCATTGGTTTGGGAAAAAGCTAGAAAGAAACTCCCCTGTGACCTTAAATCTGAATTTAGGAAAATCAAGCGCGAAGCAGAAGCCGTGCTGGATGATTTAAAATAAATAGACGAATAATGACCCCATATATGCAAGTAGACGGGCTTATCAAGTCATTCGGTGACTTGGTATTGTTCCGTGAAATTTCATTTGGAGTAGCCGAAGGACAACGCATCGGCTTGATAGCAAAGAATGGTACAGGCAAGACTACCTTGCTTAATATAATAGCAGGCAAGGAAGGGTATGATGAAGGAAGTATTGTTTTCCGTCGTGACCTGCGCATAGGTTATCTGGAACAGGACCCTCACTATCCGGAAGAACTGACCGTGCTCGAAGCCTGTTTCTATCATGGAAACAGCACGGTGGAACTGATTAAGGAATATGAGCACTGCATGGAAACCGAAGGAAATCCGGGACTGGAAGACCTGTTGGCGCGTATGGAGCACGAAAAGGCGTGGGATTACGAACGGAAAGCAAAACAAATTCTTTCGCAGTTAAAAATCCGTGACTTTAATCAGCAGATCAAACATCTTTCCGGAGGCCAGTTAAAGCGGGTTGCTTTGGCGAATGTATTGATTACCGAACCCGATTTCCTGATTCTGGACGAGCCTACCAATCATCTTGATCTGGATATGACCGAGTGGCTGGAAGGATATCTCGGCCGGGGAAACATCAGTCTGCTCATGGTGACGCACGACCGTTATTTCCTGGACCGCGTCTGCTCTGAAATTATCGAGATAGACCATCAGCAGGTATATTCATATAAAGGGAATTACAGCTATTATCTGGAAAAGAGGCAGGAGCGTGTGGAAGCTGCCAATGCCGAAATAGCCCGTGCCAATAACCTGTACCGCACGGAGTTGGAATGGATGCGCCGTATGCCTCAGGCACGCGGGCACAAAGCGCGTTATAGGGAAGAAGCTTTCTACGAACTGGAGAAAGTGGCGAAGCAGCGTTTCAACGATGGTAATGTGAAACTGGATATGAAAGCCTCTTACATCGGTTCCAAGATATTCGAGGCAGATCATCTGTACAAGAGTTTCGGTGATTTAAAGATTCTGGAAGATTTCTCGTATATCTTTGCCCGTTATGAAAAGATGGGCATCGTGGGAAACAATGGTACGGGAAAGTCCACTTTCATTAAAATACTGATGGGCGAACAGAAGCCGGACAGTGGAACGGTGGATATCGGTGAGACGGTTCGATTCGGCTACTATTCTCAGGACGGTCTGAAGTTTGATGAGCAAATGAAAGTCATTGACGTGGTGCAGGATATTGCCGAAGTCATCGAATTGGGAAATGGCAAGAAGCTTACTGCATCCCAGTTTCTGCAACACTTTCTGTTTACCCCCGAAACACAGCATAGCTATGTATATAAACTGAGTGGGGGAGAACGCCGCCGCTTGTACCTGTGTACGGTGTTGATGCGTAATCCCAACTTTCTGGTATTGGACGAGCCTACCAACGACCTTGATATCATTACCCTCCAGGTATTGGAAGAATACTTGCAGAACTTCAAGGGTTGCGTGATTGTGGTAAGCCATGACCGCTATTTCATGGATAAGGTGGTAGACCACTTGCTGGTATTCAAGGGACAAGGAGATATTCGTGACTTTCCGGGTAATTACTCTGATTATCGTGATTGGCGCGAGGCGAAAGAGCAGCGCGACAAAGAGGCGGAAAAACCAAAAGAGGAAAAGACCGCCCGCGTACGTCTGAATGATAAGCGGAAGATGTCCTTCAAGGAAAAGAAAGAGTTTGAGCAGTTGGAACAAGAAATAGCCGGACTGGAGCAGGAGAAGGCCGACATAGAAGCCGCCCTTTGCAGTGGTACGCTGGGAGTGGATGAACTGACGGAAAAATCCAAGCGGTTGCCGGAACTGAATGACTTGATTGATGAAAAGACCATGCGCTGGTTAGAGCTGAGTGAGATAGAAGGATAGAATTATCGGAGGTACAACGGTTGTACCTGATGCCATATTGCTATATTCGTTTTGAATAACAAAACCATAATATAGAAAAAGAATATGGCATCCATTAAATTAAAATTCCGCCCTTCGAGCTTAAAAGGAAAAATGGGCGTATTGAGTTATCAAATTATTCATCACAGACTGACACGGCTCATCAAGACATCTTATCAAATCCTGCCCGCTGAGTGGGATGAGTCCATCAGCGGTCTGCTTATTACAAAACAGCCTGAATGTAAAGCGCGTCTTCTGCTGATACGTGACCAGACGAATTGGGAGATGACGCGATTACAAGGTATTATCAATGAACTGGAGCGAACCGGCGTTGAATATACCATTGATGACATTGTGACTGCTTTTCGGAAAATTCCCCCTATAGAGAGTGTGTTCAACTTCATGTACCGGCATATCAATAAACTGAAGCGACAGAAAAAGGTACGTACGGCAGAAGGCTATACCTCGACAATGAACAGCTTTATCCAATTCAGAAATGATGAGGACCTGAGTTTTGAATCCTTTGATTCGGAGCTGATGGAGATGTATGAAACCTACCTGAAAGAGAAAGGGTTGGTAAAGAATAGCACTTCCTATTATATGAGAATCTGGCGGACGGTGTACAATCTAGCTGTAGAGCAAGGCTATACCGTCGATAAGAAACCTTTTAAACATGTCTATACCGGTATAGACAAAACTGTAAAACGAGCCATTCCCTTTAAAATCATCAAGATGATCAAGGAGCTTGATTTATCATTCGAACCCCAACTGGAGCTGGCAAGAGATATTTTCCTTTTCAGCTTCTATACCCGGGGTATGTCGTTTATTGATATGGCACACTTGAAGAAGAGCAATCTCCAGAATGGAATTTTGACGTATAGCCGGAAAAAGACCGGGCAGCGATTGACTATTCTATGGGAAGAATTGATGCAGGAGATTGTGGATAAATACAGGGATGATAGTTCTGAGTTCCTGTTGCCCATCTTGCGTAATTGTGACATAAATGACCGCAAGCAATATAAGGTAAGGGCCAAGCAGATAGGACGAGGCCTGAATAAAATAGGTCTGCGGTTAGAATTGAAATCGCCGTTAACTCTCTATGTGGCGCGCCACAGTTGGGCCAGCATAGCGCAAGACAAAAAGGTATCTACGGATATCATCCGCGAAGGGTTGGGGCACGATAATGAAAAGACCACTCATATTTATCTGGCATCCATCTCTACTTCACAAATAGACAGGGCCAATCAGATGATTTTAAAAGGATTATAACTTTATCTGTATCTCAGGATATTTTGTTCAAGAAAAAATAATTCTACATTGCTGGCGAAACAGCGATGTAGAATATCATGCGGGCTGGTTGCACAATAGAGAAGTACTGTGTGGTTTTGTGTGTGATATTTTATTTTGGATAATTCACTTTTTATCATGAATTGGCTTGATAAATCTGATAATCAGCTATTTGGCTGCATTATGTGTCTTATAAAGAATGGGGTTCTCTTAGTAAGAGATCCCCATTTGGCTGCAAAAGTAGCTATAATTCCCAAGAAACGGAAATCTTTTGTTGTTTAAAAATGCTTTTAACAAGAAATGTATGAGGATTGTTCGCAAAATGTTATGAATTATGATGTGTATGTTTCACATTATCAATAAATTAAATGAGGATGGGGATCTCTTACTAAGAGAACCCCAAAAATGAAGCTTCAACAAGCCTTCATTTTAGAAGTATAAATGATAAATAATTTATGTTTTGATGCAAATCTGTCATGATGCGGATTTGGGTACTGAATACTCCTTTCCGCAGAATCAAAACATAACGGGTAAAGCGCCTAGGTTACTGCCATGCAGTTCAATCGCTTCCTGCCCAGACCAGGGGTCAGATCTGATAACCACGTCACAGACGGGGGAAGAGAAAGAATATCCTGACCACAAGTGGTATTATATGTTCCTGCGCAACAGAGAGCTGAAACGCTATATCGAAATCTTTACCGGCAGGAGGGCTGTAATGATTAATACCCGGTCTGGCATAAAGGAAGAAAGGCATTTCTGCTTCAAAGTGTTTTCATATACCTCTGCTGATCATAAAAGACGTTTTGAACAGTGTCCTTATAGCAAGGAAGAGTATGCAGCCCATCGGGAGTCCGCATTTGCCGTAAAAGAGGCTTTCGCGACAGGCTCTGTACAGAAGTTGAACGCTTTGACAGATGAAAAGGAAATCACGGGTGATGGTTATTTGTTTGTATGTGCCCCGTTGGATGAGTTGAATCTCATTCTTACCAATCTATTCCCCCGGCAGTATCTTGCAAAAGATCGTAATTCCTATAGCGTGGCTGTTATTCCCCATAAACAGATGGAAGAATTTATTTATCTGTATGAATCCATGCCTTATAACATTGAACTGATGGATAAACCTCTTGAGGAGTATATTCAGAAAAAGCAGAAGATACGTATTACGGGTGGTGTCTTTCAAGGTAAGGAGGGGTGTATTATGCGTCTTCATCGGAATACCAAGCTGGTGTTTGCTTTTGGTAATATGACGGTGGCTATTAATTATCTTCAGGCTTTTCCGTTTGAGAAGGTGGAATAAAGTGGCTATACAAAGAAACGTGGTAAGTCCGTTACAAACTGTCAGACGGCACAAATCGTGAGGGTTATTTTCCGACTCATCTGGCATAATCATTAATATTGAATATTCCTTATTGCCGTGAGATGAAGGCTTTTCTGTACCGCAGCTTGTTATGTTGATATTGCCCTATCGTATGAACGGTTTGTCACCTTGGAATATTTAAGAATTTCTTTCGTAAGTTGTAAACAGTCGCAGGGATTATGAGAACCAGTTGTCGATGACGATCGGAATCTGTATTAAATTACTATTTCGCTAAGAGAAATTTATGTCTGAAACATCTTTTACAAATAAGCGAATAGCTAAAAATACATTACTTCTTTACTTCCGCATGATATTCATGATGTTGGTCAGTCTTTACACTTCGCGTGTAATACTGGAAGCATTGGGCGTAGAAGATTTTGGTGTATATAATGTGGTAGGAGGAGTCGTGTCAATGTTTGGATTCTTGAATAGTGCGATGTCTTCTTCTACTCAGCGTTATATTACATTTGAATTGGGTAGAGGGGTGATGAGTGAACAACAGAAGGTGTTTACTACTTCAGTACAGATACATATGTTTATTGCATTAATTGTAGTTCTGTTGGGTGAAACAGTTGGACTCTGGTTCTTAGAGAATAAAATGGTGATTGATCAATCTCGTCATTCGGCTGCTTTCTGGGTGTTTCAATGTTCAGTCTTGACTATGGCTGTATCTATTATCAGTGTGCCGTATAACGCTACCATCATTGCCCATGAAAAGATGTCGACCTTTGCCTACATCTCCGTTGTTGAAGTTGTATTAAAACTTTGTATTGTTTTTCTATTGCTTGTGGCACCTTTCGATAAACTGATTTTCTATGCCGTGTTATTGCTTGTAGTGCAATTTATGGTGCGCGTCATTTATGGTAGTTATTGTAATCATCACTTTAAAGAAACCAAACTACGTTGTATCTGGGACAAATCCATGTTTAAAGAAATGATGGGGTTTGCCGGATGGAACTTAATGGGTAATTGTGCAGGCATTCTTTCAACGCAAGGTGTCAATATATTGCTCAATATTTTTTTTGGCCCTACGGTCAATGCCGCTAGAGGTGTTGCCATGCAGGTACAAAATGCTGTACTTCAATTTTCACAAAATTTCCAGACTGCGCTCAATCCACAGATTACTAAAAATTATGCTAAAGGCGATTGGGAGGCTATGTACAAACTTATTATCCGTAGCTCTCGCTTTTCGTTCTTCTTGCTTTTTTTTCTTTCTTTGCCCATTTTTCTGATGACGCAAGAGGTGTTGGAATTGTGGTTGAAGAAAGTGCCTGATTATTCAGCTGTCTTCTTGAAAATTTCGCTGATGATAGTTACAGTGGATGCTATGGTTAATCCTCTGATGGTTGCTGCTACTGCTACAGGGCATGTACGTCATTACCAGACTATTGTTGGCGGAGTGGTTATGCTTATTACACCTGTCGCTTATGTGGCGCTCAAATTGGGAGCTGCACCTCCGGCGGTATTTGTGGTCCATTTCATAGTGTGTGTCGTCGCAGCTATTGCACGTATTTATATCCTCAAGTCTTTGATCGGATTATCTGTCCGCAATTATGTGACACAAGTGGGAAAGAATTTGTTGATGGTTATTTTAGTGGGTGTACCTCTGCCTTTGTCGTTGTACTATTTTGTGACGCCAGATAACTTTCTGCGTATGGTTTCATTGGGAATTGTGTGCATGTTGTCTGTGGCTATGGCCGTCTATTCGGTAGGTATGGATGCAAATGAAAAGAAATTCGTGACTGATAAATTTGTTCAGAAATTTAATCGTAAGAAATAAAAATGAATGCTCCTTTAGTATCTCTCATTGTTCCTGTTTACAACCGTCAGACAAGTATTGAAGTATGTTTGAAAAGTGTGTTGAATTTGGAATATACTCACTTTGAGGTACTGGTGATAGATGATGGTTCAACCGATGGTTCGTTGGATATAATCCGGCGTGTGGCGGCTACGGATACTCGTATCAAAGTCATTGTTCAAAAGAATAGTGGTGTCAGTGTGGCACGTAATCATGGATTGGATGAGGCTAAAGGTGAATGGATTGGTTTTATTGACTCGGATGACGCTGTGATGCCATGTCATCTTGATATCGTTCGTGATGAACAAGGATCGCACGCCGACTTGCTGATGGTTAATCACACATCAGGTCAATACTTTGATGGTGTGATCAAACTTCATGTTTCTGACGGAATGAATAAACGTACAGAGCATCCTGTAGCCGCTACTTATTTGTTTAATGATTTCGATCCTTTTGAAAATCCCTTTTTCCCAATATGGAATAAATTTTTTAATCATACACTGATTGAACGGCACCAAATACGTTTCGATTGTACACTGTCATTGGGCGAGGATCAGGAAATGTTGTGCCGTTATTTGTTGCATACCGGAAAGATTGTTCACTATTCACGCCCTTCTTATGTCAATCTTGAGTGGCCGGGATTGATTCATTTGGGTAGTAAACTTCGAGAACCTTCCGATTATCTCTATAATCAAAAATGTAACTATAAGGCATTATGTAGTGTAATACCAGTCGGGAAAGGTAAAACAGAATGGTACTCAATACATTACGGAATAAATAGACCTATTACCCGTATTCTTTATAATTATACAAAATTAAAAAATCACAAGAAGTTGTGTAGGGGCGAACTACTGAAATTCACTCAAAAAGAAATAATTCCGTTCATTGCATCTATCGACATTACTGAAGGTAATGCTCGTGAGGCGAATGTACGCTTTGTACGCCGACTTTTGTTGAGTTATGGAGCAAGGCCGGCTATCATTTGGTGTTATATTTATAATGTATATATACAGTTTACTGATTGTCTTTATCGGGGTTTGCGTAAATTGAAATAATCGTTGGGAATGATTTGCATTCAAGATAAGCGACAGTGTTGCGGCTGTTCGGCTTGTGCACAGAAGTGCCCTAAGCATTGTATATCTTTGTATGAGGATGAAGAAGGTTTTCTTTATCCTAGGATAGATACAAATAACTGTATAGATTGCGGTTTGTGCGAGAAAGTCTGTCCGTTTCTGAATTGCGATAAGGCTATTCCTCCGCAGGAAGTTTGGGCGGTAAAAAATCAAAATGAGTGGGATCGGGTGCATAGTTCTTCGGGTGGGGTATTTATAGCACTGGCTCGTGAAACATTAGCTCTTGGCGGTGTGGTGTTTGGTGTTGTCTTTGACGAGAATTATGAGGTGAAGATAACTTATTCGGAAACGTTGGAAGGGGTTCGTCCCATGATGGGAAGCAAGTATTTGCAGGCACGGGTGGAAACAGGGTTTGCTGATGCTGAACGTTTTTTGAAGCAGGGGCGTCATGTTTTGTTTTCGGGGACTCCCTGCCAGATAGCCGGACTTCATAAGTATCTCCGGAAAGATTATCCTAATTTATTGTCTGTGGATTTTCTTTGTCACGGAGTGCCGAGTCCCGGAGTGTGGCGAAGATATTTTAAAGAAACAATGAGTGGCTTACAATCCGCCCGTAGGGCGGCGGCTGGAAAAAATACAGTTTTCCCTTCTCTAAATGTCATGCCCACGATAGTGGGTATAGAATTTAGAGATAAGACACTTCACGGCTGGAAAAAATACAGTTTTGTTGTCCGTGGAAGGTCCGCCTTCACGGCTGGAAAAAATACAGTTTTGTTGTCCGATATACACCGTGAAAATCCTTTTATGAGAGGTTTCTTATCTGATATTTATCTGCGTCCTTCTTGTTATGAATGTAAGTGTAAGAACGGGGTGAGTCATAGTGATTTGACTATTGCTGATTTTTGGGGCATTGACCGCTTGATGCCTGATTTCAATGATGATAAGGGGGTAGGGTTGGTATTGGTAAATACGGCCAGTGGACATCATTTTTTTGATAAACTTTCTATGGAGAAACGCTTGTCCTTATTGGCTGATGTGCAACTTTTGAATGGTGGTTTCAAGGAATATACCCAGCCACATGCTAAACGTGTGCAGTTCTTCCAACAGTTTGCGAAAGGGGAATCAGTGAAGAGTATTCTGGAGGATTTTTTTCATGTTCCTTTGTGGCGAAGAGTTGTGAGACGGATAAAAAAGTGTATTTTGAGATAAGAAAAGACAGTGGAATGAAAATAGGAATGCTTACATTGCCATTCAACAATAATTATGGCGGGTATCTTCAGGCTTATGCTTTGATGACTGTTCTAAAAGGGATGGGTCATGATGTAGAATTGATATATCGAAAACATAATTATAGGCCTTTGTTTTTGCGGATAAAATATTTTATAAAAACATTGGGTCAGAAACATGAGTTGCTTATCATGGATCAGGAAAAGGAGTTGAGGTATAAAGGAAAGGCTTTAATGCCTTTCGTGGACAAATATATAGCTCCTAAAACAAGACCTTTATTTTCCACAGCACAATTAAGAAAAGAATGTAAAGGAAAATATGATGCTATTGTTGTAGGTAGTGATCAAGTATGGCGTCCAGATTATGTTTCGAATATAGAGAATTTTTTTCTTGACTTCATAGACAATCCACAAATACTTAAATTATCATATGCAGCTTCATTTGGAACGAGTAGCCCGATATATTCAGATAAGGAAAAGCGTATATGTGGGGATTTAATAAAAAAATTCAATGCTGTTTCAGTTCGTGAGAGAAGTGGTGTTGATGTAGTTTGTAATTTAGGTTGGTCTAATGGTCGTGCAGAAGTGGTATTAGATCCAACTATGTTACTTGATTTAAAAAGTTATGAGCAATTTATTATACCTTCCAATGAAGAAGATTATGCGGTAGCTTATATTCTTGATATGGATGAGGATAAAGAATGTGGGTTGATAGATATAGCAAGAGAACTTGCTTTGCCAATGAAAAATCTTTCTTTAAGTGGAAAGCAACTTTCTTCTATGGAAATGTGGTTGTCATGTTTACATAATTCAAAATTTATTGTAACGGATTCATTCCATGGTGCAGTTTTTTCAATATTATTTAATCGTGATTTTATTGTATATGCCAATCAAGAAAGAGGTGTAGACAGGTTTTTTTCATTGCTGAAAACATTTAATATTGAGAATAGAATGATTCTGGATAAAAATGGTATATGGGAACTGTTACATAAAAAAATAGATTGGGAAATCGTTAATGAGAGATTGGAAATGAATAAGATGCATAGTATGTCTTTCCTTAGAAAAGTTTTGGGAGAATAGTAATAAGTCTTAGTAATAATCAAGAATATGAGGTATTTGATTGTACAAGATTGGTTAAGTACTAGCGGTAATCATGCAGGTATGAGACATATGTGTGAACTTTTGTTACAAAAATATCCTAATGATTATGAGGTTTATATAAAAGAATGTTCTAAAGTATGGGATTTGCAGCTTAAAGGGACTTTTTTTAGAACTTTTGGAAATAGATTGAAAAGATATATAATTAATAAGAGGGAGAAATATTATGCTAAAGGGTTATATATTGAGCTATGTAAACCAATGCTTGCAAAATTAAAAGATGGAGATGAGGTTTTTTTACTTGAATATATGCAACCTGATGTTTCCCAATATGAATTGGCTTGTTATGTTCGAAAAAGATTCCCAGCTATAAAAATTTATGCTCTATCGCATTTGACGTGTAAATTTTTTAAAGAAAGAGTAAATAAGGAGGCTGATTTTATTTTTAAATGGGCAAAACCGGTAGATAAACTATTAACATTGGGTTCGTCTTTATCTGAATATTTTAAAGAAGTGGGTATCCCTGAAGAAAAAATTAGTACGGGGTTTCATTATGTGGATTCTGATTATTATCATAAAAATACGGAATTAAAAAATCACGAACCGATTACTATAATTGCTATGGGTGCTTTACAGCGAGATTATTCAATGTTGGCAGAAATTGTTAAAACATGTACAGCTGTACATTGGATTATATGTCGAGGTAGAAAGGACGTTGATTATTTATTTCCAAAAACAGACAATGTTGAATTAAAAGGTTTTTTACTAGAAGATGAGCTCTATCATCAAATGGATATCGCAGATATTTCTTTAAATATAATGGAAGATACTGTTGGAAGTAATGTAATAACAACATCTATGGCAATGGGGTTAGCTATAGTAGCAACTGATGTTGGCAGTATTCGTGATTATTGTGATGAAAGTAATGCAGTGTTTTGCCAAAATAGTGTAAAGAGTATAGTGGAGGCTATAAATAGCATAATATGGGATGAAGAAAAAATATATAAGATGAAGAAATCTTCTATAAGAAAAAGTTTAGAATTGTCGATAGATAGGGTTGATGGATGGTTTAAAAGTTTGTCATATTGATGTGACATTTTTCAAGAAGGCATACAGGGTATTTTATACATAGATGTTTTTATGAACAATTTATAAAAGAATCTATAAATAAGAACTTTCGAATAGTATTAATAGCTTATGAAATTGTCTATTATTATTCCTGTTTATAAAGTTGAGCAATTTCTTAATCAATGTATGCGGTCGATAACAGATCAAATACGTGATGGTATTGAGATAATCTTGGTAGATGATGGATCGCCTGACTATTGTCCCCAAATTTGTGATGAATGGGCTGAACAATTTAGTTGCATTAGTGTGATTCATCAGCAGAATCAAGGATTGTCAATGGCGCGTAATAATGGTTTGGAAAAAGCAAAAGGTAATTATGTTTGGTTTGTAGATAGTGATGATTGGTTATTGCCCAATGCTATTGATGATGTGTTTTCCGTTATTGAAAAATATCCAGAAGTAGACGTCTTTTCTTCATATATGCGAAGGTATTACGAGCAGACTGAACGCTATAAAGATATTCGTAGCAAATATTATGGGTTTAATTTTAGTGGAAAGTCTTATATGAAACATCATTGTCCTAAGGGAGCATCGCAAAGATTTGTCTATAAACGTTCTTTTATAGACAACAATGCATTACGTTTTTATCCTGGTGTTTTGCATGAAGATGGAATATGGGGGAATAGTATGTTGTATTTGGCAAAAAAAGTACATGTTCTGGAACGTCCCATTTATGTATATCGTTTAAGAAATGAAGGTTCAATAATGAGTAATATTAAAGTAAAATCTGCTTATGACCTTATAACAGGACATAAGATATTGGTGGATTTTATGAACAAGAATGTAGCCCAAACTGATCGTTTTTTTTTTCGATGTCAGATTTTTGAAATGGTGGTGTGCTCATTTTCTTTTTGTCTTCATTTGTCGCAGACCCCTGAATACAAAGTTTTCTTATGCCAAAATCAATCGTACATAAGTAGAGAAGGATTAAATATCTTGTCTATAAGACCTTATATAATCTTAGCGTGGTTAATGTATATTCATCCTTCTGCTGTTTTTAGGTATATGAAGGCAAAAAACAAAATGAAGGCAGTTATTAAGAATATGCTAAAATTTCATGAATAATATGCATAAACTAAACTTTTATATTGCTCGTAGTTTACGTATTCCACGTCAAATTTATAGAAAAATCTATATATGGTATAATCGTTTCCTTTTTCTGATAAACGATGTGGAGTTTGGGGAAAATATGCAGGTATATAATCGGTTTTATCTTATTAAACATCCTCAGGCAAAAATAACAATAGGAAATGATTTTGTATTTACCAGTGGGGGGGCTTTTAATCCGTTATGTAGGAACATTCGTGGATGCATTTATGCTCCTGAAGGTTGTACCATCCGGATAGGAGATAATGTAGGCATTAGTTCGGCTTGTATTTGGGCAAAGGAGTGTATTGTGATAGGTAATCGAGTGAAAATTGGTGCGGATAGCATTTTAATGGATACAGATGCTCATAATTTGGACTATAGAATTCGGAACTCGGAAAAGAAAGACAGCAGAGGAAGAAGCATTGATGGATATACAGCGGCCAGTGCTCCAATAGTAATAGAAGATGACGTTTTGATAGGTACACGATGTATTATTTTGAAAGGGGTAACTATTGGTGCGCGAAGTGTGATAGGTAGTGGCAGTATTGTTACCAAATCAATTCCTTCTGATTGTATTGCTGCTGGGAATCCGTGTAAGGTAATCAGGTCTGTTAATGAAAGATGACCTATATGGGTTGGTAACATTTTTTATATAAAAAGCTTACGCTAATAAATAATATGCAAATAACAGAAGTATCTATTATTTATTTCATTTTTAGGCTGCTTCTTTTTGTGGTTGCTGTGTGGAATGGATATATTCTTTCCCATAAGGATAGAAAACTAAAAATATCAGATTTTTCCCCTATTATTTTGGTATATACTCTATATTCCGGTTTAAGATGGGGAAGAGGTGTGGATTATAATATTTATTACTGGGTATATGAAAATATAAAGAATGGCGTAAGTAGGGAAGATAACGAACCTTTATTTGAATTATTGGTGAAAATCAGTGCGTGGTTAGGATTCTCTTGGCAAGGATTTGTACTTTTTATGAGCTTCTTTCTGATATTTGCTTGGTGTTTCTTTCTAAAAGATTATAAAAAACATTTGACTTTGGCATTGCCGTTTCTTTGTTTGAATCTAACCATGGCAGAGAACCTGATGCGATGGTGTTTAGGTTTTTCTTTCATACTTATCGGACTTTCCTATTTGTTGTCTAAAGAAGATTATAAAAGATATTTCATTTTTTGTACAATGGGCGTTTTAGTTCATTATGCTCTTATACTGAATATTCTGCTTTTTACAGGACTTTTTTTCTTTAAAAAGTCTTTTTCTCCTATTCTCTTTTTTGTCTTATATATTGGAGGTATTACAATTTTTTCTGCGAGTTTTTTTACAAATTTTATAGATGTGGTTCAACAGGTTGATTTAGGAACACGTTTTTTGGCTTATCAAGAAAATGCTGCAATGTGGCTGGACCCGGAAGAGCAGAAAGTGGGAGGAGATTTTAGTTATCTTAATTTGTTAGCTACTTTCTTTTTTATGTTTGCTGCCTACAAAATGGTTAAGGCTAGACCTGAATGGATATATGTGTATAATTTGTCATTAGTAGCATGTGTCTGTTTCCCCATATCTCAAAAACTAGAACTTCTGATGCGATTGGAATACATTATATATATTTTTAAAATTGTCATGACGGGTGTTGTCATGATGGATGTGCTGAAGAATAGAAAATATTATGGTAAATGTATGTATATGTTCGCTGTCATATTTTTAGCTTATTATTTATGTTATTCTTATATGATTCGTGAATCGTTTATGACTTCTGATTCTCCTTATTATATATGGGATGCGCATGGTCGAAAGACTTTAGTCTAACTGGATAGAAGTTATTTTATTAGTAGGAATTTGAAAAAGGAAATATGATAAATCTTATACTTAAAAGCGGATTAGGTAATCAACTCTTTCAATATGCATATGCAAGATTTTTACAATCTTTATATCAAAAAAGCATGCATGAAAAAGAAGTTATAGCCATTAATCCATATTACATACAACATACAGTTGTTAAAAACAATGATCCGCGTCAGATGTCTCTCCATCATTTTAAGTTAGGTGATAATGTGAGGTTTATGCATCCAAAAGAGCAAAAGGATGCAATGCGTGCATTCAAGATAAGTACAATACTTTCGACAGGTATTTATGGAATGTATAGATGGAAAGTGAAAAGGGAAAAATTAGAAGGGAAAGATTGGTTTGAGAAAAGAGCAAAGTCGGGAGTTTATTATACTTGTTCTCCATATACAACATATCCTTCGCCATTATCTAAATCATTGGTAAAACATATATTTGGTTACTTTCAGTCTGAGCAGAATTTTCATGATATTGCAGATGAGATTATTAAAGAATTGGAAGTGAAAGATGTACCGTCTGAACAAAATCGTGTTATGATGGAGCAAATGTCAGTTTGTAATTCTGTTTGTCTTCATATTCGTAGAGGGGACTATTTGAACGATGCATGGAAAAATTTGCAGGTATGTGATTTTGATTATTATAACAGGGCAGTTAATGAAATTTTGAATAGAGTAGATGATCCTGTATTCTATGTATTCTCGAACACTCATGATGATTTAGAATGGATAAAAAAAAATTATAAGTTTGAAGATGTTACAGGTAGCAGAGATATTAAGTTGGTATATGTTGACTTAAATAATCTTGATTATGAAGAATTGCGCTTAATGTATACATGTAAGCATTTTATTATTTCCAATAGCACGTTTAGTTGGTGGGGAGCATTCTTGTCAAAAAATGAAAAAAAAGTGGTTTGTGTTCCTGATAGATGGAATTTGGCCTCAAATGAGGATGGTAATATCTATTTAAAGGAGTGGATAAAAATATATAAGTTATAAGGGGAGGATAATTTGTTTTTTTGGGGGGATGTGTAATGAAGGAAAGGCCACAAAATATGAAAAAACCAAAGATTTCAATAATTACAGTGTGCTATAATAGTGAGGTGCATCTTGAAGAAGCTATCTTGAGTGTTGTTAATCAGCCATATATTGCTAAAGAATATATCGTGATTGACGGTGGTTCTACGGATGGTACACTTAAAATTATCGAAAAATATAGAGACAAAATAGATTATTATATTTCAGAACCAGACAAGGGTATAAGTGATGCTTTTAATAAAGGAGTAAAAGCTGCAACTGGTGATTTGATTGGAATATTGAATTCTGATGACTTCATGATGTCAGATGTTTTGAGTAAAATAGCTGCAGAATATGACGAAAATATTGGAGTATATAGAGGGTATTGCATAGTATGGAATGAAAAATTAGCAACCCGGAAAGAACTTCACCCAAATATGAAATTGGGTGTTCCTCCTTTTGGTGCTATAATCTGTCATGAATCATCGTTTATATCAAAACAGGTCTATGATAAGGTTGGACTATACAAAGTAGATTATAAATATATGATGGATTTAGATTTATTTATCAGAATTTATAAAGATAAATCGATTATGTCAAAAATGATGGATGTTTGTGTAATAACATTTAGAACAGGTGGAGTTTCATCATCGTCAGCATTTAAACTTGAGAATGAGCGAAAAAAAATGATTTTAGAGAATGGGGGATCATCGTTTGATGTATTGACATATTTGGTTTTTCACAGATGTAAATATGCAGTAAAAGTAATAGTTTATACAATAAAATCATGGTTAAGAAAATAGCTCTCGTAACATGTTATTTCCAACCAAATTATGGAAGTCAGCTACAAGCATTCGCTACTCAAGAAGTTTTCAAGAAACTGGGACTGAAACATGAGACCATAATGATAGATGGCTTACTTCCGGAAATAAACAAAGCAAAATATAGATATTTTTTAAATAAAATATTTGATATCAATACAGTCAAGGACAAAATGGCGACTGTACGTAAGTTTGTTGCTAAAAGGAGAAAATCAGAATATGCAACTAACTTAAGTATTAGGTATGATATGTTTAGAGATTTTGCTAATACGATGTTCACTCTGTCTAAAAGGTATGATAGCAAGGATAATCTTGGAGAAGCAGCATACAATTATGCTGCTTTTGTAGTAGGAAGTGACCAACTATGGCTACCATCAAATATCGCCGCAGACTATTATACTTTGAATTTTGTGCCTGATGATGTATGCAAGATTGCTTTTGCCACAAGTTTTGGCATTTCAGAACTATCTTTAAAGTATGGAATGATTGCCGGAAAGTTCTTAAACAGAATGAACTATGTATCAGTAAGGGAAATTTCTGGGCAGAAGCTTGTGAAAGAATGGGCAAAAAGAGACGTCCCTGTGGTTTGTGACCCTACCATTATGTTTGATGCAGAAGAATGGAAGCAAATAATTTATGCAGATGGTAACGGCAAGAGATTTGCCAATGGAGATAAATACATTTTTGTTTATTTTCTTGGCAATAACCCTTGGGAGCGTAATGTGGTGAAACGTGTGCAGAAAGAAACCGGACTTAAAATTGTTCAGATAGCTCATAGTGATGAGTATGTGAAAAGTGATGAATGCTTTGCTGATCATACTCCGTATAATGTAGGACCTAGGGAATTTGTGGAGTTGATACGTGATGCAGATTATATATTTACTGATTCTTTTCACTGCTCGGTGTTCTCGATGCTTAATAGTAAGAAATTTTATACTTTTCCAAGATATAATAGTGATGGGGTAGTATCTACCAATGGACGTCTATATTCTTTGCTCTCATTGGTAAAGCAAGAGAGGAGAATGGTGAAAAAGGCTGATGTGTTTGATGTGAATGAGCGAATTAATGAAGACGTTGATTATGCATTAGTTCATGATGAGTTTGCGAAGTTGCGTAAATTTACATGGAATTGGTTGAAAAATGCATTGGAGGAAAGTAATATCTTATGATTACGATAAAGGACAAAAAAAGTTGTTGTGGCTGTTGGGCATGCGAGAATATATGTCCAAAGGGCTGCATAGAGATGAGAGAAGATTTTGAGGGGTACCGCTATCCGGTGGTTGATGCTGAAACATGCACCGATTGTGGTGCATGTGAGTCTGTATGTCCTCTTTTGTCTGAGAAGATTACAAAAAAGGAATCTTACAAAGAACCGGTCAACGCGTTTCTAGCTCAGAATAGGGATGAGAAGGTCTTACGGGAGAGTACTTCCGGAGGGGCGTTTTCAGCTATTGCTAATTGGGTGATAAGAAAAGGAGGGGTAGTTTATGGCGCGGCATTTGGCGCTGATGGTGAGGTGATTCATGTAGCTGTTGACACAATAGACGAATTGTATAGATTTAGAAACAGTAAATATGTTCAAAGTCTGATAGGAGATGCCTATAGCAACACTAGAAAACTTTTACTTGCAGGGAAGTGGGTGTGTTTCAGCGGAACGCCTTGTCAATTGGAAGGCTTGTTAAATTATCTTCGTAGGCCTTATGACAAACTAGTGACGGTGGATGTGGTGTGCAGGGCTGTGCCGTCTCCGCTTATTCTTCGCAAGTATATTGAAATGCAAAAAAAATACTTTGATTTTACTGATTTGAAATTCAGAAATAAACGCTATGGGTATAAATATTCCAGCATGAGTCTGAGTGGAGGAAATAAAGAATATCATGAAGGAATTGATACTGATTATTATCTGCGTACATTTTTTGCCGGAGTTAACATTCGTCCTAGTTGTACGGATTGTAAATTTCGTTCTGTTGTAAGAAGAACAGATTTTACTATTTGGGATTGTTTTGATGTATATAGATTTAACAGTAAACTTGACAATGATAAAGGAGTAACTCGTATGTTGACACGTACTCGGAAAGCGGAAAACATATTAAAGGAAATATCCCATGAATTGAATTTAGTGGAAATAGGTGTGGACCAGGCAGTATCAGGTGTGAAAGAACTGGTCCAGGCTCCTGTACCTCATCCATTACGTGGTAATTTCTTTAAAGATTTTGCAGTAATGGATACTGAGAAATGTTTTAAGAAATATTTTCCTATAACCATGAGACATAGATTAGAGAAGCAGGTACGGATATGGAGTGTTCGCTTGGGGATATACCAGGCAATCAAACGTGTTTTTTTGATTGTCAATAAGGGAAAGGCTATAAAACGATAGGATATGCCTGCTTTGATAAAATGAACTCATCCCTATTGGTATACCGAACGTAGACCTAAAATGTTTTGACACGGATGTTCTATTAGCGGATGTTTGATACAACAACATGGGCGAAGATGTATCATCGTTCACTGTTTCCGATTATGGCAGGTTGAGAGAGTAAATAGGCATAACTTGATAATGGAAAAATATTAAAGATGAAGAATTTCTTTATTAAGCATTGCCTATTCGAAAAAAATGACTTCCTTTGTTATTACTATTAATAAGACGAATATCTATGGGTAAGAAGAAATACAAGGAAACTGAACTCATACAGGATTGTGCAGCAGATGCTGCTACCACTTATGGGGATATCAATGCAATGAAAGTGCAATTGGTAAATCGCATTATGCGTATGGATGAGCCTAAAGAGATAATGTCTGTATTGAACTTTGTCAAGAACCAGATGGATGATGAACCAGAGTTCGAAGGGGAATGGAATAGAAGCTTGTCCGTAGAAGAATTTCGTATTCATTGCAAAAATAAATTAAAGAAGATCTATGCCGAACGTGGAAATTAGGATATTGCCTGAAGCGGATGATTTTCTGAATTCATTGGCAGATGTTTTAGTGAGTGAGGGGTATAAACCTACTTATGAATCTGCTGAGAAAATGGTGGATGAAATCATTGACTTTATTTCCAATCTGGCTTCTGTCTCCCATTATAAAGTATCTTCTGCTACGGAATATCATTTTTCCAGCTATGGTGAAAACCTGTGGTATGCTTTCTTTAGCCGTAAAAGCTCTCCCCGTACTACATGGTATGTGTTTTTTGAAAAGTGCGACAACCGTATATTGGTTAAACATATCAGCAATAATTGGTTGGAGGGACAATATATACGATAATCCTGTAGCCTCTTTCTTTGCGCTTAAGATCATAATAACGCATTTTTATTAATCTTTTAGTCAAAAAAGTCTTATAGGCTGTGTGCGACAAAGCATGCGGTCTTAATCCTTTTTCCCCTTTTTCATGAAGAAAATATTGCATGTGGCGGAACCTTTTGCAACAGGTGTCCTAAGCTTCCTTATAGATATAACGAAGCGTCAAATTGAAGAATATGAAGTCTATATTCTCTATGGTATTCGTCCGCTGACACCTGAGAATGTAGAGCAATTGTTTGACAAACGTGTGTATCTCATAAAGATAGACTCTTTCAAAGGTGCGATTGGCACAGTGGTTAACTTAAGAGCCTATTATGATGTGTATAAATGGTATAAAGAAATAAAACCGGATATAGTCCATTTTCATTCATCGGCATCCGGCTTTATTGGCAGGTGGGCCTTACCTTGTAAGAAGACCCCGGCTTTTTATACACCTCATGGATATTCATTTTTGATGAAAGACGGAGCAATGTTCAAACGCTTTTTATTTTGGTTGATAGAGTATCTTTCGGCCAAAAGGCCTTGTATGACAATTGCGTGTAGTGAGGGCGAGTATAAAGAGGCGGAAAAACTGTCCCCGAACTCGACTTATGTGAATAATGGTATCAATACAGCGGAATTGAAAACGTTTGCTCGTCCAATTAATGGAATAGTTAAACAACCTATACAAATATGCACTAGCGGACGAATTCTCTATCAGAAAAATCCCCATCTTTTTAATGAGATAGCCAAACTGCTTCCTGAAGCGCAATTTATTTGGATTGGTGAAGGTGAATTGAAGAATGAACTTACTTCTTCCAATATCAGTGTTACAGGTTGGATAAAGAGGGAAGAAGCACTAGACATCATTAAAGATGCGGATTTCTTTATTCTGCCATCATTATGGGAAGGACTACCTATATCATTGCTTGAAGCGATGTATTTTAAGAAAATTTGTTTAGTGAGTAATGTGATTGGTAATCGCGATGTAATAAGGAATGGAGTAAATGGATTGATATGTAATTCTGCCGATGAATATGCTGATTCGATACGTGATATAATAAATGGAAAGATTGATGGCATTTCGCTTTCCGAACGTGCGTCTGAAGATGTGGAACAAAATTACAATGTGGATCTGATGGCTCAGAAATATGATGAAATTTATAAAAAGGGTAGTAATCTACAAAATCATAGTTAAAACAATTTCAATATGAATTTTTTTATAACGGGAGGTTCCGGTTTCATTGGAACCCATTTGACAAATCTTCTTAAAGAAGTGTATCCTCAAAGTAACATTTATAATTTGGATATTGTGGAAAATAGTCAGAATGGTAAGGCTATTTATATATATTGTGATGTAAGAACAACTATTAATTTGGATAATGTAGAAATTACTTCTGATGATGTCATTTTCAATTTTGCAGCTGTTCATCGTACTCCGGGACATCCCGACCATGAATATTTTGAAACGAACATACGTGGAGCGGAAAATGTATGTGCGTTTGCTGAACGGTATAGCATCAAGAAGATAGTCTTCACCAGTTCCATAGCCCCTTATGGCGCAGCTGAGGATTTGAAGCAGGAAACTACTCTTCCAACTCCAAATACTCCTTATGGTATATCGAAATTAGTGGCTGAAAAGATTCATATTGTCTGGCAGGCTAAAGATAGTCAGGAAAGACAACTTACGATAGTTCGTCCCGGTGTGGTGTTCGGTAAAGGGGAGAATGGAAACTTTACCCGTTTGTATTGGGGGATACGTGAGCATAAATTTATGTATCCGGGCAGAAAAGATACGATAAAAGCTTGTATTTATGTAAAGGAATTAGTTCGTTTTATGTTGTACAGACTGGAGCATCACAAACAAGGGGGGGACTTGTATAATTGTACATTTGAACCGGCTTATACTATTGAACAGATTGTGGAGACAATGAAAAAGGTGACAGGCATGGATCACACTATTCCATTGATACCTGCCTGGATATTAATGTCTGCGGCTGCTGTAGCAGGTTGTCTGGGTGCTCCGATGGGAATTTGTCCGGCCCGCGTCAGGAAGCTGATGATTTCTACTAATATATGTGGTAAGAAATTGGCTGGCTCAGGTTATAAATTTCATTATACATTTGAAGAGGCTATAGCCGACTGGTTTAAAGATAATGACAAGCAATGCTTGAAATGAGAAGGCTCTTTCTGATTGTTTTGTTTATTGTTTGCATTGCAGGAGTAACAAAAGCACAGATCAACTACGGCACCACTGGCCTGATGAATCTCCCCACCGCCGATATGCAGCGTGATAAAACCTTTATGGCAGGTGGAAACTGGTTGAATCATCACGCTACCGTTCCCCGTTGGTGGTATGACACATGGAACTACTATATCAATATTACCATTTTCCCATGGTTGGAGGCAGGTTATCTATGTACCGGTCATAAAGCTGTTCCTGTAGATTATGGTAATCGTTCGGGCTATTGGGTTCCTTCCACGTATGGTAAATTTGTCAATCAAGACCGTTCCTTTCATTTTCGGCTTAGAGTGTGGAAAGAAGGCTGGTGGAAAGAATGGACACCCCAAATAGTGATGGGTGCCAATGATGTGATAGGTGATTCATGGAATGGAGGATCGTTGTCCAAGCCTTCGGATTTGAATTATGGTAACGGTTTTCTTAACCGTTATTATCTAGCCATAACCAAACATTTTCATTTTGAGAATATGGGTACATTAGGCGCACACGTTTCATGGATATACAGCAACCGTTTTGACAACAACTTGAATAATCCGGCTATGGGTGCGAATTTCCGGTTTCATTTGAAGGAAAGTGATTCTTGGGTGCATAAAGTCATTAATGGTGTTAATTTAATGGCAGAAGTGGTTCCCGGTTATACGGATGTGAAGGAGGATTTGACTTTTGATTCTGACGGGACGAAGTATCAGGTAAATTTTGGCATGGAGTACAGCTTCTGGAAAGACTACATCAACGCCGTAGTAGAACTGAACCGTTGCAAATACTTTTCCGGTGGCTTAGTCTTCAAACTCCATCTGAAATAATAAAATAAATTATCCGATTAGGAACTCTGCTGTTTCAGATAGGAATCACCTTTAGTAAATTCATTATTGCAAAACCTTTCTACAAAGAAAAATAAATCATACGTAAGGGCATCCTCCATGCAGTCTCCCCCAAAGAAGAAACTGCATGGTGATTCCCACTTTCTTTATTATCTCTCCAAATACCCGAACACCCCCTCCGCATCAAAACACGGACAAGCCTTCGGGATACTTCCCGGCATATCCCTGTGTCCCCTTATCCGGACACCGGGAAAGATTTTCACCATCCGCATCAGCAACAAAATAAATTGCTCCGTCTGTTCCTGTGTCCGGGTATCTGCCGGATGCCCGTCCGCATCCAGACCGCCCTCATAACAGATACTTATGCTGCAACGATTCCAAGGGCGGCAGTGCGCACCTACTTCCAGAAGCTTGCGGTGCTGGGTCACACTTCCGTCACGACGGATATAAAAGTGATACCCCACCGTGCGGAAACCTCGCGTCTTGTGGTCACGGAGCAGTTGCTCGGCGGTGTAATCCTGGGTGGAGCGTGTGGCGCTGCAATGAATGACGATATATTTCACGGAAGCGGAGGAGGCCATCATCGGACCGTCCTCCAGAGTGAGGAGAGCACGCTCGTTCGGGACCTCTTCCTCACCGATTATCATAGGGAAAGTTTCTTGAATCATGGTTGAATTGAAATAGAGAATTAAAAATTAAAAAGTGTCATGCGATGGGGTAGGGGGCTCTTTAGATGAGAGACGTGCAACTGGTTACGCCCAAGGCGGTGAGTGCCGCTATGGCGGCTTGGATAATGGCGTGCAGAATTTGCTGCCAGGTGATTTTCTTTGAATTGTTCATAGGAATATTTGTTTTAAAGGATTTGTTTTTTCTGTCATTCCGGACAAAGACGAGGAATTTGTGGACATGAAGCGATTGCATGCAGATTCTTCACTTTGTTCAGAATGACAGGTTCATTTCAGAAAGACAAGATACTATCGGACTTCAGAAGCCCGGAAAGTTCAGGCGTTTTCTTCCGGATTGCTTTCAGCTCCGGAGTCCTCTCCCGTCAGGTCTACGGTAGTCTTTCCCGCCTTCAGGGCTTTTACTACCAGCTTGGCAGCTTTGCGTGTGGGCACCAGATTGAATGTGGCTTCACCCAGCAGACTGAGGAAACGGGTGCCGGGTTTCCAGCGTACATCCAGATTCTCCACATGGATGGCGGGATTGTATGTTTCCAGTGATTCGGCCCCCATACTGTTGATGTGGATGGCGAACGTGCCGAGGTCTCCCATCTGGATGCGTTGTCCTGCCAACAGCTGCTCGCGCATACAGTCTACCGCCTGGATGAGCACCGCCTGAATGTCGGCACGGTTGTACTTGGAACTGTGGTTGGAAATGTGCTCGGCAAACTTTTCCAGTGTCATGATTTCTGAGTACTGGGCGTTGGCGTAAGCTTTCTTGGGCGCGTCCTTGTCACTGGGGTTGGCACGGAGTGAGATGCTGTAATTAATCATCGTTTTTGTTTTTAAAGGGTTATTATTTTCGGAAAAGGAAAAGTGTCAGGAAGGAGTAAGGCACACACTGCTGCGGCATCCGGTGAAACTTGGTACAAGATCCGCGGAATCTTGTACCATGATTTTTGTAATCTTGTACCAGAATTTTTGTAATCTTGTGCCGGGTTGCGGCTTCTTCTTTCTGACACTGCAAAGATAACTTCACGTCCTTGCGGCGTGACCCCTTCTGACCCCTTTTGACCCCTTGGTGGATTTCAGGGGGAATCACGGTTCTCCCAGGTGGAGGTAGACGAGTTGCAACTGGCGGCAGGTGAAGGATTTCTGACAGGGACGGTATCCCGTGGCTTCCAGGTCGTGGAGCAACGGCGCGCACCGGGTGATCCAGCGCATCAGATGGCGGACGGCTACTTTCGGGGCGCGGCCCGGAAAATAGAGAAGGGCTATTTCGGTTTTGTTCATGAATTGTTTCTTATTTATTGGTTTTATTCTTGTTTTTATGGGGTTTCGCGCATAAAGTTTATTTAGAGTTTTCTGAATAAATCAAACTGACTGACATAAACGATGCTTGCTATCCGGAAAAAACGGTCGGAACAGGTAGCGACGGGGGCGCAGGGACAGTGGGGACACGGGGACAGTAGGGACAGCCTCTTTTTTCCTCACACACACGCGTGTGTACATATGGAGAGCCGGTTAGCTCTTGTGATACGTCCCCTTACCGTCCACACTCACCAGCGCCCCTTGTTTGGTGAGCCGTTTGAGCCAGGTAAGTACGGTGGTTTCGGGTATCCCCCTGTCGTGTGCTTTTTCCAGCAGCAGCTGGCGGGTAAACTCGTCCTCCATTCCGGCAAAGAGCATATCCCTGTCCGCTGTGCCCCGGCTCTTGATAACGGAGGAGGCTAGAAACGAAAGAATATGTGTGGCGTGCAGATAAAGCGGCTCCACCAAGGCAAGCACGGCATGGAAATCATCGTCTGTAATCACCATGTCCCAGCGCGGGATAATACGGTCCTTCAGATTATCGGAAGAAATATGCGCGTCAGGCTTCACTAGGGAAGGGTCCTCCAGGCTTCGCAGGATGGCGACTATAGACATCATGCGGCACGCATTGACCGCAAGGCGGACCACGGAGCTGCTCATCTCGTCGCCGTTGATCTTGCCGGAACGATGGAACAGCTTGCTGAACAGGTGGTTGAATTGATTTTTCTGGGCATCTGTCAGCTTCAAGGTAAACAATCCCCGAAGTGTCAGCTCGTCCAGCGTGCTTTCCCATTTCTTGCCCATCAGGCGAAATTCTTCGTCCACGTCCACCTCATCCTCGCCGAACTGGTCCGCCCATTGGGTGATGTGTGGCATGTAATAGAAGTTCTGGCGGGAGAAGAGACCGTTTTCCGCTGTTGGAATCAGGGGTTTTACCTGTGCGGGCGTACCCGAGAGCAGTACGGACAGGTAGCTTCTCCCCACTTCCTTATATTCGCGGTCGGTGCGTCGGTTGTAGGACAGGCGGTCGTGGTCGAACGCCTTGCGCAGCGTGTCGCTCCAGTTTCCGTATTCGGTCCCTATGGCGGCGGATACGGTGTCTGCCTCACTTTCGCAGATGATGCCCGTTCCGTTGGAATCCATGATATTTTGCAGGATGCCCGTTCCGGTGTTGTTTCCCGATATGAGGAACATCCGGTTGGGGGGCAATACGGGAGCTTCCTGATTTATTCGTTCCTTGCCCAGGGAGTCGTAAGCCGCCTTTTCCCGGCGGTAATTTTTCATCGCCTCTTCCACCTCGCCGCGTATCTTGTCGTGTATAGGTTCGATGAGGAGCCTGACCCACGTCAATGCGCTTTTTCCCGCGGCGGATGGAGCCACTACGAAGGTCTGCATACAGGGAGCCTGCCACTTTCGGCCGTACTGGCATCGCACTACGTGGGAGAGGGAGGCGCCCAGTACGGTAAGCGCCCCCAGGAGCAACACATCGCGCTGTTCGGGCTTTTTACCGAAGGAGATGATTTTTTCCAGCAGCTGGGGCCACGCATAGTCCTGTGGAAAGGTAGGCAGGGGGGAATAGGGCTCGGAACCTTCGGTGAGTTGTTCCTCCTCGTTGGTATCATCGGAAAAGTCATTTTCCACCTTATTATATCGCGCGTGCGTGTGTGAGAAATCCGGGGCTGTCCCTGCTGTCCCCATTGTCCCTGCGCTGGGAGAGGGGGCGTGACCGTAAATCTTCACCCCGCATTGTTCGGCCAGATGGAATACGGTTCCCAGATGTATATTTTCTTTATCGGCATGAAGCGCATTCGAGAACAGTGATTGTGCGTTTTTTTCTTCATATTTGGAGGAAAGGGAGCAGAGTGAAAGGAAATCATTGCGTCCCGATTCTCCGCAATCGTTTGCGATGGCGAAAGCCAGTTGTACATATTCAATATAGGTAGGGGCGATATCCGCACCTGCCATGCGGACGGCTTCGGTCAGATGCCGCAAGTCCTCCAAAGGAGTATTCATATTCATAATAACGATTATTTTTTTATTTTTAATTCTCAATTTTTAATTTCCCTGCGTATCAATGCCTCCTCGTCATACGAGAGGAAACAGGCTCGCACCAAGTCCTTGCCGGAACGATCCACGCCTTTGTCGGGATGATTCTTCTTATTGTCTTCCCTGTCCGGGCGGTTGCTGTGGGAATCATAGACCGCTTGTATGTAGTTCATCGCCCAATGGATATTTTCGGAGGCATTCTGTCTGGTGTCGGGTATGCGTGTCAGGTCGTAGGGGATGAACGCTTTTACTCCGTGCCCGCTGGGGCTGGTGAATGCCAGGGCGGGGCAGAGGAGGAGGTCGTCGAACAGTTGTCTTTTCAGCTTTTCCGCTTCCTGACGGGAATCAAGATGGTCTATGTCCACCACAATCAACCCCGACAGTCCGGTCAGTCTGTCGCTTTTGCGGTAGGAAAAGACGCCGCAGGGGGTGACGTATGGCAGTGTCTGTTGCTTGAGCATGCGATAGGCTTTTTCATCACCGCTTTCCGCTGCCCGGCGCACGGCCTCGGTCAGGGTTTTCAGGCGTTCGCTGGATGTGATAAGTTTGTATACTTCTTGTAAGGTTGTTTCCTTGTAGGGCATTAAGGTGGGCGGCTGGATGGTTCGTCCGGTGGCATTGTCCTTTACCGGTGATATAGGTGGCAGAAACAGTGACATTTTAAATTGGTTCATTCGTTTTTATTTATTAAATTTGCAAGCGCTGATATTTATTAATCAGGTTATTGATTTTCAATGTTACAAAGTTCGATATAATAACTGAGATGTGTGTGTTCTTGTCCTGAATGGGGACATGTAAATGATTATTTATATAAAAAATACGATTTAATCCGATGGAACATTTGAATCCTGTTGATCAGACCCGGCAGTTGGCAGCCGAGGTAGTGAAACGTCTGGACCAGTTGAATCTGCACAGACGGGAGTTGGAGCGTAAGCTCCATGTAGGTCATGGTTTTTTTACCCAAGCCTAAGAGGGAAAAAGTAACATGACGCTTCTTCTTTTTTTCGAGGTGAAGGCGGTTATAGAAGAACACTATGAGAAGCGTATCGAATTTTACAAATATGTCAACCCGCCGCTGTCGCAGGAGGCGGAACGCGAGTTGGAGGAGTGGAAGATGACGGTGAGGGAGATAATGGGGCTGTGTTGAAACTCTTTAATGGAAAATCTTTGTCGGAAGAAAAATAAGTCATATTTAGCTGTAAACGCAACAGGAAGTGGCGGAATTTGCTTATCTTCGTTGCAATAATAGTAAAATCGGAAGATCATGGAACAGGAACTATTTCATGTGATATTAATTAATGTGTTGAATATTTGTTTGTCTGAATAAAAATTTCATATCTTTGTATGATACTTAATTGCAGTTAATAACAATTTCAATCTAAAGATAATGAGTATGAAGCGTCCTGAAATTGTGAAATCCATACAAAATGCCTTACATAAAGTCGCTCCTGGTATAAAGGTGATACTTTATGGAAGTGAGGCGCGGGGTGATGCTCGTAGTGATAGCGATATAGACCTGTTGCTATTGATAGATAAGGATGTGGTTACTTTGGAGGACAAGATGCTTTTAACAGCTCCTTTATATGATATAGAGTTAGAAACTGGTGTTCAAATCAATCCGTTTATAGAATCGATGAAAGAATGGGGAAAACGCTTCACTCCGTTTTATGAGAATATAATGAAGGAGGGGATATTGCTATGACTCCGGAACAGCGGTTTGATATTGTTTTATATAGGATGAATTCAGCTAAATCATTGTTAGATGAAATAAAAGACCATATAGAACATGGCTATTACAATACGGCAATGAATAGGATGTATTATGCCTGTTTTTATGCTGTGAGTGGGTTGCTGTTACAATCGGAAATAGACGGAGTCAAGAGTCATGAAGGTGTCCGTCAAAAATTCAGTCAGCATTTTATTCTTACAGGCAAATTTCCTAAAGAATGGGGACGTTTCTATTCTATTTTGTTCAATAATCGTTCAGCTGCCGATTATGAAGATTTTAAGAACTTTGATTTAGTCGCAACTCAGGAAATGTATCCTAAAGTCTGTACCTTTATAGGACTTATTGATAGCATGATTTTCGATAAAAAGTAATCATCCGGGTTCATATAGGTCACTGATAAAAATTAATCCATAAAGATAGAATTTTCATTATAGGCCGTGTGCAATAAAGCATGCGGTCTTCACTTCTTTCGTTGCCGGTAGCGACCGGCTCCGCCTATGTATTGCAATAACGAACATCTTCGGGATTACCAGCAGGAGATGAAGCTCCGTCTCTTTGAGGAGTGGGAGCTTCACCGGAACGTGATGGTGCAGATGCCCACCGGTACGGGAAAGACACATCTGCTGGCAGCGATAGTGAGGGAGTTCCTGCACGGTTCCGATACCCCGGTATGGATCGTTGCCCACCGCAGGGAACTGGTGGAGCAGATAGAGGAGACTGTGGCGCGGTATGGCATGAGGAAGGAGGACGGAATAGTAAAGGTTATGTCTATCCAGTGGTTGTCACGGAACCCGGAGGCTATAGACGGGGACCCGGGTTTGATCGTTATTGATGAAGCGCATCACGCTTTGGCGGAAACCTACCGGGGGCTTTGGGAAAGATACCCGGACGCCAGGAAGCTGGGTATGAGCGCCACCCCTTGCCGGCTGAACCGCAAAGGATTTACAGAGCTGTTTGATATCCTGATCACCTCATGGAGCATCGCAGAATTCATCGGGCAGGGCT
>CAVJPC010000215.1:0-46814 GCA_963651205.1 Bacteroidaceae bacterium
TTTTACAGAAAGCCTTCAGAACTTAATTGTTCTGGAGGCTTTTTTGCGTTGTATCGCGTGGAAGTGTCCTCCTCCCGTAGGGGCGGGGTCTGCCCGCCCGGATGCATGCACAAATACACTCTTCGAAGTATTATCGGACGGATTTAATTCGCCCCTATCAGTGTATGTTCTTGTTATGATGAGAGATAGGGTAAATAAGTTACTTCCAATAATCTGTTACTCTAAAATTGAAATAAATAAAAATTCGTAGCTTATCATACGAAAAAACTTTCATATTTATTTTGAGTTTAAAAAATAATCTCTACCTTTGCAAAGTTTTAAACCAAATAAGAGATATATAATGAACCAAGGATTTATACATATTTTGCTATGCGGCATTATTATTCTACTGGCAAAGTCAGCGGGAAGTGAGTGTCGTGCGTAAAAGTATGTATGAATGATGATATACGAAAGCCTTTCTCACTTCCTTGTGTGAAAGGCTTTTTTTATGAATATAATAATAGTAAAATATAAAATTGAAACCTATGAGTGACAGATTATTTATTTTTGATACCACCCTTCGCGATGGTGAACAGGTTCCGGGATGTCAGTTGAATACAGTAGAAAAGATTCAGGTGGCCAAGCAGCTGGAAGCTTTGGGAGTAGATGTGATTGAGGCTGGATTTCCTATTTCAAGTCCGGGTGACTTCAATTCTGTAATTGAAATCTCAAAGGCCGTTACATGGCCGACTATCTGCGCGCTGACCCGTGCAGTAGAAAAGGACATTGATGTAGCTGCTGATGCACTTAAGTTTGCCAAGCACAAACGTATCCATACCGGTATCGGAACATCCGATTCCCATATCAAATATAAATTCAATTCTACTCGTGAAGAAATCATTGAACGTGCAGTAGCTGCCGTGAAATATGCACGTCGCTATGTGGATGATGTGGAATTTTATGCGGAAGATGCAGGACGTACAGACAATGAATATCTGGCTCGTGTAGTAGAGGCAGTTATCAAGGCAGGTGCTACGGTGGTGAATATTCCTGATACTACAGGTTACTGTATGCCCGATGAATATGGTGCAAAGATTAAATATCTGGTAGATCATGTAGATGGTATTGATAAGGCTATTATCTCTACCCACTGCCATAATGACTTGGGTATGGCTACTGCCAATACAATAAGTGGCGTATTGAATGGGGCCCGTCAGGTAGAAGTAACAATCAACGGCATTGGAGAACGTGCCGGTAATACTTCGTTGGAAGAGGTGGCAATGATCATCAAATGTCATAATGATATCAATATCCAGACAAATATCAATACTCAGAAGATTTATCCTACCAGCCGCATGGTTTCAAGTTTGATGAATATGCCGGTACAACCGAATAAGGCAATCGTAGGACGCAATGCTTTTGCACATTCTTCCGGTATCCATCAGGATGGTGTGTTGAAGAATGTACAGACTTACGAAATCATTGATCCGAAAGATGTGGGTATTGATGATAATGCTATCGTTTTAACTGCCCGTAGCGGACGTGCAGCTTTGAAACATCGTCTTCATGTTTTGGGTGTTGAACTGGAGCAGGACAAATTGGATAAAGTATATGAAGATTTCTTGAAACTGGCCGATAAGAAGAAAGATATCACTGATGATGATATTCTGGTATTGACAGGTGCCGATAGAAGTGTCAATGATCATATTAAATTGGACTATTTGCAGGTGACAAGTGGTGTGGGAGTCCGTTCGGTAGCTAGTCTTGGCTTGAACATTGCGGGAGAACATTTTGAAGCTGCTGCTAGTGGTAACGGACCTGTAGATGCTGCTATCAAGGCATTGAAAAAAATTATTGACCGCCAGATGATACTGAAGGAATTTACGATTCAGGCTATCAGCAAAGGTAGCGATGATATGGGTAAAGTCCACATGCAGGTGGAATATGACGGGCAGATGTACTATGGTTTCGGAGCGAATACGGATATTATCGCTGCATCCGTAGAAGCATATATTGATTGTATCAACAAGTTTAAAAGATAATAATACGTAAATACAAAAATGGCTAACACATTATTTGATAAGATTTGGGACGCCCACGTGGTACAAAAAGTAGAGGACGGCCCCACTCAGCTTTATATAGACAGACTTTATTGTCATGAAGTAACCAGTCCGCAGGCTTTTGCCGGACTTCGTGCACGCGGAGTGAAAGTTTTCCGCCCGGATCAAGTATATTGTATGCCGGATCACAATACTCCGACACACGATCAGGATCAACCGATTGAAGATCCGATCTCTAAGACACAGGTGGATACATTGGCAAAAAATGCAGCGGATTTTGGTCTGGCGCATTTTGGTATGATGGATAAGAGAAATGGCATTATCCACGTAGTAGGCCCGGAAAGGGGGCTGACTTTACCGGGGATGACAATTGTTTGTGGTGACTCGCATACTTCGACTCATGGTGCGATGGGAGCTGTTGCTTTCGGTATCGGTACCAGCGAAGTGGAAATGGTATTGGCTTCACAATGTATCTTGCAATCTCGTCCGAAAACCATGCGTATCACTATTGATGGCGAACTGGGCAAAGGAGTGACTGCAAAAGACATGGCTCTTTATATGATGTCTAAGATGACGACTAGTGGCGCTACCGGATACTTCGTGGAATATGCCGGTTCAGCTGTTCGCAACTTGAGTATGGAAGGTCGCCTGACTTTATGTAACCTAAGTATCGAAATGGGGGCCCGTGGTGGCATGGTGGCTCCTGATGAAGTGACTTTTGAATATATAAAAGGCAGGGAACATGCTCCGAAGGGTGCGGATTGGGATAAAGCGGTAGCTTATTGGAAAACCTTGAAGAGTGATGAGGATGCCGTATTTGATAAAGAGGTCTGTTTTGACGCCGCAGATATCCAGCCGATGATTACATACGGAACCAATCCGGGAATGGGTATGGGAATCACTGAACATATTCCGGCGGATGATAAAAGTGCTTCTTTTAAAAAATCCTTGGATTATATGGGTTTCCAGCCGGGAGAGTCCTTGCTGGGCAAGAAGATTGATTATGTTTTCTTGGGTGCTTGCACCAACGGACGCATCGAAGATTTCCGTGCCTTTGCCTCTTTGGTGAAAGGGAAACAGAAAGCAGATCATGTGATTGCATGGTTAGTTCCCGGGTCATGGATGGTAGATGCGCAGATTCGTGAGGAAGGACTGGACAAGATATTGGAAGAAGCAGGTTTTGCCATCCGTCAACCGGGATGTTCTGCCTGTCTGGCGATGAATGATGATAAGATTCCGGCCGGTAAATATTCGGTATCTACCAGTAACCGTAACTTTGAAGGACGTCAGGGACCGGGCGCACGTACGCTGCTTGCCAGTCCGTTGGTAGCGGCTGCGGCGGCAGTGACGGGTGTGATAACAGATCCTAGAGAATTAATGTAAAAATACGAAAATAATGAAACAGAAATTCAATATCATAACAAGTACTTGTGTGCCCCTTCCATTGGAGAATGTGGACACAGACCAAATAATCCCGGCCCGCTTTCTGAAGGCGACCACTCGTGAAGAGAAATTCTTTGGCGATAACCTGTTCCGCGACTGGCGCTACAACCCGGATGGTTCTCTGAATGAAGAGTTCGTACTGAATGACCCCACTTACAGTGGACAAATACTTGTAGCAGGAAAGAATTTCGGTTCAGGTTCCAGCCGTGAACATGCTGCATGGGCTATTGCCGGATATGGTTTCCGGGTAGTGGTGTCCAGTTTCTTTGCGGATATCCATAAAAATAATGAATTGAATAACTTTGTACTTCCGGTGGTGGTGAGTGAAGATTTCTTGAAGGAACTTTTCGATTCGATTCATGCAGATCCGAAAATAGAAGTAGAAGTAAATCTGCCCGAACAGACTATCACTAATAAGGCTACAGGCAAAAGCGAACATTTTGAAATTAATACGTACAAGAAACATTGCCTGATGAACGGATTGGATGATATCGACTTTTTGCTGACTAACAAAGATAAAATAGAAGCATGGGAAACAGCGTCAAGATAGAAATCATGGACACAACACTCCGCGATGGCGAACAAACCAGCGGAGTGTCTTTTGTGCCTCATGAGAAATTGATGATTGCCCGACTGCTATTGGAAGATTTAAAGGTAGACAGGGTAGAGGTTGCCTCGGCCCGTGTATCGGACGGTGAGTTTGAAGCCGTTAAAATGATATGTGATTGGGCTGCCCGCCGGAACTTGCTTCACAAGGTGGAGGTACTCGGTTTTGTGGATGGCCATACCTCTGTAGACTGGATACAACGTACAGGATGCCGGGTAATCAATTTGTTGTGTAAAGGTTCGTTGAAGCATTGTACACAGCAGCTGAAGAAAACTCCCGAAGAGCATATTGAAGATATTGTGAATGTGGTGCGTTATGCCGATGAACTGGATATAGCTGTCAATGTGTATCTGGAAGATTGGAGTAACGGAATGAAGGATTCTCCCGATTATGTATTTCAGTTGATGGACGGACTGAAGGATACCAGTATCAAACGGTATATGTTACCGGATACATTGGGTATCCTGAACCCCTTGCAAGTGATTGAATTCATGCGGAAGATGAAGAAGCGTTATCCGCATACCCATTTTGATTTCCATGCGCACAACGACTATGATCTGGCCGTGAGCAACGTGCTTGCTGCTGTGCTGAGTGGAGTAAAGGGACTTCATACTACCATCAACGGTTTGGGTGAACGTGCCGGAAATGCACCCCTTGCCAGTGTTCAAGCCATACTGAAAGATCATTTTAATGCGTTGACCAACATTGATGAAAGCCGATTGAATGATGTGAGTCGGGTGGTGGAGTCTTATTCGGGTATTGTCATTCCCGCCAACAAGCCGATTGTGGGTGAAAATGTCTTTACGCAAGTGGCTGGCGTTCATGCCGATGGTGATAACAAGAACAATCTTTATTGCAATGATTTGCTGCCGGAGCGATTCGGACGTAAGCGTGAGTATGCATTGGGCAAGACTAGCGGCAAAGCCAATATCCGCAAAAATCTGGAGGATTTGGGACTCGATCTGGATGAAGACTCCATGCGTAAGGTGACGGAACGGATTATCGAATTGGGCGACAAGAAAGAATTGGTCACTCAGGAAGATTTGCCCTATATTGTCTCTGATGTACTGAAGCATGGTGTGGTAAGTGAAAGGGTGAAACTGAAAAGCTACATTGTGACACTGGCACATGGACTGAAGCCGATGGCTACCGTGAAAATAGAGATTAACGGAAAAGAGTTTGAAGAGAACTCCAGCGGTGACGGTCAGTATGACGCTTTTGTACGTGCATTGCGCAAAATCTATAAGGTGACGTTGGGACGTAAATTCCCCATGCTGACCAACTATGCGGTGAGTATCCCTCCCGGAGGACGTACAGATGCATTTGTACAAACAGTAATCACCTGGAGCTTTGAGGAAAAGGTTTTCCGTACTCGTGGGCTGGATGCCGACCAGACGGAAGCTGCTATCAAGGCAACCATGAAGATGCTGAATATAATAGAAAATGAATATGAATAATAATGGTTAGTGATGAATGGTTAGTGGTTAATGAACTGTGTCGCCAGATCTCATTAACCGCCAACTGTTAATCACTGACCGCTAACCATTAATCACTAAAAAAAATGGATTTTAAGATTGCAGTTTTAGCCGGTGACGGTATCGGACCGGAGATTTCAGTGCAAGGCGTTGATGTAATGAACGCAGTTTGTGAGAAGTTTGGTCACAAAGTAAGTTATGAATATGCTATCTGTGGCGCGGATGCGATTGATAAAGTAGGCGATCCGTTTCCCGAAGCTACTTTTCAGGCTTGTAAGAATGCGGATGCAGTGCTCTTCTCTGCTGTAGGTGACCCTAAATTCGATAATGATCCTACAGCAAAAGTCCGTCCGGAACAAGGTTTACTGGCAATGCGTAAAAAACTAGGTTTGTTTGCCAATATTCGTCCTGTACAGACTTTCAAATGCTTGGTTCATAAGTCTCCGTTGCGTGCGGAACTGGTGGAAAATGCCGATTTTATCTGTATTCGTGAACTGACCGGAGGGATGTACTTTGGCGAAAAATATCAGGATAACGATAAGGCATACGATACCAATATGTATACCCGTCCGGAAATTGAACGCATTTTGAAAGTGGCTTTTGAATACGCTATGAAGCGCCGCAAACATCTGACCGTAGTCGATAAGGCCAATGTGTTGGCTTCTTCACGTCTGTGGAGACAGATTGCACAAGAGATGGCTCCTCAGTATCCGGAAGTGACTACAGACTATATGTTCGTAGATAATGCTGCCATGAAGATGATTCAGGACCCTTGTTTCTTTGATGTGATGGTAACTGAAAATACCTTTGGTGATATCCTGACAGATGAAGGTTCTGTCATCAGCGGATCAATGGGATTGCTTCCTTCTGCTTCTACAGGTGAAAGTACTCCGGTATTCGAACCGATTCATGGTTCATGGCCGCAGGCTAAGGGATTGAACATTGCCAATCCGCTGGCTCAAATTCTCTCGGTAGCTATGTTATTTGAGTATTTTGACCTCAAAGAAGAAGGCGCTTTGATTCGTAAGGCTGTAGATGCTTCTCTGGATGAAAATGTACGTACTCCGGAAATTCAGGTTGAGGGTGGAGCTAAATATGGTACCAAAGAAGTAGGTGCTTGGATTGTGGATTATATCAAGAAAGCATAAAAAGACTGATAGGTCTTTTACGGAGAATCAGGAGTGAATACTATTTTACTCCTGATTCTTTGTTTAGATCAATGTGGGTAATATGGGTGAACCAGAAATTTAGGTATTCACCTCCATTATTTTATTTAGAATTTCTTTACACGTATATGACAGTAAGGTTCGCCTCCCGTCTTATCATAATAACGCTGGTGATAGTCTTCGGCTTGCCAAAACTTCTCGGCAGGCCGTAATTTGGTATTGACTCTATGACCTTTTGAACGAAGTAATTCCATTACCTCTTCGGCTTCGGCTTTTTGTTTTTCATCCATATAGAAAATCGCGCTCCGGTATTGTGGTCCCAGATCAGGACCGATCCCATCGGTTTGTGCAGGATCGTGTATTTCAAAAAACAGTTTGCATAGGTCAATATATGAAACCATATCAGCATCATAATCTACAAGAATAGCTTCAACATGGTGAGTCATGTGGGCTTTTACTTGGGCATATACAGGATTGGCTTCCGGACCGCCCGTATAACCTACTGTGGTATTTAGTACTCCCGGAATGCGTTCAAACTGATGTTGTACGCCCCAAAAGCATCCGGCGGCGAATATTGCTTTTTCTACTTTCATAATTTCTTTGTTCATTTTAAAATTGCACGCCAAATATACGGATTACCCTTTAAAACGAGAAACTTACCTTATGCTTTTTTTAATTAAACTAAAGGAATGCCGTTAAAGATTCCCCTACCTTTGCCTCCAAATTAATTAGTAGAAAAAAACGGATGAAACGGATACTATGTTATCTTATTTTGCTATGTGCATGTATGCAGTTGCAGGCACAGACTTACGACGAGTTGATAACCAGTGCGCTGGATGCAGCTAAGAAAGACAGCTTGAGAAAATCAGAAAGTTTATTCAAACAGGCGTTGAAGATGGACCCTGCTAATATGCGTAATGCTTTGTTGTTCACTAATTTGGGAACTGTTCAGCGGAGGCTGGGCAAGATAGAGGATGCTATAGATTCTTATACGTTATCACTGAACATTACTCCATATTCGGTTGTGACATTGCTCAATCGTGCTTCGCTATATTTGGAAAAGAATTTGTTTGACAGGGCTTATCTGGATTATTGTAATGTGATTGATATAGACAAGACGAATAAAGAGGCGTTGCTTTTCCGGGCTTATATCTATATGCAGCGTAGAGATTATAAAGGAGCGAGAATTGATTATAATACTTTGTTGCAGGAGGAACCGGGAAATAATACTGCACGTCTGGGCAGGGCACTTTTAAATCAGAAAGAGTTGAAGTACCGCGAGTCTTTGGAAGATTTTAACAGATTAGTGTCCGATAACCCCAAGGATGTTTCCTACTTGAAAGCTCGTGCTACATTGGCTGTGGAGATGAATACGCTTGATTTGGCTTTATTGGATTTGGAAGAGGCGGCTAAACTGGCTCCGAAAGATCCAGAAATTTATGTGATGTGTGGTGAGATTTATTTGAGTCAGAAAAAGAAAAGAGAAGCGTATGTTGCTTTTGAGAAAGCGATAGAATTGGGAGTGCCCAGGCCAGAGTTGCAGGATAAACTGAAGGCAAGCAAGTGATTTTTTCTACACATCACGTTACCATTTGCTGTAGGGACAGGGGGTGATAGTTGCTGTTGACTTCTGACGCACTCCTTACAGTGAATGTATAGGTGATAACAAGATTCTATTTCGCCAATACTTTCTTTATCAGTTCTACAAACTCTTTTCCGTATTTTTCTTTTTTATATTCACCAATGCCGCTAATATTACCAAATGCTTCTATCGTAGTAGGTTGTTGGGTAGCTATGAGATGCAAAGTCTTGTCAGATAAGACGATATAGGCAGGGATAGCCTGCTGGTCTGCTAATCTTTTACGCAGCATCCGTAGCTCTTCGAACAAACCTTTGTTCTCGTCGCCAAAAGTAGCCGAAGAGGGGAATAGCACTTCTTCTTTGACTTTCTTTTTGCGCTTTTCTTTAGTCGGTATAAAATCTTCTCGTTTGATGACTACCAGTGTAGCGGGTTCTTTGCCGAACAATACTTTGTGTCCGCTTTCTGTTATCTTGAGGTGATTGTTCTCATTGTAAGCAATTTCAAAATATCCCAGATTCAGCATTTGCAGTAAGTAGTCCTGCCAGTCACGTGCTGGAATATCTCTTCCGGCAGCATATGTCTTCAGTTTATCGTAACCTTTGTCAATCAGTTCCTGATTAGCTGCTCCTTTCAATATATCTATCAACATGCGGGTACCTATCTGTTGGTTGGTACGGGCAATGGCGCTCAGAGCTTTCTGTACAATGATTGTTCCGTCAAAGCGTTCGGGAGGATTGCGGCAAACATCGCAATTGCCACAGTCATGATCCATGATTTCTCCAAAATAATTCAGCAGGATGCGCCTTCTACAAATATCCGCTTCGGCATATTGTTGCATACGATGCAATTTTTCCAGATTAATTTCCTGTTGACTGCTTTCCGTTGCAAATTTAGAGAGCATGACCAGATCTCCCAATGAATAGAACAGCAAGGTGTCACTTTCCATACCATCACGTCCGGCGCGACCTATTTCCTGATAGAAGCTTTCTATACTTTTGGGAAGATTGTAATGGATAACCCAGCGTACATTGGATTTATCGATTCCCATTCCGAAAGCAATGGTGGCGCAAACTACCTGTACACGGTCATTAATGAAATCATTTTGCGCCTTGTCACGCATATCACTGCTTAAACCTGCATGGTACACGGTTGCACGGACACCTTGTTTTTTCAGCATTTCGGCTACACTTTCTGTCTTGCTCCGGCTCATACAATAAATGATGCCACATTCGTTTTTGTGCCGCCCTATAAATTCAAGAATGGTGCGTGTCTTGTCTTTTTGCTGATAGCCTCTCTTCACCTCCAGACTCAGATTGGGACGGTCAAAAGAGGAAATGAATATTTTAGGCTCTTTCAGAGCCAATTGCTGTACAATGTCTTTTCGGGTTATTTTATCGGCAGTGGCTGTCAATGCCACAATTGGTACGTTGGGGAACTGGTCACGTAATATCTTTAGTTGGGTATATTCGGGGCGAAAATCATGTCCCCATTGTGAGATACAATGGGCTTCGTCTATAGCAAACAAAGATACTTGAATATCTTTCAGCAGAAAATTCGTTTCTATGAGTAGTCTTTCGGGTGAAATATAAAGCAGTTTGACTTTTCCTTGAAGACATTCACGTCGTAGATTGATATTTTCCGTTTCATTATTGCTGCTATTCAGCGCACGTGCCGCAATGCCGTTTGCCTGTAAACTTTCCACTTGATCTTTCATTAAGGAAATAAGCGGAGAAACAACAATAGCCGTACCTTCCATCAGCAAGGCAGGTAGTTGATAACAGATGGATTTTCCTCCTCCTGTTGGCATTAATACCAAAGTATCTTTTTTCGCTAATATATTCTGAATGATATCTTGCTGTAAGGGGCGAAAACTGTCATATCCGAAGTAATTCTTTAGGGTTTGGAACATGTCTGTTTATTATTTTAAAACGTAATAGGCTACAAAGTTAGTAAAATCTTTAGATTTGGTTGATGCTTATACTTAATAATTATAATAATGAAGGCACTTTTATTGAGAACTTACTTGGCTCGGAATGAGTGCCTCAAAGAGAGATTAGTTATTGTAGCTGTGACAAATAAACTTTTTTGCTACTTCAAAAACAAAGTGTTGTGATTATTTAAGAAATAAATTAAGCGAAAAAAGTTGCATATGAAAAAAACTTTTCCCACATTTGTCCAAAATTAGATGTTTGCATTTATATAACTAACCAAACAAAGAAAAATTAAAAGAAAAATTAACTGATGAGCGACGTGGAAAAAAAATCAGAAACCCAGGAAGCGGCTCCAAAGAAAAAGCCCTATAACCTGAGAGAGAAGAAAGACAAAAAAGCTGCTTACAGATCTTTGATCAGAGCAGAACTTGCCGATGAGTTGTATGATAAAATTTTGAACATTATAGTTGTTCAGAAAAAGTACAAAGACCCTAATTATTCAGCAAAAGACTTGGCGAAAGAATTGAAAACAAATACTCGTTATTTGTCAGCTGTGGTAAATTCACGCTTTGGTATGAATTATTCTTGCTTGCTGAATGAGTACCGTATTAAAGATGCTCTGCATCTTTTGACAGACAAACGCTATTTGGATATGAATGTGGAAGAGATTAGTGCAATGGTAGGTTTTGCCAATCGCCAGTCTTTCTATGCTGCGTTCTATAAGAATGTAGGTGAAACTCCTAATGGCTATCGTAAAAAGAACCTAGAAAAGAAGTAAGAGCATATATTTGCTACATAATAATTTTGAAAAAGGAAAACAATTGTTTTCCTTTTTTTGTTTCGGTTCATGAATTATGTATCTATGAAAAAAACATTGATAATAGTAATGATGGGAGGAATGATACTGACCGGTTGCAATGAAGCAAACAAAAGCATGAATAAAATGGAGGAATTTAATTATACAGTTGAACAATTTGCCGACTTACAGTTGCTCCGATATAAAGTGCATGGATTTGAAAATCTGAGTTTGAAACAGAAAGAGTTAATTTACTATTTATCGCAGGCTGCTTTACAGGGGCGTGATATTCTGTTTGATCAGAATGGCAAATATAATCTGATTATTCGTAAAATGCTGGAAACCGTATATACGGATTATCAGGGTAACCGTGAAGATACGAATTTTGTCAATATGGAAACTTATCTGAAACGCGTATGGTTCTCCAACGGAATTCATCATCATTATGCTTCGGATAAATTTGTACCCGGTTTTACTCCGGAATTTTTCAAGGCTGCATTGAGTAGGGTGGATGCGTCCCAATTACCTTTGGGCGATGGAGAAACAATTGAAATGCTTTGTGAGGAAGTCTTTCCGGTAATTTTTGATCCTAAAGTGATGCCTAAGCGTGTAAATCAAGCGGATGGAGAAGATCTGGTTCAGACTTCAGCGGCTAATTATTATGAAGGAGTAACCCAGCAAGAAGCAGAGGATTTCTACAGTGCTTTAAAGAATCCGAACGATACTATGCCGGTAATGTTTGGTATGAACAGCCGTTTGATGAAAGAGGGTGGAAAAGTGCAGGAGAAGGTATGGAAATCAGGAGGACTGTATGGTCAGGCTATCGATAAAATTATTTATTGGCTGGATAAGGCCCTTGGCGTGGCAGAAGATGCACAGCAAAAAAATGTTATCGAAAAATTGATTCAGTTTTATAAAGATGGAAACCTGAAAACATTTGATGAATATTCTATTGCGTGGGTAAAAGATTTGAATTCACGCGTGGATTTTGTTAACGGTTTTATTGAGAGTTATGGAGATCCGTTAGGGATGAAGGCAAGTTGGGAATCAATTGTGAATTTTAAAAATCTGGAAGCAACCAAGCGTACCGAAATTATTAGTTCCAATGCCCAATGGTTTGAAGATCATTCGCCTGTAGACCGCCGTTTCAAGAAAGAAGAAGTGAAAGGTGTATCGGCTAAGGTAATTACAGCTGCTATGTTGGGCGGAGATTTATATCCGGCTACGGCAATCGGTATTAATCTTCCCAATTCCAACTGGATTCGCAGTGTACATGGTTCCAAGTCCGTAACCATAGGAAACTTGACCGATGCTTATAATAAGGCAGCTCATGGCAATGGGTTTACGGACGAATTTGTCTATGGTACAGATGAAAAAGAATGGATAGAGAAATATGCGGATCTCACAGGAGATCTTCATACGGATTTACATGAATGTCTGGGGCATGGTTCAGGGCAATTATTACCCGGTGTAGATCAGGATGCTTTAAAAGCTTATGGCTCTACAATAGAAGAGGCTCGTGCCGATTTGTTTGGCTTGTATTATTTACCGGATACCCAAATGATTGCATTGGGACTGACGCCGGATGAGAATGCTTTTAAAGCTGAATATTATACATATATGATGAATGGGCTGATGACTCAGTTGGTCCGCATCGAATTAGGCAATTCGGTAGAAGAAGCACACATGCGTAACCGGCAGCTCATTGCCCGATGGGCATTTGAGAAGGGGGCAACCGATAAAGTAGTTGAATTGGTAAAGAAAGACGGAAAAACGTATGTGAAAATCAACGATTACCAAAGGCTGCGTGAGCTTTTCGGGCAATTGCTGGCTGAGATACAACGCATTAAAAGTGAGGGGGATTTTGAAGCTGCCCGTCAATTGGTTGAAAAATATGCGGTGAAAATAGATCCGGCTTTGCATGCGGAGGTATTGGCGCGTTATGAAAAACTCCATCTGGCTCCTTATAAAGGGTTTGTAAACCCTGTATATGAGGCTGTGACGGATGAAAATGGAAAAATAACTGATGTGAAAGTTTCTTATGATGAAGGTTATGCGGAACAGATGTTGCGCTACAGCAAAGATTTTGCAAATCTTCCTTATCGGAATGAATAAGAATAAGTATGGATGTACGTGAAACAATAAAAGATATCAAGGGACAATTCCGTTTGTTTATGAACGGAGTTGCTTCTCAGAGTATGCGTGAGAAAGGGCTGGATTATAAATTGAATTTTGGCATCGAGCTTCCGCGTTTGAAAGAAATAGCTGCCCGTTATGAAAAAAATCATGAAGTGGCACAGAACCTATGGAAAGAAAATATACGTGAATGTAAGATTTTGGCAGGGATGTTGCAGCCGGTTGAAACATTTTATCCTGAAATAGCCGATATCTGGATAGAAGATATGCATTATCCTGAAATAGCCGAACTGACTTGTATGAATCTCTTCCAGTACCTGCCATACGCTTCGGAAAAAGCGTTTGAATGGATGGCCGATGATCGTGAATATTTTCAATTGTGCGGTTTCATGTTGATGGCAAGGCTGTTGATGAACGGAAACCAACTGAGTGAGCGTTCGGAAGCTGAATTTCTGGATCAGGCAATGGCAACTCTGCAAACTGAAGGAATATTGAGTCAAAAAGCTGCCGCCATCGCTTTGAAGAAGTTTGCGGGTCAAAACAAAGAAAATGGCAAAAAGCTAAACCGGCTACTGGTTCCATTGCTCAAATCGGGCAAGGCAGAAGTCGTTTCTTTGGCCGGAGAGATAAAATTAGAAACAGAATATTGGCGTTAAACTTTCATGTTATCATAAAAAGGTTTAACTTTGACGGCGGAACTGAAATCTGTGATGGAAGAGAATGTGAAAGATAAGGTAAAGCAGATTCTGACGGAATATCTGCAGGTTAACGGGCATCGAAAGACACCTGAACGATATGCTATACTCGATACTATCTATTCCATTAAAGGCCATTTTGATATCGATACGCTTTATAACTATATGGCGAATGAGGAGAAATTCCGCGTAAGCCGGGCTACTCTGTACAATACCATTATTCTTTTTATCGATGCAAAACTGGTTATAAAACATCAGTTCGGCAATTCTTCCCAGTACGAACGCGCGTATAATAATGAAACCCATCATCATATGATATGTACGGAATGTGGCAAAGTGACCGAGTTTCAGGACGAAAAACTGAAAGAGGCGATTGCCAATACGAAACTGAAGAAATTTCATGCGTCGCACTATTCCTTATATATATATGGAGTATGCAGCAAATGTATCTGGGCTAAACGCAGAAAGAAAAAAGATAAGTAACATAAAACGAAGAAACATGAAAGTAGATGTCTTGTTAGGTTTGCAATGGGGTGATGAAGGCAAAGGAAAGGTTGTCGATGTTCTGACTCCCCGTTATGATGTAGTCGCTCGTTTCCAGGGAGGTCCGAATGCAGGTCACACACTGGAATTTGAAGGCCAGAAATATGTACTCCGTTCCATTCCTTCCGGAATATTTCAAGGGGACAAAGTGAACATCATTGGTAATGGTGTGGTATTGGACCCGGCTTTGTTCAAAGCAGAAGCAGAAGCTTTGGAGGCTAGCGGACACCCGCTGAAAGAGCGTTTGCACATCTCAAAGAAAGCTCATTTGATTCTGCCTACCCACCGTATTTTGGATGCTGCTTATGAAGCTGCCAAAGGTGATGCTAAGGTGGGGACTACCGGAAAAGGGATTGGTCCGACTTATACTGATAAAATCAGCCGTAACGGTGTACGCGTAGGTGATATTCTTCATAATTTTGAGGAAGTATATGCAAAGGCAAAAGCACGTCACGAAGAAATTCTGAAGAGTCTGAATTATGAATATGATATAACCGAACTGGAAAAACAGTGGTTGGAAGGTATCGAATACTTGAAACAATTTCATTTGGTAGACAGCGAGCATGAAATCAATAACCTTTTGAAATCAGGCAAGAGTGTACTTTGCGAAGGTGCGCAGGGAACGATGCTTGATGTTGATTTCGGTTCTTATCCTTTTGTCACTTCTTCAAATACCGTTTGTGCAGGTGCTTGTACCGGTTTGGGTATTGGTCCTAACAAAATTGGTAATGTATATGGTATCATGAAAGCCTATTGTACCCGTGTGGGCTCCGGTCCTTTCCCTACCGAATTGTTTGATGAAACAGGTAAGACGATCCGTGACTTAGGTCATGAATATGGTGCGGTAACTGGGCGTGAACGTCGTTGCGGTTGGATTGACTTGGTAGCCTTGAAATATTCTATCATGGTAAATGGTGTAACTCAACTGATCATGATGAAGAGCGATGTGTTGGATAGTTTTGAAACCATCAAAGCATGCGTGGCTTATAAAGTGAATGGTGAGGAAATTGATTATTTCCCCTATGATATAACTGAAGGATTGGAGCCTGTATATGCAGAGCTTCCCGGATGGAAGGCTGATATGACCAAGATGACCAGTGAAGATGAGTTCCCTGAAGAATTTAACGCATATGTTTCTTTCTTGGAAGAACAGCTGGAAACCCCGATCAAGATTATTTCAGTGGGTCCTGACCGCGAGCAGACAATTGAACGCTATATGGAAGAATAATTTTCTGTATATATCATATAGAAGGAAGGCGCAGCTATAGAAAGTTGCGCCTTTCTTTTTTTATGCTGCTCGGAAAGGCTTTTGTCACAAGGTCTTCATGGTTTCGTATTCAAGCCTTTATCTTAATGAAACCTAATACTTATTCCTTTGCACTCAATAACGAGAAGCTTATTATTAATAATTTAAAAAGGAATGAAAAAGCAGATTCTGATTAGGCAAAGAATGAATTTTAAGAGATTACTTACATTCTTTTTTCTATTTACTATGTTGGTTGCAACATCATGGGCAGAGAATAGAAAAACGGTAAAAGGGAAGGTATTGGATAACACGGGGTATGGTTTGCCCGGAGTATCTGTGATGCAAAAAAACTCAGTGAACGGGACCATAACAGACACTGACGGGAATTTTATTATTACTGTAGATGGGGATAAAGCGTCATTGATACTTTCGTTTGTGGGGTATGCCACTAAGGAAATAACAGTGAAAGGGGAAGAGGCTTTCTCTATTGTTTTAAATGAAGATATTCAGGCACTGGACGAGGTCGTAGTGACCGCATTGGGAATAAAAAGGGATAAAAAGTCACTTGGCTATTCCACCCAGGAAGTGAAAGGGGACCATGTGAATGTGGGTAATGATGCCAATGTGCTGAATAAACTGGCGGGTAAAGTGGCTGGTGTACAGATTACTGCCGGAAATTCGGGAGCGGGTTCTTCCAGTCGTGTGGTGATTAGGGGCGAGTCTTCTTTGTCCAATGACAATCAACCGCTTTATGTTGTCGACGGCGTACCTGTCAATAATTATATCTATTCTAATCTGGCAGGTACTCCGCAGGAAATAGATTATGGTAACGGTGCAGGCGAAGTCAATGCTGATGATATAGAAAGCATTTCTGTGCTAAAGGGAGCCAATGCTGCTGCCCTATATGGTTCGCGTGCCGCCAATGGTGTTATTCTTATTACAACCAAATCGGGTAAGACAAAGAACAAGTTTCAGATTGCGGTAAATTCTACTACTACTTTTGAGAATGTGCTCCGGCTGCCGAAGTATCAGAATAGTTACAGCCAGGGATTGGATGGAGAGTTTGAATATTGGGACGGTAATAACGGACATGGTACACAAGATCATCAGGATATGAGTTGGGGACGCCCTTTGGATGGCAGTTTGGTTGCCCAGTTTGATTCTCCCTCAACAGGGGCTGATGGTAAACCCTGTCGTGGTGGTGATGTCTTTGCGCGTAATGGCGCGGCAATTACTCCGACTCCTTTGATGGCTCATCCCAATAATGTACGTGATTTTTTTGAAACGGGCATTACATTCAGTAATAACATTGCATTGAGTGCCAATAATGAACGGGGAGATATGCGTTTGTCTTATACCAATCTGTACAGCACCGGTGTCTTGCCCAATGTGGATTTGAAAAGAAATACAATCAGTTTGAGTGCCGGTTATCAGTTTACAGACAAATTTTCTGCCAAGAGCAGTGTCAGTTATATCAATTCCGTCAGTTCCAACCGTCCGGGTATGGGATATGGACCGGAGAATCCGATGTATACTTTTACGTGGTTCGGTCGTCAGGTAGATACGAGAAGCTTGAAGGATTATTGGCAGCGTGGTTATGAAGGGACCAGACAGTTTCATTTTAATTCGGGATGGAATGATAATCCGTATTTTACCCTGTATGAAAATACCAATGGTTACGATAAGAACCGGATGTATGGAAATCTCTCTTTAAATTACGATATATTGAATAACTTGAGGCTGACGGCCCGTTCCGGTATAGATTTCTTCTATGATTTGCGCCAGAGCAAGCGCGCCTATAGTACCCAGCGTTTTCCGACAGGAGCTTATAAACGTGAGAATGTCTTTTTCTCAGAGTGGAATACGGATGTATTGTTACAATGGAACCAATCGTTCAGTGAAGTATGGCGTACAGATTTGGCATTAGGTGCAAATTCCATGGTGCAGAAAAATTCCTATGATTATAGTTTTGCCAATGGATTGTCCGTTCCGGGCGTATATAATCTGGGCAATTCATCTTCCAATGTGGCGGTTATTCAGAAAGATTCCCGAAAGAGAATCAATAGCGCATTGTTCACCGGACAGCTATCATATAAAGAACTGATTTTCTTAAATGTTACGGCACGTAATGACTGGTCAAGCTCCCTGACTAAATCTGATGGTTCAGGGCATAATTCTTATTTTTACCCGTCGGTATCACTGAGTGTTGTGATGAGTGATATACTGAAACTGCCCGAATATATTACATATTGGTCTGTTCGTGGAGGGTATGCCGAAGTGGGTAGTGATACGGAGCCCTATCGTCTTGAAAACAGTTATGCCTATAGCAATCCTTATGGATCCACTTCGGGAGTGGTGCTTCCTTCTACCTTGTCTAACAATGATTTGAAACCGGAACGTATGCATTCTATCGAAGTAGGTACTGATTTCCGAATGTTTGATAATCGGGTGGGTTTGGATCTGACTTATTACAATACTTTGAATACTAATCAGATTGTACAAATCCCGATCTCTTCCACTTCCGGCTATAAAACCCGATATATCAATGCCGGTGAAATTCGGAATTATGGTATGGAAGCTACTTTATCATTGACACCTGTCAAGATGAAGAATAGTTTTCAATGGGATAGTCATATAAACTTCTCTATGAACCGCAGCCGTGTCGAGAAAATCAGTGATGAGTATGAACAATACGTATATTCATGGGCTGCTATCTACTCCGATCAGGATGCCCGTGTATACGCTATTGCCCGTAAAGGGGAACCTATGGGAAACCTGTATGGTACAGGATTTAAACGGACGGAAAACGGAGAGATCATTATAGATGCTACGGGGCTTCCTGTTGCCGATCCTGCTTTGGTCAAACTGGGTAATTACAATCCCGATTTTATTATGGGTTTCTATAACAAGTTCAGCTATAAAGGGTTCACGTTCGATTTCTTGTTGGACTGGCGTCAGGGAGGGGTATTCGTCTCACGTACGTTTGGAATGGGAATGGAATCGGGAGTTTTGGATAAAACCGCTAACCGTAATCCGGCAGATATGGTGGTAGATGGTGTAGTTTGGAGTGAGACCAGTCAACAATATATCAAGAATACGAAGCAGGTCAGCCCTCGCGATTATTATCGTAATCTGTATCGCCGTTACCATGAAACGCAATCTACTTTCAGTGCTACATCCTTGAAGTTGCGTGAAGTGAAGTTGGGCTATTCTTTCCCGGCTTCCATATTTGCAAATACAGCGGTAAAAGGGGTGAATCTTTCTGTAGTGGCGCGTAATCTTTTTATGTGGACCAAGGATCAGAATTATGTGGATCCTGAGGCAATAGCTTATGAAGGCTCAAGCTCTACTCCGGGAGTAGAAGAAATGTCTTATCCCACTACCAGAAGCATCGGTTTTAATATCAACTTACTATTCTAACTATAAATACGCATAATGATGAAATACAAGAATATATTGAAAGCGAGTGTGGTTGCGCTGATAATGTTGGGAACTACAGCCTGCACAGATCAGTTCGGTTCTATGAATACAGATCCTAATTATCCTACTGCGGCCACTCCTGATTTATTGTTGAATCCTATTCTTCGTACGCTGGTTCAGAGCCAGTTCAATTATGGAAATGGTTCGGGACTGGCCCATCATCTGGCACGTACGAATTATAATGAGGTGGAACAATATGCTTTCGGAACCAATGAAGGTACATGGTCTGCTTATTATCTTCAATTAAATAATATTCAGGAAATGATAAAGGTATCCGACCGGGCTGACCGGCCATCCTGCAAGGCTGTTGCTTATATCCTGAAGGCATTTGCAGGATCACAGCTTACGGACCTATGGGGAGATGTACCTTTTTCAGAAGCTACACTGGGTGCTGAAAATATCACTCCGGCCTACGACACACAAAAAGAAGTTTATACATCAGAAGGGGGAATTATAAGTTTGTTGGAACAGGCGGAAGGAATACTGGGCACTCATAATGATGTTCTCCCATCAGATATTGTGTATAATGGTGATCGCCTGAAGTGGCGTAAACTGGGGAATTCGCTTCGTTTGCGTTATTTGATGAGAATCAGCAACCGCATGTCTGAAATAACGGATTTCGATGTGAAGAATGAGATAAAGGCAGTTCTGGGCTTGCCGCTGATGGATGCCAATAGTGATAATATGCTGCTGCAATTTTTGGCAGGAAGTCCCAATAAATGTCCTATATATGATATGCGTTCGGGAGAATTTGAATATGTGCGTATGAGTGATGAGATGTCTGCCTTATTGAACAAATATCAGGATCCGCGTATGCAGGTGTGGTTTGCGCCATCCACAAATTCTGTACTGGCTGGTGATCCCAGGTATCCAGGCATCCCGGTGGGGTGTTCGTCTACGACACTTACACAGATTGGTTATTCGCAGGCTGATGTATCTTTGATGGGAGATTATTATCGTGCCACTCCTGATGCATGCAGCGCTGTCTTGATGAATTGTTCTGAAGTGAAGTTTTTGCAAGCCGAAGCGATTGTCCGTGGTTATGCCACAGGAGATGCGAAAAAAATCTATGAAGAGGGCATAAAGCTTTCAATGGATTATTATGAAGTGAAAGTACCTGAAGAATACCTTGCCCAAGAAGGAGTAGCTTATAAGGATGAAACGGCTTTGGAACAGATTATGCAGCAAAAATGGCTTTCTCTGTTCTGTGTAGGATATGAATCATGGTTCGATTTTCTTCGTACCGGTCTTCCTAAGCAGAACGCTTTATTAGATAACCGTAATCCTTCTGATCCGGGAGGAATTCCTTCACGTTTCTATTATCCTGAAGATGAACAGGCACTGAATGGAGCAAATTATAAAGAAGCGGTTGACAGGCAGGGGGGAACTGATAATATTAATTCTAAATTATGGTGGGAATAATGGACAAACAATTAATAATAGCCGTCGTCCTTTGGCTGACGGCTGCTTTCAGCTTTGCCGCTACGGTTACAGGAGTTGTGAAATCTGCGGAAAAGCCTTTGGGGGAAGTGTTGGTCACAGACGGTTTTACCTTTACGGTCACTGACAATCAGGGACACTATTCGTTGGAATTGGCTGACAAGGCAGAGTTTATTTATATGGTAACTCCTAAAGGCTATGTCGCCGATTTTAGTTCGGGGGTACCTCAGTTTTATCAGCGTTTGGAGCCGTCAAAAACGGTTTATAATTTCAATCTAAAACGGATGAAAGGAAATCCGGATCATTTTGTGATGATTGCTATGGCAGATACTCAATTGGATACGGATGCAGATGTCACCCGCATGAACAATGAAACTTTGCCTGATATAAAAGAAACTGTAGCGAATTATCCGGAAGCTCAGGTGGCGGGTATTATTCTGGGGGATATAACTTGGGATGTGTACAAACATAATATGACGTATAAAGAATTCGCCAGACAGACAGGTATTCCTGTTTATCCGGTTATCGGTAATCATGATTTTGATAAATATAGGGAACCGAGTGAAGGAGCAGACTTTGCACATATCTATAAGAAAGATTTTGGTCCTCTATATTATGCTGTACAGTTAGGCGATGTATATTACATCGTATTGAACAATATGATATACTATGGAAATAAGCGTTATAAAGTGACTTTGGAGATAGAGGACCAGATGAAATGGTTGGAACTGTTGCTGAACTGTGTACTCCAACAGGATAAGAAAGTATTTATAGCTATGCATGCTCCTCTTAAACCGATGCCTGAATATCCTTTAATACCAGGAGGGGAAAAATTGAAAAAAATGCTGATGAATAAATTTCATGCCGGTATACTGTCCGGACATTTTCATTTGAATAGTAATACGGATATTGGAGCCGGTATAATGGAGCATAATTTGGGAGCTGTATGCGGTACCTGGTGGACTTGTGGAGTCTGCCGTGACGGTGCTCCCAACGGTTATCAGGTCTTTGAGGGAAAAGGCTCTGAGGTCACTTGGTATTATAAGGCGACAGGATATGACAAGAACTACCAAATGATAGTCTATAATAAGGGCCGTGTCATGGAACGTCCGGATGCTATTATTGCCAAGGTTTGGAATTGGGATGAAGCTTGGCGGGTTCGTTGGTATGAGGATGGTAAATTCATGGGAGATATGTCCCGGTTTTATTCATATGATCCCGATTATTTGAAATATGTGAACGGTCGGCGTGCAGTAGAGGATTATGAGCCTGTTCGTACAGATCATTATTTTTCTGCTGTCCCTTCTGCCGGAGCCGGGGAGGTAAAGATAGAAGTGACTGACCGTTTTGGTAATATATATACTGAAGTGGTGAAGTTGTAGAAGGCTGGGGCTAATCAAGCTGTAATTTATAATATATACACTGAAATATATAGTATTTTAGTGTATATATTTTTTTATCCACATTGCTACCCATAGATGTTCTCAATGTGTGAATAAAAGAAGAAAATAGAGTGCTCCGGTACATGAGGGTAGAATTAAACTATAGAATATGGCACTTTATATTGTTGTATATCAGCTTGTTGGTTGTACTTAGAGTATAATAAAAGTAGAAAATAGTAAAATAAGATCTATAAATCCTTGTATTATACCTAAAATGGAAGATTATCAAGAGCTTTAGAATTGAGTTTGTTGATTAAAGCAACAAGGATAAGTTCTGCTAGAACTATATCTATTAACAATAATGCAAAGATATAAAATAATATTAATATAAAGCAGTAATTTACAAAATAATTATTTTATAAATCATTTAGCTATTAACAATATCAATAAAAAGCAAGCATTGCTACTATTGAATTACTATTATAAAAGCCAATAATATTATAATATAAAACATCATATTAACTTATATAAGCTATATTATTCTTGTTTATACTGAATATGTGCGTGGTAACATTCTCTTTGGTAATATCATTTTGATAGATCAATATTTCTAAATTATATTGTAGATAATTGAAATGGAAAAGCATTAAATATGCAACTACAGAATAATATATTCTTTTTTAGTAGATATAGTTCTAGCAGAACTCAGTTAATGTCTAATTAAAAAAGAGAGATTTATGAAAGAAAGAGTGTTAATGTTGTTGACCTGCTTCTTTGTAAGTTGGGGAATGGCAATGGCTCAAGTTTCCGAAGTAACTGGAACTGTTACTTCGGCAGATGATGGGGAGCCGGTTGTTGGTGCATCTGTATTAGTTGAGGGTACTACTGTGGGTGCAATAACTGATATTGATGGTAATTTTGCCATAAGTAAAATTCCGGAGACAGCTAAAAATTTGATTGTGTCCTATTTAGGGATGGTCACACAAAAAGTAGCTATTAAGGCAGGCAGGTTGAGTATCGTAATGAAATCGGACTCAAAAACCCTTGATGAAGTTGTCGTAACAGCTTTAGGTATGAAGAAAAGTGAAAAGACACTGGGGTATGCTGCCTCTACTGTAAAGTCAGATCAGTTAGATATGGCCAAATCCGGTTCTGTCATGGGAGGATTGATGGGTAAGGTAGCCGGCGTCCAGATCTCGGCAGCCGGAAATGCAGGTACTTCTCAAAAAGTTTTGGTTCGTGGTATTTCATCATTGAATAGTAATTCTCCACTCTATATTGTCGATGGGGTTCCTATTGATAATACACGTTTAGGGGATGCTCGTTCTTCCAGCGGTAGTAATGCTGACTTTGGTAATGGTGCTAATGATATCAATGCAGATGATATAGAATCTGTGACTGTCTTGAAGGGAGCATCGGCTACGGCATTATATGGTTCACGCGCTTCAAATGGCGTGATTATGATTAATACCAAAAAAGCAGGTGTGGAAAAATTGTCTCTTACTTATGACGGTTCCTTTACAGCTTCAAACATTCTGCGGGTTATGCAGACTCAAGATTTGTTTGGACAAGGCTGGGGAAGTTGGGACCGTTCGGAAAATGGTTCATGGGGACCTGCTTTGGATGGTACTATGCATGAGTGGGGATCAGATAAACTGGAAACTCCTATGATTAAGCCTTTTTCATATGTGAAGCATAATTTGCGTGATTTCTATCAAACAGGATTTGAGCAAAATCATAATATTTCTTTGCGTTATGGTAATGAAAATGTTGGGGTGGTTGCATCTTATGGCAATTTGTCCTCCACCGGTATCCTGCCTAATGACGGAGATAAGTATGCGCGTAATACCGCTTCTCTGCGTGGCTACATCAAAGCTAACAAGCTGACTATGGATATGACAATGAACTATGTCCGTAAAGATATCCGTCGTACTGAAGGAATGGATATGGAGCTTTTACAACACGCTGTTGATGTTAGTTTTACCGATCAGAAAGATTATAATGATAACCGATACAATGAAGACAATTACTATACTTGGTATGCACATAATCCGTATTGGACCATTGACAATAACAAATATGATTATCAAGATGACCGTGTATATGGAAAGTTTGAATTGACTTACGATATTATACCGGGTTTGAAGGCTACGGGACGTATTGGTGGAGATTTTAACAATCAGCGTGTAAAGAACTCCAATGCAAAATTGACATTGTCAAACGGATCTTATGCCAGTGGTGGTAAATCGGATGAAATCGGTTATTATTCGGAATATAGATATAACAGATCCCAGATTGATGCAACTGCATTCTTGAATGCTGATTATAGAATCGGTGATTTCAGTATTAACGGGACTGCCGGTTGGAACTTGAACCAGCAAACGTATGGTTATACAGGTGCTTATCTAAGCGGACTGGAAGTGGAAGGATGGTATAATCTGCTGAATACTACAGCTGCGGCAGTGCCCGATACTTATAATGAAAAACGTCGTTTGATAGGAGTTTTCGGACAAGGAGAACTGGGCTATAAAGATTTCTTGTTCCTGAATCTTTCTCTTCGTAATGACTGGTCTTCCACTTTACCCAAAGGAGGAAACAGTTTCTTCTATGGTGGCGTGAATGCTTCTTTGCTGGTTACGGAATTATTCCCGGCCTTGAAAGAACATAAGATTGATTTCTTGAAAGTACGTGGTGCTATCGGTCAGACCGGTAATGACGCCAGTGTTTATAGAACAAGTACTTGGTATCGTATTGCGGATTTTGGTACTACAGGTACCGGAAATAATTATTATACTACTTTGCCGTTTGGCGGCGTATTAGGTATGACTTCCAGTAATACAATTCCCAGTACGGACTTAAAACCTGAAATGACAACGGAATATGAACTCGGACTTTCAGGCAATTTCTTTGACAATCGATTGAGTGTTGACTTTGCTTATTATAACAAGCAGACAAAAGACCAGATTATTGCTGCCACCTTGGCACCTGAAACTAGTTATGTAAGTGGTACCCGTAATGTGGGTAAAATAGAAAATCAGGGTGTGGAAATTATGGTAAATGTTACTCCTGTTCGTACAAAAGATTGGGAATGGAATGTGGGTGCCACTTTCTCAAAAAACAATAGCAAGGTAAAGGAGTTGTGGGATGGATTGGACGAATATACTTATACAACCTGGCGTGGAGTAGACTATGTATTGAAAGTAGGGGGACCTGTTGCCCAATATCGTGTACCGATGGCTAACCGCGTAACAGATAAGAATAGTCCTTACTATGGGTATACCATTGTCGATAACAATGGTTACCAATCTGACAGCCAGACGGAGAAAGAATACATTGGTTCTTCTGAAGCGGACTTTACAATGGGCTTTAATACTACCTTGAAATGGAAAAACTTTACTTTCAGCGCAACGGCTGACTGGAGAAAAGGGGGGTATATGGTGTCTAACACTTCTTATATTACTCATTTTAATGGTAACTCTACTCAAACCGTATTTAATGAGCGTAACTCGTTTATATATCCCCATTCAGTAAAAGTAGTAAATGGAGAATATGTGGAAAATGATATTCCTGTATATTCCAGCAATATGAATTCTGCGCAAGGTAACTATTCGTATAGTCCACAGGCTCGTCGTGAATTTGTTATTCCGAAAGATTATTTCAAATTGCGTGAAGTCGTACTCTCTTATAACTTCCCTAAGAATATTCTTGAAAAGACTCCTATCAAACAATTGGTAGTAAGCCTTGTAGGACGTAACTTGCTGCTTTTCACTCCGAAGAAAAACAATTATGTAGACCCAGAAGTGTCCAATTTGGGTAATGACTTGATGTCTGAGTTTGGTGAGACCACCGGTACCAGTTCTACACGCAACTTCGGTGGTAGTGTCAAAGTGATGTTCTAATAACTAAAATGGATGTAGAGATGAAAAAATATAAATCAGTATCAGTTGGGTTGATTGTCGCAGCTATGGCAATTACCCCGTTAACTTCTTGTAGTGATTATTTGGATGTGAATGAGAATCCGAATTTTCCTCAAGAAACAACTATAGAGGCTTTATTGCCTTCTGCGTGTGCTTCTACTATAGCACAGCTTGGATGGAATGGATGTCTTATTGGTAATATGTGGTTACAGCATACTACCCAAGGTAATTCTACCAATCAGTATAATACAACCGTGAATTATAGCTTGTCTGTCAGTTCCTATAATACTTTCTTTATTAATGCTTATGCAAATACCTTGCCTGATTTGAAAGAAGTAATTGAAAAGGCAGAAGGGGTAGAAGCTTGGAACTTTTGGATCGTAGCGAAAGTGTTGACTGCATATAACTATCATATGTTGACAGATATGTATGAGGATATTCCTTTCACGGAAGCAATTGACCATGACCGGTATCCTTATCCTAAATATGATGATAGTGAATCGGTGGTTTATCCCGGCATTCTGGCTATGTTGGATGAAGCTATTGCCAAGAAGAATGATGCGATGTCGGAAACGAATCCTACAATGGGGAAATATGACATGTTTATGAATGGTGACATGGATAAATGGGTGAAATTTGCAAAGAATCTGAAGTTAAAGCTTTTGATGCGGAATTTTGTAGCCAATAAATCGGCCATCGAATCTCTATTGGCGGAAAATGATTTTTTATATGAAGATTGTGCGATGACTTGTTTTGAAGATGCAACCAATAAAGGAAATCCTTTTTACGAGTATAATATCCGCCAATTGAATACCACACAGAATATCCGTGCTTGCCATACTTTATGCGAGTATCTTATTACCTATAATGATCCACGTATTGAAAGTATCTATGAAAAAGTAGGCAGGGCAAGTTCCGGTGAAACCAATTATTCTGTGAAATATGAAGGTTTGCCGTGCGGATATAAACCTGCAACTGCCAGTGTTCCTTTGGCGACTACTTCCCGCTATTATCAAGCTTATGATGATCCTGTGTATCTGATGAATGCGGCAGAAATCAATTTTCTGATAGCTGAAGCATATGCCCGTCTGGAAAATGCACCTCAGGCAAAGGTGTATTACGATGCAGGTGTTACCTCTTCTTTCAACCGCTGGACTCCTTCCGATGGCAAAGCGGACTCATTTATTGCAGCCGGTGGACCCTACGCTTTTAATGCGACGTCTACAGATGCCATGTTGAAATGTATTCTGACTCAGAAATGGATTTCTTATGCAAAGGCTAATACGTTGGATGGGGTATTTGACCGTAACCGTACCGGTATTCCTTCTATTAGTACAGCTGAGACTGTCCGCGTTTCCTATCTGCCACAGGAGAGAGAACTTACTCCGGGGTATGAATTAGGTACATTTGTAGCTCCGGCTACTACTGTACTAGAGCGGACGGCATATCCACGTCGTCTATTGGTTCCGAATGCTTCTTCACAGTATAATCCGAATGCTCCGCAGACAAAGGCTTTGGACGAACCCATGTGGTGGCAAGTTGCTAAAGGTAAATAAATGAATAAGGTATGAAACTAAAGAATAAGGATATGAAACACTTGAAATATGTTATTTTAATGTTGCTGGCATCATGCTCATTGGTAGCTTGTAACTCTGAAGATATGGATTATGATATCGATTATACGGCTATTCATCCATTAGGCGGCCAATATATAGTGACGGTAAGCAAGGATGGTGCTGATATGGGTATGATGTATTGTACAATAGCCAATACGGTCAGTAATGATGCCGATAAATGTTGGGTCAGAGTCGGGAGCGTGACAGCTGCCGATGTCTATAATATCAATGGTAAGATAAATTGTGATGTCAAAGCCTTAAGTTTTTCGGGAAGTAATATCGAAAATTTGGCCGGTAATGTAACATCTTCCAACGAAACATTTACTCTGACTGATGGGAAATTGGAATTGAAAGGCATTACCGCTCCTTCAGGTACAGTTGCCGATAAAATATCATTCACTTATATAACTAGTAAGGACCCTGGCGCTACCTATTCTGTAGTGGGATGGAGATATACCGGGTGGCCTGAAGACGACATGTAAGATTTTCTCTTTTAAAGATTATCTATGTGGGGGACATGCTCAGTGATGAGAGTGTTCCTCATTTTTCTGTAGGATCTATAGTGAAATTTGGGCATAAAAAAAGGCTATCTATCCCAGACAGCCAATCTTTTGTTAACCTTAAATCTAATACTATGAAAAACACATTGCAAAGATACGGACTTCATTTATAATAGCAAGTTTTCGCCATGTATTTCGCTGTTTTATAACATGCTTTATAAATAAGGAGAACTTTATTAACAAATAGAATTGATAATGTAAAGTTATGTTTACCTGTCATTAAAAGACAAAGGGTCATTCCAATCTTTTTTTTCTCCTTTGAACTATACGGATAACTTGAAATGATAGTATGAGGGATATTCAACCTCAAATTATTAATAAGACGAGGTAGGGTAGCAAGTGAAAAATAAAAAGTTGCAATAGCTGTTTTTTTAGTTCTTATTTGCTACCTTTGATGTCATTCTAATGAAAAATTAAATATAAACAGCTACTTATGAAAAACAGACAATTTATTGTATTTGCTCTTTTATTGTTGTGTCCGTTGTGGTTACACGGACAGGAAGCATCTTCCTGTAAAAAAGAATCAGGTAATAACGGTTGTGTTCAGCATCCGTGGTATGGAAAAAAGGTGGGTTATATAGGAGATTCTATTACCGACCCGAATTGTTATGGAGATAACATAAAGAAATATTGGGATTTTTTGAAGGAATGGCTGGACATCACACCTTATGTATATGGGGTGAGTGGTCGTCAGTGGAATGATGTGTCCCGTCAGGCAGACCAATTGAAAAAGGAGCATGGGAAAGAAGTTGATGCCATCATTGTCCTGATGGGGACAAATGATTTTAATAGCAGTGTACCTGTCGGAGAATGGTTTACAGAGAAAGAAGAGCAGGTGATGGCAGCCCGTGGTGAAACTAAAAAACTGGAAACTCGTAAAAGACGTACTCCCGTTATGACAAATGATACTTATAAAGGGCGTATTAATCTTGGCTTGAGCCGGTTGAAGAAACTTTTCCCCGATAAACAAATTGTTTTGCTGACTCCGTTGCATCGTTCTTTGGCAGAATTTGGTGATAAGAATGTGCAACCGGATGAAAGCTATCAGAATAAGTGTGGAGAATACGTAGATGCCTATGTGCAAGCCATCAAGGAAGCCGGTAATCTGTGGGGAGTTCCTGTGATAGATTTTAATGCAGTTACGGGCATGAATCCGATGATTGAGGAACAGCTTGTTTATTTCTATGATCCGGGTTATGACCGGTTACATCCTAACACCAATGGACAAGAGCGCATGGCACGTACATTGATGTATCAATTACTTTCTTTGCCTGCATCTTTTTAAAGTAAGTGATCATTCACAATTAGGTTGTATCAATATATTCTAATATAAATTTCATTCATGCAATAGTCCCCAAAAGTAAGTGCACTTATTTCTTTTTGATAATATATGGTATGACTGCTCTCGTATGAGGGGATGATAAAGATATTTGTGAAGAATAGATTTGTTGTTTTGTCTTTTAGTGAAAGTGAAGAATCTGTATTCATTTATGTTGTGCTTACAGATTCTTTACAAAGTTTAGAGTGAAAATTATACGATAATATTACTGATTTTTGGTATTGTTATTAATTTCACAAACGACTAGCTGGCGGAATAACTGAATCTAATAATTTTTGATAGTTGCATATACTCCATAGGATTGATTGTCTATATCGTATAATGGACGGAGTAGATAGTTGTTTTTATTATTAGTTAGTTGGAAAGTAGCCTTTTTGAAGTCTGAAATAGAAAGTTTTTTTAGAATCTCTTTTGTTTCGCCTTTTAATATTACTTCTGATTTATATTCAAATGCCAGTAACATTGGACCGTAATATATTGCGAATGTGTTAGGATTGTCAGGCATTGGTTTAAAGTGAAAATCATAGTGGAACACTAATCTGATTTTATCTTGGTCACGCCAGATTCTGTTTAATTCAAGATATGATGCGGTTGAAGTCGTATTGATATGTTGCTCTTTTCCATTAACGTATACATTAACTCCTTTGCTCCATGAAGGAAGTAATAATTTTAAAACGAATTGGGATTCTTGTTTGGTTGAGATTGTGAAATTGATCGTGGAATCTTTAGGAAAATAACTGTCCTGCTCTAACAGTATGTTCTTTTTTCTCCATTTTACAATTGAAGGAATATAGAGGTTTACATAAAGTATAGAATCATTATGGTAATAGATATTTGAGTTAAGTTGTGTGTAGGCTTCGGCACATGAACCACTACAACACGCAAAATCATTATCCTTCAGATATTTTTTGTTGCGTGGTGAGCCTAATGGTAAATGATATATATAGGAACCACTGTGGCTGCTTTGTGCTGGAAGGACAGCATTATAGAATGTATTCATATATGAATCCGCATATTGAGGATTGGCAGTCCATGTGAAAATATAGGAACATAGCTTTTGGGTGTTATGTGACACGCAACTTTCTGCGATTTCTTTAGTTAAAGTATTGCAGAGATGATCTGGTTCTCCCCAGTGTTCTGCCGTCACAGAAGTTTTAGTTGTTGCATTAGGACGAGGCCCACTGCTGGTGCCATTGGCATAAATGTGGTGCTTGGATAGGATATTCCAAAAATTAATGACTGCATCATGATATTTTTTCTCTTTTGTAACGGCATAACGTTGGGCAAATCCATTTACAAGTACCAAATGGGTATTTGAATGTAACCCTGATAGAATATCTTCATTTCTGTATAAAGGATCAGCGAACCAATCGGGATCAAATAATTTAGCTAGTGCCAAATGTTTAGGTGCTTTTGAGATTTGATAAAGTTTGTACAATACCTCATTCATTGCTCCCATTTCATTTTGTGGATTGGCTTCTATGGTATATATCATCCTTTCTATTGTCTTGTTGCTTAGTTTGGACATACGGTCAATTACGTAGTCGGTCATACCTGACAAAATATCATAAGCTTTTTTGTTGTTTGTATGGATGTATACGTCTAACATTCCTTGCATAATTTTATGATAAGTATAATAGGGTGCCCATACTCCAGAGAATTTTGTTTCTAATATTTCAAAATCCTTGTCGGGGAAAGCACTTAAATATCCATTTTTTGAAACCTGTTGGCATTTATATAATTCATCTATCATATAATTCAGATGTTTGGTAAGAAGAGGGTCTTTATATTTTTCTACTAAGTTGGAAACAGCGGAGAGATAATGACCGACAAAATGACCTCTTAAACCAATTTTCGGAGATTCCCATCCTTCTAAAGGGATTGCGTTGGATGGTAATTTAGCGGTAATTCTAAAGTTGTGCAATAATCTGTCGGGATCTAAGGATTTTAGGAAGGTAATATTGAGTTCTTCTCGTTGTTTTAACCAAGAATCTTTTAATGTGACATCTGTATTATGGAATGGGAATACTTTTCTGACATCCATATTGTCTGTGGGGTGTTGTCCAAAAAAATAGAGAGGGGAAAGAATCATCATGAATATTAAAATGTTTTTTCGCATACGGCTTTATTTTATTGATTTATATTTTTTCAACTGATTGCGAATTTATGAATTAAAGTGATGATCTGTTTAATTTTTAGGAGATTAATAAACACTCAGGCTGAAAAATGACGAAAAATTATATGTTGTTGTCGAAAAAACAACTCATTGTAAATGATAAAAGTGAAAAAGACAATGTTGAAATTGGGTAAAGGGAATAGTAATGGAAAGATTGGGAATGTGCATTGAGACTATTTCGGTAGAAAGATGTGTTAGTAATTGTTCTGCAATGATGATGATTGAAATTATAGTTTTTAAACGATAAATGAAAAATGGAATCATTTTCTGTGTTATTTTTTTATTGTTAAAAGGTGATTTTGAACAAATTTCTATATTCTTGTATCATTTTTTATGGTTTCTTTTCTTGTTCTTGTTTACTTTTGCCTGAGTCTTTTAACTTATAAAATGTATATGAAAAACATGAACTTAAAAGTATTACTTGCTTTATGTGCTTTACTCCTATTATCGGCTTTTATTGCTGAGAGAAAAGAACCCATTACTATTTTTATGATTGGTGATTCCACCATGGCGAATAAAAGTCTGCAGAATGGTAATATTGAGCGTGGTTGGGGACAAATGCTTCCAGGATATTTTACGGAAGAGGTTGTGGTGGATAATCACGCTATGAATGGACGAAGTTCACTCAGTTTTATCAATGAAGGACGTTGGGATGTGGTGTTTTCTAAAATTCATAAAGGTGATTATGTATTTATTCAATTCGGGCATAATGATGAGAAACCTAGAGCCACATTACATACAGAACCCGGAAGTACCTTTGATGATAATTTGAGACGTTTTGTGAATGAAACACGTGCTAAGGGAGGAAATCCTGTATTGTTTAATTCTATAGTCCGTCGTAATTTCCCTCCTGAAGGTGTGACGGAGATAAAGGGCAGTTATGAAAAAGAAGGTCCGGTATTGGTTGATACCCATAGGGAATATTTGGAATCTCCCCGTCGGGTGGCCGAAGAAATGAATGTACCTTTTATTGATTTGAATAAACTGACCCATGATTTGGTTACTGGTATGGGAGTCGAGAATTCAAGAAAATTGTTTATGTGGATTCCAGCAGGACAATATGAATTTTGTCCAGAAGGGAAAATTGACAATACTCACTTGAATATATATGGTGGACGTATAGTTGCCGGGTTGGCTGTGGACGCTTTGATGGAAGAAGTGCCGGCTTTGGCAAAATATGTGCGATGTTATGATTATGTAGTGGCGAAAGATGGGAGTGGGGATTTCTTTACAGTTCAGGAAGCTGTGAATGCGGCAGCTGTCGGTGATAAGAAAAAGGTATCCATCCTTGTCCGTTCGGGAGTATATGAAGGGCATGTCTCTATGCCGGAGTCATCGCTTCGGATAAAATTGGTGAAACAGACAGGCGCTGAGATCAGGTAAGACGGTAAAAAGCTTTTTTTAAAGAAGGAGGCTGATAAGGCTCTTTTCGATTTTTAATCCTTATGGAGGGATGATTTAGGTTCGTTTTATCTGAAGTGCTGGATTTTAAATCTCAGAGTGGCTTTGAGTAAGGAGTGAATGGGGTGCCGTTCTGTTTTACTTCGTTTGTATAGTGTGTTTGTACAGCGAGATCCTTTCCTCGAGAAGTACAGACATAAAAAAAGGAGCAACGCCTTGCTCCAACCTTTGTTAACCTTAAATCTAATACTATGAAAAACACATTGCAAAGGTACGGACTTTAGTGAAATCTGCAAATAAAGCAACTAAAAAAGTATGTTTTCTAACACGTTTTAAGACTTTTGTCCTATTTGTTAAGGATAAAAGTCTTTTTTATTTACCCATTCTCCTCTTTTTTGCATATAAAACCGTATATTTGTTGCCACTTTTGCAAAAGGATAAAAACGAATGGTTTCAGTAGATAATTTAAAAGTAGAATTTGGAGTAACACCTCTGTTCGAGGATGTATCATATGTAATCAATAAGAGAGATCGCATCGCGCTGGTCGGGAAGAACGGTGCCGGTAAATCTACTATGCTCAAAATATTGGCAGGAATGCAGGCGCCTACATCAGGCACAGTTTCCACTCCTAGGGATACAACCATAGGATATCTGCCTCAGGTTATGATTCTAAGTGATCAACATACCGTGATGGAAGAGGCGGAGATGGCTTTTGAGCATATCTTTGACTTGCAGGCCGGCATAGAGAAAATGAATCAGGAATTGGCAGACAGAACGGATTATGATTCAGATAGTTATCATAAACTGATTGATAAGTTTACTCATGATAATGAACGCTTCCTGATGATGGGTGGCACCAACTATACGGCAGAAATAGAACGTACATTGATGGGGTTGGGATTTAGCCGGGAAGATTTTAACCGTTCCACATCCGAGTTTAGCGGTGGCTGGCGTATGCGTATTGAACTGGCCAAATTGTTGTTGCGCCGTCCTGATGTATTGTTGCTGGATGAGCCTACCAATCACTTGGATATAGAAAGTATCCAGTGGCTGGAAAATTTTCTGAAAGTAAGTTCGGGTGCCGTTGTGCTGGTGAGCCACGACCGTGCATTTATAAATAATGTGACCAACCGTACAATTGAAATTTCCTGTGGACGCATTTATGATTATAAGGTGGCTTATGACGAATTTGTAGTATTGCGCAAAGAACGCCGTGAACAGCAATTGCGTGCCTACGAGAACCAGCAGAAACAAATTCAGGATACGGAAGATTTTATAGAGCGTTTCCGTTACAAGGCTACTAAAGCTGTACAGGTGCAGAGCCGCATCAAACAGTTGGAAAAGATTGTTCCCATTGAAATAGATGATGAAGACAATTCGGCCCTGCGGCTGAAATTTCCACCTGCTATGCGTTCAGGTAACTATCCTGTTATTTGTGACGGAGTGAAGAAAACCTATGGCAATCATGTCGTTTACCACGATGTGACATTGACTATCAATAGGGGAGAAAAAGTCGCTTTTGTCGGAAAAAACGGTGAAGGTAAGTCTACGCTGGTGAAATGTATAATGGATGAAATTCCTTATGAAGGCAAATTGACCATAGGACATAATGTACAGATAGGTTATTTTGCACAAAACCAGGCGCAGATGCTGGATGAAAACCTGACGGTTTTTGATACCATTGATAATGTAGCAAAAGGAGATATCCGTTTAAAAATACGCGATATACTAGGAGCATTTATGTTTGGAGGTGAAGCATCCGACAAGAAGGTCAAAGTATTGTCGGGTGGTGAACGAAGCCGGCTTGCCATGATAAAGCTGTTATTGGAACCGGTGAACTTTCTGATTCTGGACGAACCTACCAACCACCTGGATATGCGCTCGAAAGATGTATTGAAAGAAGCGATTAAAGAATTTGACGGAACGGTGATCGTAGTATCCCACGACCGTGAGTTTCTGGATGGATTGGTGACCAAAGTCTATGAATTTGGGGGCGGCGTAGTGAAAGAACATATCGGAGGTATCTACGATTTCTTGCAGAAAAAGAAAATAGAAAACCTGAATGAGTTGCAACTTTCGGCTTCTCCTACTCTTTCTGCAACCAAAAAGGAAGAACCTGAGACGGTCAGCGAAAACAAATTGTCTTATGAAGCCCAAAAGGAGTTGAATAAGAAACTTCGTAAATTGGAGAAGCAAGTTGCGGATTGTGAACAGAAAATAGAAAAAATGGAGGCCGGGATTGCGGAAGTGGAAGCTGAGATGGCTACTCCCGAAGGTGCTTCGGATATGGCTTTGTATGAAAAGCATCAGACATTGAAGAAAGATTTGGACCGGATAGTAGAAGAATGGGAAACCGTTTCTATGGAATTGGAAGAGGCACAAGGGAATTAAAAAGAGAGAAGTATTTAATTATATAATAAACAAATGAAAGCAAGACATTATTTACCAATGGCTGTATTGGCTCTGGCAGCGACTGCCGGATGTGACAGCAAAAAGGAAGCCGTCATGACTTCAGGAATTGATTTGACAAATCTGGACACTGCGGCTGTCCGGGGCGCTGATTTTTATCAGTATGCTTGTGGTGGATGGATGAAGAAACATCCCCTGACTAATGAGTATTCGCGTTTCGGTTCATTTGATATGCTTGCCGAAAATAACCGGGAACAATTGAAAGGATTGATTGTGGAAATTGCTGCCGGACAGAATGCGCAAGGTACAATAGGTCAGAAAATAGGGGATATCTATAATCTGGCTATGGACAGTGTGCAGCTGAATGCTGACGGAATGGCTCCTATCAAAGCGGATTTGGAGAAAATTGCTTCAATCAAGGACAAATCAGAAATCATTCCTTTGATGGCTGAAATGTCCCACATCGGTATACGTCCTTATTTCAGTTTCTTTGTGGATGCTGATATTATGGACAGTAAGAGCAACTTGTTCCAGATCTATCAAGGCGGTATCGGGTTGGATGAAAAAGAATATTATCTGGACAACGATGATGCGACCACCAATATCCGTAATAAATATAAGGAACATATCGTGAAGATGTTCCAGCTGGCCGGTTTTGATGAGGCTTCTGCCCAAAAGAACATGGAAGCTGTGATGGATATCGAAACTCGCATTGCCAAAGCTTCTTTCAGTGCGGTAGAACAACGTAACCCGGCGGCTAACTATCATAAAATGTCTTTGGATGAATTAAAGAAAGAGGTTCCGGGCATTGACTGGGATGCTTTCCTGAACGGCATTGGTGCAAAAGGAGTAACCGAACTGAGTGTTTCTCAGGTTGAGCCGGTTAAAGAAGTGGAAAAAATTATCAATAGCGTACCGGTTGAAAATCAGATAGCCTATATGCAATGGAATCTGATAGATAGAGCTGCCGGTTTCCTTAGTGATGATTTTGTAGCACAGAATTTTGAATTTTATGGAAAGGCATTATCCGGCAAGCAGGCAAACCAGCCTCGCTGGAAGCGTGCGGTAAACTCGGTGAATGGTGTATTGGGTGAAGCGGTAGGACAGATGTACGTTGAGAAATATTTCCCGGCAGCCGCCAAAGAACGTATGGTACAGCTGGTAAAGAATTTGCAGACAGCATTGGGCGAGCGCATCCGTAATCTGGAATGGATGGGTGACAGCACCAAGACAAAAGCCATTGAGAAACTGAACTCTTTCTATGTAAAGGTAGGCTATCCTGATAAATGGAGAGATTATACTAATTTGAATATCGAGAAAGACTCTTATTGGGCCAATGTGAAACGTGCTACAGAGTTTGAACTGGATTATATGTTATCTAAGGCAGGCAAGCCGGTTGACAGGGATGAATGGGGAATGACTCCGCAGACTGTCAATGCATATTACAATCCTACCACTAATGAGATCTGTTTCCCGGCAGGTATTCTTCAATATCCGTTCTTTGACATGAATGCTGACGATGCCTTCAATTATGGAGCAATCGGTGTGGTAATCGGTCATGAAATGACTCATGGGTTCGATGATCAGGGACGTCAGTTTGACAAGGACGGTAATTTGAAAGACTGGTGGACAGCCGAAGATGCCAAGCGTTTCGATGAACGTGCCCAGGTAATGGTGAACTTCTTTGATAGCATTCAGGTATTGCCGGGATTGAATGCCAACGGTTCTTTGACTTTGGGTGAAAATATTGCCGATCACGGTGGCTTGCAGGTTTCTTTCCAGGCATTCAAGAATGCAACGAAGGATGCTCCGCTGGCAGTTGAGGATGGTTTTACTCCCGAACAGCGTTTCTTCCTTTCGTATGCCGGTGTATGGGCTGCTAATGTTCGTGACGAGCAAATTCGTTTGCAGACAAAATCTGATCCCCACTCATTGGGCAGATGGCGTGTAAACGGAGCGCTTCCCCAGATTGGCGCATGGTATGATGCTTTCGGCATTAAAGAAGGTGATCCTATGTATCTGGCACCTGAAAAACGTGTTTCTATTTGGTAAAGCAAAAAATATTTTATAAAACTTTATTGGGCATGGAATACACAGAATTATGTGGCTTAGATTTATTAAGTTCCGTAATTTCTGTGTAATTTCGGCCTGTTTTTTTATATAATGCTTATTGTGTTGTTGCAGTAGTAATTGAGATAATGTTAACTAGACTGACTTCTTCCTCTGGATACTTAGCTTTAAATTCTTCTGTGAGATCTATGTATAATTTATAAATTGTGTTGATATATTTTTCAATGTTTATGTCTCTGCTAATATTTCCGTTATAGAGTTGGTATTTTGTACCTTCACAAGAGAATGTACCTGTGATAGTATCGCGTTTATGAGTTGTTATATTCATTGTTGATACATAGATAAATTCTCCTTTTTTTGTTGTGGAATATTTCAAACTCAGAATGTAAGGGCTATAATTGACTTTAAGTATGTTTTGTATTTCTTCTTTTATCATTATAGAACCGGATAATTCCACATTATAATCATTTTCTTGGAAAATATATCTTGTGGTATAACTTGAAACATTAATATGGAAGCTGCAAAAGGAGTTGTTTGCCATTTCATTTTTATCTGTTATCGCTATGGCAGCGATACTGGCAATACCGGTAGATTGAGGAATGAAACGGTAAGTATGATGGTCTATATATTCTATATGAATTTCTGTTTCTTCGTTAAAGAATAAGATGGAATCGTATGGAGATTCAAAGTAGATCACTATTGTTTCGTTTAGTTTTTGGTTAATGGTATCCTCTTCAATTATTTCATTATCATTAAAATATATTTTTGTAACTCCATTGGTTGATATGGCTTCTTTATTGTTGTTGCAATAAAACAAGCTGATAGAGATGACAAAAAGGAAAGTTCCTTTAATTGATATGAATGTTCTTTTCTTCATCATTTTTATGTTTTGAAATAGGCATTTACAGAAGTGGAATAACCTACCAGACAAAGCGTTTAATGTCTTATAAAGCATATTAATATGTTTTGTATGGTAGGTTATTTGATATATTATTATGAATGGTTTTGCTTAAAATGCATAATATCTCCATTGTAGCTTGGAATAATATAATTCGAGGTTGTCTGTGTCGTAATATCCATAGTATGGCACGGCTATTCCAAACATTGTAGGATTATTTGATAGGCCTAATATATTAAGTTGTAAGATAATAAAGTCTGTTAGCTTTTTTTTCTTCACAATGATATCCTCTTTCAAATTGGGAGTCATTTGTTATATTAGAATCGAATTTGTCAGGGTTGATGCCTATGAAATCACCATCTTTAGTGGCAACAATGAACTCTGTGTTTTCTGTAAAATATAAGTAATAACAGACAGCAGTACAACTGAGATAGTAGGTTCTGGAACTTTCTGCATTGCCGGAAATAAAGTCCAAACTCTCTCTGAATGCAGAATTGTCGGAAGTAATAGTTATACTTTTTCCACTAAATAGATTTGTTGTGGAAGAATATCCTGTAGCTATTAGAGAGCCTTCTGCACTACCATCTCTTGAAACGACTTTACCTGTTAGGGAATCTTGCTTCAAAATTTTATCTAGTGATGGCATTATTTCTTCAATGTTTAATGCTGTTTGAGCAGTATCTAGTTTGTTGATAAGTTCCTGCATTCCAGAAGAAATATAAGGCTCAATATCTATTGGTATTTCACTGTAATCATCATTTGTTTGATTTTCTATTTCATTAGTACAAGAAACAAAAAGTGACATGAAAAGAGCACTTGCAAATAGTAATTTTTTTGTTTTCATATTCTTGATAGTGTTAGTTTTAAATATTATGCGAAACTAAATATTAGTAATTAGAGTATAAAAAGAAATCGATGAGTGGATTGATTTTATCGGTGAAGTAGATTTGTTTCATAATTAATAAAGGCTTGATAGAGCGAATTTTAGACTGAAGTTTGGAAGTTACATGATAAACCATTATTTTTGTACCCGATGAAACGCAGAAGATACATAGCATGGGCATTGATGTTGGTCAGCATTATTATGTTGACTGCCTCTGTTCTTCCGCATCATCACCATCAGGAAATCCTTTGTTTGCAGCATGATGTGAGTGTCTGTTCCTGCCATTGTGCCGAACACAATCATTCGGGCAGTGCTTCTGATGAAAATCATACTTGCAATGCCGGATGTGTAACCAAGTTTAAAAGTGTTACTCCGGACAGGGCACAAGACAGTGTTTCCCCTGATTATTCATTTTGTTCGCTTCTTTATGCAGTGACGGATGTGTTGACACTTACGTTACGGCTATATGAACACAACACATTACCCTATAATTGCTTTTTAGAAAAACTGCATTCTACGTGCCTTCCCCACGTAAAGGGTCTGCGCGCCCCTCCCTATGTTCTTGCTTGACAGATAGAAGACAACTTTTCTATCCGCAACTTTGTTGCACTTTCTTTACTCTAATTTTGTATTCAATTTAAAAAAAGTAAGAACAAACTATATCATCATGAAGAAAATTATCTTTATGGGAGTCTTGGGATTATTCCTTTTAGGCTCTTGCAGCAGTAAATCGGGGCATGATCACGAAGGACATGATCATGGAACGGAAACGGAACACAATCATGATAAGGAAGGGCATGATCACGATCATGAAGGTCACAACCACGAAGCGGAAGGGCATGACCATGCAGCCGAAGGTCATGAAGGCCATAATCATGGAACAGAGGCGGCAGCCGGACATTCCGACGAAATAATACTCACTCCGGAAAAGGCAAAGGCTGCCGGAGTGGAATCTGAGATCATCCAGCCTAAATCCTTCCGTCAGGTAATTACCACCAGCGGTCAGGTGCAAGCGGCACAAGGTGACGAAAGTGTAGTAGTAGCCAATGTAGCCGGTGTGGTTTCTTTCCGTCATCCGGTGACAGATGGTATGAGCATCAGCAAAGGTACAGCCATCCTGAATATTTCTGCCGAGAATATGCCCGACGGTGATCCGGTGAAACGTACCCGTATCGCTTATGAAACGGCGAAGAAGGAATATGAACGTGCAGCCAAATTGGTAGAGAGCCAGATCATATCTCAGAAGGATTTCAATACGATAAAAGAAAACTATGAGAATGCGCAGCTGGCTTATGAAGCGATCTCGAAGAATCAGACCCGAACGGGTGTGGCTGTAACTGCTCCTTTGGGAGGCTATATCAAAAACTGCCTGGTACAGGAAGGTGATTATGTATCCGTAGGCCAACCTTTGGTAAGTATCACGCAGAACCGCCGTTTGTTTCTGCGTGCAGATGTTTCCGAGAAATATTATGCCTATCTGCACAGCATCCAGTCGGCTAACTTCAAGACACCCTATGATAACCAGGTATATGAACTGGGTGAGTTGAAAGGACGCCTGCTCTCTTATGGCAAGGCTTCGGGAGGTACTTCTTTCTATGTACCCGTTACTTTCGAATTTGATAACCGCGGAGATGTGATTCCCGGTTCGTATGTGGAAGTTTTCCTGCTTTCATCGGAAATGCCCGATGTGCTTTCTTTGCCGGTTACTGCCTTGACCGAGGAACAAGGTCTGTACTTCATTTATCTGCAACTGGACGAAGAAGGGTATAAAAAGCAGGAAGTTACTTTAGGAGCCAACAACGGTAAGGATGTACAGATCCTGACCGGCTTGAAGGCAGGTGACAGAGTGGTAACAAAAGGAGCTTATCAGGTGAAACTGGCGTCTGCCAGCAATGCTATTCCGGCTCATAGTCATGAACACTAGAATAAATTGGGAATTAAAATTGAAAATAAAAAAATGCCTGCGGGTAACTTTTATTTCTCAATTCTTAATTCTTCATTCTCAATTTAACAATTATGCTAAATAAAATAATAAACTTTTCGCTCCAAAACCGTATACTGGTTCTGGTAGCATCGGTCCTGCTGCTTATTGGCGGCACGTATACGGCCTTTCACACGGAAGTCGATGTATTTCCCGATTTGAATGCGCCGACCGTAGTGATTATGACCGAGGCGAATGGTATGGCTGCCGAGGAAGTGGAACAATTGGTCACTTTCCCTGTAGAAACAGCTGTGAATGGTGCTACGAATGTGCGCCGTGTACGTTCCTCCTCAACCAATGGCTTCTCTGTGGTATGGGTGGAGTTTGATTGGGATACCGATATCTATCTGGCACGCCAGATTGTCAGCGAGAAATTATCATTGGTCAGTGAAGAATTGCCCGGCAATGTGGGTAAACCGACCATGGGCCCTCAATCCTCTATTTTGGGTGAACTGCTGATTATCGGTTTGACTTCGGATACTACTTCCATGCTCGACCTGCGTACACTTGCCGACTGGACTATCCGTCCGCGACTGCTTTCTACCGGAGGTGTTGCACAGGTTGCCGTATTGGGTGGAGATATCAAGGAATATCAGATTCTGCTGGACCCTGCCCGCATGAAGCACTATAAGGTAACATTGGATGAAGTAATGACCGTTGCCCGTAACATGAATCAGAATGCCAATGGCGGCGTGATGTATGAATATGGCAATGAGTATATTGTCCGCGGTGTACTTTCGACCAATGATGTGGATAAACTGGCACGTTCGGTTATCAAGACGGTGGATAGTGTTCCGGTTACTTTGGAAGATATAGCCGACGTAAAAATAGGCTCGCAGGAGCCCAAGTTGGGTACTGCTTCCGAAAGAGGAAAACCTGCCGTGTTGATGACGGTTACCAAACAACCCAAAACCGGAACCATTGAACTGACAGAACAGCTGGAAGCTGCTTTGAAAGATTTGCAGAAGAACCTGCCGCCCGATGTACATGTATCTACCGATATTTTCCGTCAGAGCCGTTTTATTGAAAGCTCTATCGGGAATGTCAAAGGCTCCTTGTATGAAGGAGCCATCTTTGTGGTTATCGTCCTTTTCCTGTTTTTGGCAAATGTGCGTACCACGGTTATTTCGTTAGTGACATTGCCGTTGTCGCTTATCGTGTCCATCCTGGCACTTCACTATATGGGATTGACCATCAATACCATGAGTTTGGGTGGTATGGCCATTGCCATCGGTTCACTGGTGGATGACGCTATTGTAGACGTAGAAAATGTATGGAAACATCTTCGGGAAAATCGTTTGTTGCCCGAGGGAGAGCGCAAGAACATTATAGAGGTGGTTTTCAATGCTTCGAAAGAAGTGCGTATGCCTATTTTGAATTCTACTTTAATTATTGTGGTCAGCTTCGTGCCTTTGTTTTTCCTGACAGGCATGGAAGGTCGTATGCTGGTTCCGCTGGGCATTGCTTTTATCGTTGCATTGTTTGCTTCTACGGTAGTGGCTCTGACGCTGACTCCTGTGCTGTGCAGTTATTTGCTGGGCAATAATAAAGGCAACAAGCTGCCTAAAGAAGCATTTGTTGCCGTATGGATGAAGAAGCACTATCGCAATGCTTTGTTGTGGGCTTTGAATCATAAGCCGGTGGTATTGGGCTTTACCGGTACGTTGTTTGTGGTGGCTCTTGTCGTGTTCTTTACTTTGGGACGTAGCTTCCTGCCTTCATTCAATGAAGGTTCGTTCACTATCAACATCAGTTCATTGCCCGGCATCTCTTTGGCCGAATCGGACAAGATGGGACACCGTGCGGAAGAGTTGTTGATGTCTATTCCCGAAATCCAGACAGTTGCCCGCAAGACAGGACGTGCCGAACTGGACGAGCATGCCCTGGGAGTGAATGTGAGTGAGATTGAGGCTCCTTTTGAATTGAAAGACCGTTCCCGTCAGGAACTGGTGGCCGATGTACGCGCCAAGCTGTCCACCATCACAGGAGCAAATATTGAAATCGGGCAACCTATCAGTCACCGTATTGATGCCATGCTTTCCGGAACAAAAGCCAATATTGCGATCAAACTGTTTGGTAACGACCTGAACAAGATGTTTGCCATCGGTAATCAGATAAAGGATGCTATCAGCAGTGTGGAAGGCATTGCCGATTTGAATGTGGAACAACAGATAGAGCGTCCGCAGCTTAAAATTGTCCCGAAACGCGAAATGCTGGCTAAATTCGGTATTTCTTTACCGGAGTTTGCCGAATTTGTTTCGGTGAATATGGCAGGTGAAGTGGTGTCTCAGGTATATGAAGAAGGCAAGGCATTCAATCTTATTGTGCGTACTAAAGATGAGGTGCGCGACGAAATGGAGAAAGTGCGTAACCTGATGATTGATACGGGTGACGGACAGAAAATTCCTGTCAACTATGTGGCGGATGTCGTTTCGGCAATGGGGCCTAATACCATCAGCCGTGAAAATGTGAAGCGTAAAATCGTTATTTCTGCCAATACCAGCGGGCGCGACTTGCGCAGCGTGGTAAATGATATACAGGAGCGGGTGGATGCGCAAATTAAACTTCCCGAAGGTTACCATGTGGAATATGGCGGTCAGTTTGAGAGTGAACAGGCAGCCAGCCGTACGCTGATGCTTACTTCGTTCATGAGTATTGTGGTTATTTTCCTGCTACTTTACACTCAGTTCAGAAATGCTGCTCAAAGTGGAGTCATTTTGCTGAACTTGCCTCTGGCGTTGATTGGAGGTGTGTTTGCACTGGTCATCACAACGGGTGAGGTAAGTATTCCGGCGATTATCGGTTTTATCTCCTTGTTTGGTATTGCCACCCGTAACGGTATGCTGTTGATCAGTCATTACAACGCTCTGCGCGGAGAAGGTATGGATTTGAAAGAAAGTATTCTTCACGGTTCATTGGATCGTCTGAATCCTATCCTGATGACTGCATTATCCTCTGCTTTGGCTTTGATACCTCTGGCATTCCGTGGAGATCTGCCGGGTAATGAAATTCAGAGTCCGATGGCAAAAGTGATATTGGGAGGTCTTTTAACATCGACTTTCCTGAACGCTTTCATTATTCCGATTGTTTATGAACTGATGAATAAAAAGAAAAAATAATCTCCTTGTAGGGGCGCATTGAATGCAACACCCCCTGTAGGGGCAGGGTGCCTGCCCGAATACACACAGAAAGGTGTCGTGGATGCATTCGGGCGGGCAAACCCCGCCCCTACAGCCAAACAATAGCAAAGATTACTTTGAAGTGACTAAATTTATTAAGAGAATAAAATGAAAAGAATCTTATTGATCATAACCTTTTGCTCCCCCCTGCTGATGCAGGCCCAGAGCATTGACCACATCCTGAAAAGTATCGAGCAGAATAACAAAGAGCTTCAAGCTCAGAAACATGCAGCCGATGCCACAAAGATGGAAAATCGTACAGCCAATAACTTGCCCGATCCCACGGTGAGTTATAGCTCATTCTATAGCAATGCTGCCGAAGGCGGCCACGGCACGGAACTGGTGGCTTCACAAGGCTTCGACTTTCCCACACAGTATGTTACCCGCAACCGTCAGGCCACTTTGCAGAACGAAGCGGTGGACAAGCAGCAACAGGCTGCCCGCCGGGATATTCTGCTGAATGCAAAGAATCTTTGTCTGGACTTGATTCTGTTGAATCAGGAAAAAACCTTGATGGATATCCGCCGGAAAAATGCCGATGAATTGCAGGCTCTTTATGAAAAACGTTTGACCACAGGCGATGCCAATATATTGGAAGTGAATAAAATCAAGATGGAACGTATGAACGTGCAGACCGAAGTAGCCCAAAATACGGCAGCCCATCGCACTGCCTTGCAATCCCTGCTCGCCATGAATGGGAATATGCCCTTGGAGTTTGCTGAAACCGTCTATCCCGGTGTGCAGGAAATCAAGGATTACAACAGCCTGCGTGACGAAGTGATGGTTTCCGACCTCGATTTGCAAGCCGCTGCGGCTGCAACCCGTGCTGCCGAGAAGCAAGTCTCTGTAAACCGTCAGGGGTGGTTGCCTAAATTGGAAGTAGGTTTCCGTCGTAATACGGATGATGTAGCCTCACAGAATGGTTTTGTGGTAGGCGGCTCGTTGCCTTTGTTCGAGAACCGCAAGAAAGTGCGGATAGCCAAAGCCCAGGCTATCAGTGCCCAACTGATGCAGGAAAGTGCCAAAGACCGGGCGGAAGCCGGTCTGATGTCTTTGTTTAATGAAATGCAGCAATTGAAGGATGCCATGAATGCGTATGATGTCCCTTTGATGTATCGCTCGCTCGATTTGTTGAAGCAGGCTCTGACCGAAGGACAGATTTCCTTGATTGAATATTTTGTGGAAACCGAAAGCATATACAAGAATCTTCAGGCATATATGCAGGTAGAGAACCAATATCAGAAAGTGATGGCAAATATCTACAAGAACGATTTGTAAATAACGTGTGCTTGATAGATTTAGCGTATAACCGAATGGTCTTGAATCATTTTTTAGGCGCGCGGATAACGCGGATTTTTTTGCTTATAATGTAATAGAGAACAGCCTTTTATCTGCGAAATTCGTGTCATCTGCGCCTTCTCTCTCCAATAAAACGTATTTTTGAGTTTGATCTCTCACATCTCTCATTGGTTGTTTGTAAATAATTGATTGTTAATAATTTACATGCTGGTGAGAGATGGGTGAGAGATGCCGGAAGGGTGAGAGATCCATCTCTCACCCTTCCGTTGTTATAGGCATATAGATAATATGTGGTGCTCTTCCGCTTCTTTCAATCTTTTTCTCTTTGTACCATTGACGCAATTCATTGGCTGCCTTGGTTTTAAGTAGCCCGGTCAGACCGGAATATTCCTGTCGGGTAATGAATGAGTGTTCCTTCAGATAGTCTGTCAGCAGAGCGAACCGTTCCTGTTCTGTGTACTTTGGGGAAGAGCTTTTGAAGCCGTAAGCAGGATCTACACGTTCCAGTTCTCTTTCTCCTTTTCTTTGTACATCTTTCACGAAAGAGCGTGCAGGCTTGAACTTGACACTGTCAAAATGTACCGAAGCGGAGCGTATTTCCTTCTTGTCCGTTACCTTCCGGCTGGTCAATGTTGCCGACAAGGTTCCAATTTCACCCAGTTTCACATTATATCCGTCTGCCAGATAGTCTGTTAGGATATTTTCCAGGTCACTGAACAGACCTATCACGATGCCTTCCTTGAACCCGGAGTGTATTGCCATATCATGGGCAATGTCTTCCAGGTCTTTAGTACCTTTTACCACTATTTTGGGGTATAAAGTAGTCTTGTCTGCTGTCCCGTTCACGTCGGGACTTGTTTTGAAATCAAATTTTGTTGCCATATCTAATGGGTTTTAAAGGGAATATTAAGTTGTTTCTTGCCTATGGTTAAGGCTTTTTGTGCGGCAGATTACTACGTTCTGCCGCAATGGGACGTATGTCCTGCTGTAGTGGGATGTACGTTCTGTTGCAGTGGGACGTACGTTTTGCTGTAGGGGGACGTTCTAGTCTTCCGTACAAAAGTACTTAATCATTGTAGTTTAACGCTTTAGGTTGACTACTCCTTCATCTTACTTGTAAGTATG
>CAVJPC010000216.1:0-2898 GCA_963651205.1 Bacteroidaceae bacterium
GATTGTTGATATACTCCACGATGATATTTATTTTACGCTGATATTCTTCTGTTGTCGACGGTCTTTGTTGCATATTCATTTTATATTTCGCTACAAAGATAAGAGCGGGAAAAAAAAGATACTTTTCCTATCTTGCTAAAAAAAGGGCGACCATCACCGGCCGCCCTTAAGATCATCGTATCGATTACGGTTCTTACAAAATAACCTTAAATCGTTTTTCCCCGATACTAACAATATATCCGCCTGCCGGTAACGACACAGCTTCATCGCCTCCTTTCGAACGGAATGCTTTCCTCAACTGTCCGTCAAAGGTATAGATCGATACCTTTTCCTGCTTATCGGTACGAATAAATAGCTGATGCTCTCTCACCCAAACCTCCGTCCCCGACTCGATTTCGGCATTTGCTACCGGATCGGGATTCTTCACCACACCGTCGATAAAGATTCCGACATCGCTACGGACATACTTCACGATATAGGCACCGTCACTGTTACGCGGTGTAATCGTTTCTCCCCGGTCGGTAGTGACGAGAGGTTCCGATTGGTTATAATCTTCATCCAATGTCAGGTAGAAACGGAAACTATTCCACGATTCAACCTCATAGTCACCCGGAGCCGGATCGGTTGTGGCTCCCTCTATGGACGGAAGAGATACTGTATAATAAACAGGTGCGGGGGGAGGTGGAGCCGGTATTCCTTCAAACTCAGCCATGACGGTCACGTCGTAGGCCGGCATACGAAAAGAATTACCGGACAAGGCCACAGTTGTATTTGCATCCCCTGTTTTATATACTTGCAATGAACCGCTTTTCAGGCGGTAACCGTCGTTTGGCAAGATGGTTAAAGCAACCTCTGTTCCTACTGTTACGTTGGTATTCGGAGTCGCTGTAATTGTACCGTTTGCCGTTGGAGTAACAGAAACTGTATAAGGTATGGCAGTAAATCCTTGTGCCGAAAAGGTTACATCGTCTGTTACCGAATGAGTAGAACCGGTAAGCTCCACCCCATTAGCAAAAACGGAACCTCCCTGATAACCGTCTTCAGGAATCACGGACAATGTCAGTTCCGTATTGGCAGGGACTTTATCGCCACTATCCAGTTCCGTATCATGATTACCCGCTACACCTATCCATTTAACAGCAAGCGCTCCGTGTGTAGGCTGAGTGATATTCACAGTCTTAAGAACTACTGCTACCGCATCTTTATATTCCGACAATTGATAGGTATCTCCTGCTTTGAAAAGAGGATATTTTGTATCAGCTGAGTAGAAATATGAAAACTGAAGGTTTGAAGGGAAATCACCTATAATCAGTGGAACACTTGTTGAAGGAACTCCCCCCACACTCCTGACAAGAAGCGTCTCACCTGTTAGCCCTTTTCCTTTTATCGTCGTTGCTTTACCACTAAGCAGGCGGATGGCCGGATATTCAGTGGAAGACGGATTTACCGACTCAATTGTTATAAAAGAGTTATCCAGCGTTATATCGGTAAACCGATCTATTGTTGGCAAAACAAGAGGATTTTCCTTTGTTCCACATCCTTTTAGTATCAGTTTGAAATCGTCTGCCCGGTTGCCGGTAATGTTTTGGCATGAATTTATTGTACTAGTAATAGTAGGGTTTCCCTCTATAGTAATACTTCCTCCCACTTCAGGTATATTATTTGATGCAATACGGAGAACAGATATTTCTCCTCCTTTAACCAATATATCAGCCTTTCCTTCAATCTGACCATTCGGTCCGCTTCCGTAAATACCATCAAATTTGCCTCCTTCTATTATTACGGAGGTATTGCCTGTCACACATCCGTAAAGACCATCACCAAAAACAGTTGATTTTGTTGTTACACCCGTAACCCTCACTTCTGTATTACCGACACGTCCCTTATCGTTATCCTGATCACTACCATAGCCACCGCCGTAAATAGCATTGCTTATCGTACCTCCATTTACCAGCACATGGGTAGTCCCGTTCACCTGCCCTTGCCAGCCTCCGCCATATACTCCGATACAGGATCCACCGTCCATAGTGACATAAGTGTCGCCGGTTACAACAGATGCTTCCTGTTCGCCACCTCCATAAATGAGATCGGTTACAGTTCCTTGCTTTATATTCACCCGAGTGGTGTTACTACTACCGGTTCTGCAACCTCCGTATAAACCTCCGGCAATCGTACCTGTGGTATTAAGCGTTACCTCGGTACTTCCGCAATCAGCATCATAGCAACCTCCGAAAGTCCAGGAGGCAGAAGCCGAGCCATCAATGGTCAATTTACTCTCACCAATAACCGGACCGTTCTCGCCACCACCATACAAATTGGCCAAACTTCCACTTGATACCTGTACATCCGTATTTTGACAGGATGCTGTAGGCCGGGCGCCTCCCCCACATAAGGTAGTAGTCAAACTTGCAGAACCGCTTACCCGTACCGTTGCCGTCCCTAAAACCGGCGACGCCCAACCGCCGCCGTATGTCCACTTCGTAAACGTACCGCCGGTAATATTCAATTCCGTACTGCCGCAGGTGGCGGTGGTTGCATTATTTTGACCTCCTCCGGCAGTTACAAAACAATTGAATGTGCCACCGTTTATCGTTACTTTGGCTTTACCCGTGACAGGGGCCTCTTCTCCACCTCCCATCAGATTATATCTATAGCCATCTACTTTCCCGAAGGTACCGCCTTTTATTGTGACATTGGTATTTCCACATTCGGCATAACTTTCTTTACCTCCACCATATACATAATCAATACTGCCATTCTCAATCTCTACATTCGCCGTACCCGCCACCGAAGCATTCTTACCTCCTCCATAAAGCCAGGAAACATTACCGCCTAGTACTTTTATATTAGTATCGCCAGTCACATCTGCGTAAAATCCGCCACCATAAACTGTTTGAA
>CAVJPC010000217.1:0-4385 GCA_963651205.1 Bacteroidaceae bacterium
TATTGTAGTCGCCCGATACGCCACGAAGCTGTTGCTGCAAAGCTCCGGTACCACTGACTACATATACGTCGGCCGTTTCCGGTACATGTATATATAAGGTAGAGCCTACACTCCATGCACGGGCAGCATCTGCAACATTTTCTTCAATGCCTGTTGCCGTATTCTTAACGATACCTGATACGATGATCTTGATATCTTTCTGGATATTCTTGATCGTATAGTTGCCGTCGGCATCTGCTGTGATGGCTTTGCCGTCTACGGTTACAACCGGTTTCGACTGGTCATAATCTTTATCCAGAGTGATTTTGAAAGAGAAGTTATCACCTTCGTCTACGGTTGTCGTTTCACCTTTGCTGAAAGTAGCGCCTGCTACCTTATCAAGTGATACGGTGTAAGTAGGTGTCGACGGATTTGACGGCTCAGAGGGGCCACTTTCAGTAAGAAAAGTAACGGTTGCAGTCTGAGTGTAAAGAGTGGTTGATGCACTACTTTTTGTACTTACTACTTTACAACGGAAGCTTCCTGCACCGTCGCCAGTCTTACCAACTGTCAGTGTAGCTTCATTGTTGCCTGTGCCATTTGCATTAGTCCACACACCGCCGATGTTTTTCTGCCATTGGTAAGTAATGGCTTCATCAGTTGTCGTTTCAGCAACAACGGCCAGCGTTGCCTCTTGTCCGTAAGTAGACTGGTTTTTAGGTTGGGAAGTAAGGCTCAAATCAGCATTACCACCTACAACAACGATTGTAGCAGTCTTGTCGGTAAAGACACCGTTGTTCTCCACAGCACCTACAGCACCATTATTTGTCAGGCCGGCACGTGTTTCGAGATCCATTGAAAGAGCGGCTACGGTAGGAGCGGTAGCGTCATCCTGTAATGTCAGCGTTCCTTCATTGGTGATCTTGTCGATTGTGTTGCCTGACTGCAGGATGATCTTTGTTTCTTTACCGGAAGCCAAAGTGACTTCAGGAATGATTGCCTTATTCAAAATAACTTCGCGAACTGATTCATTCAACTCAAGCTTATCTTTAATCTCTGCATTATTAATAGTAAACAGGTCGGCTGAAGCACCATCAGCGATTTCAACGCTCTTTACGATTGTTGGTGTTGAGCCGTCGCCAATCTTATCGATGGGCTTCTCTGTTGTAACTTCTACTTCTTTCTCAGGAGTGTTACCTGTTACAGGTTCCATAAAGTTCGTAACAGTTGTTGTACCTGTTATCGTTACATCTGAAGCAGCATCTAAAGCTTCGCCATCGTCATCTCTAACGGCCGACCAAGTAAAGACGTTTGTCTTTCCGCCTTCGGCTGTATACTCATTGGTTTCATTTTGGGCTTTGTCATACGTCCAGTCCAACTTTGTCGGTGTTGTGCCATTTGTTTTAATAATGACACCTTCCATGTCTGCCAATAAAGCGATGGCTGCTTTTGCATCTGTTACTGTTGCCGGCAATTTGTAAGTGGCGGGGACGGTTACGGCTGTTATCTTTTCCTTGTCGACAGTGAATTTAATGATAAAGTTTTTAGTTGTCGTTTTGTCTTCAGCAGTAATGGTAAACTTAAACTCTTCGATAACCGGAGTTTCATAAGAAGTGACTCCATCAACCAGTGTTCCGTGGTCTTCCGGTGTGTCGGTCAGGCTGACAGTTGCTTTCGCATCAGTCGGAGTGATAGATACGGTAATGCTTTTTGTGCCGTAAGCTACGGTTACGTCGTTAGTCTCCGAAGCTTCTTTTACCGGATCAATCGTTGCTTTCGTACCTCCGGCAACCTGATAAGTCAAAGCGCTGATGCCGGCTTCCGTGCTTGCGGTATAGTTTGTGACAGATGTTGTTCCAGTGATTTCTACGCCCTTATCCGCTGTGATCGCACTATCGTCTTCTTTTACAACTGTCCAGGTAAAATTGTTTGACTGGCCGCTTCCGTTATTGAATGAACCTTCACTATATGCCCATTTCAGTTTCAGGGGTGCTTCGCTGTTGGCTGTCAGGGTAATACCTGTCATATCCATCGCGTTAAGCAAAGCGATAGCTTCGTTTTCGTCTGCAACGGCTGCCGATAAAATGTAATTAGCAGGAACTCCGCTTACTGCTGTTACCAATTCTTCTTCAATGGTGAAGTTGATAGTAACGTTGCGAGTTGTCTCTCCGTCTTCTGCTGTAATGACAAGAGCCAATGATACTCCTTCTGCTGTTAGTGTGAGCGGGAACTCAGTAGCGGAGGTATGCCCAGAGATCTTTGCAGTTGCATTATCTGCGCATGCGATCTTGACTGTAATTGCTGCATTGACAGTAGTTTCATATGGAAGAACAATGTTGATAGTAGCCTCTGTCAGCCCCTCGGTTATCTCAGTGTTTTTATCATCAATTACATAAGACAGTGAAGATATAGTAGTAGTGACTGCGGCATCAGCGTTTGTGATGGTTACATCACCGGTCAAGTTTTTTCCGTTTTGATCCAGACCGGCATCTGCAAACGCTTCTTCTACTGACCAGGTAAAGTTATTTGTTCCTTTGGGAGAGGCATTAAACTGACCCGAATTTTTCAACGTCCAGACTACATCTAAAGATAAGCCTTCCTGTTCGCCTTCGGTTGTTATATCAAAAGTAGCATAAGTTTCAGCCAGATAAGCCAGAACTTCATCTTCTGTCATGCGGCTTGCTAGTTTTAATCCTGTCAAAGCTCCAGGCACAGTGATCGCATCCAGTTTATCCTTGGGAATAGTAAACATTACAACGTAGTTAGCAGACTCACTCTTATCCTCCGGAGTTACTGTAATGGTAGCACCTTTGGCTGCGTCTGCTGCCGATACGATAACGGGGTCACTTACTTCAGCATTGTCGTCAGTAGCTACTCCTGTCACTGTTATGTTTTTATTTGTATATTCTAGATTGACGGTGAATGTTCCTGCTGCTGCATTTGGTGTAAAGTTAGTAACAGTTTCTGTTTTACCTGCCCCAACTTGATAGGTTAGAGTTTTCAATGTTTTAACACTACTCAGCGGTACACCGGATGCAGTAATGGTAATATTGCCTGTCACTGCGCTACCTAAAGTTATCTTGCCATCGCCATTATCAACGGCGTATGTCCATTTTTTACTCTCATCCCCGTCGTTTAATACAAGATCTGACCCATTTGAAACCTGTATTGCCCCAACTGCCGGTAACTTAAAGCCAGTTGCTGGATGAAGGGTTAATATTCTGGTTGCCACAGGTACGGTTGTTCCTTCAGTAATTGTGATGTTAGTACCCGTCAGTGTAACCGTGTAACTTTCTTCTTGTGCCAGCGCCTTTCCCGACGTCAGCAACGCAATCAGCAACAAGCTGGCTAGAAACATAAAGTGAGAGAATAGGCTTTTCGCAGCCTTGGTTCGTGTACTGCCGGACGGAGTAGAGTGTCCGGTCGTTGCCATCTTTACTTCCGACGACGGCTGGTCGGTTAAGAGTAAATTTGCTCTTTTCATACTAATGTGAATTATACCCATCAATCCCCGAGTGGATGGTTATATAAAATAAAAGAGGCGCAGGGACTGTTGATATATCTATTTGGAGGGATTCGACGCCCCGGAAACTAATATACAACAGCTACCCCCACGCCCTTTTATCTATATATACCCAAAGACATATACATATAGTAATGCCAGTGAACAGATATAACAACAAAAGGTACGTGAGCGTTGTGCTGCGTATTATCCAGTTTCCTTGAAAGTGTCGAATTTTCCAAATAGGATAATATCTTATACGCTCTTGTAACCAATAAAACGTACTGACCGATAACGCTATACCGGGGTACGAGGGCAAAAGTAGAGAGTCTCATTGGATAAAACAAGTAAAAAAGAAAAAGTTTTTTGAGCGTTGTGGGTTCATCAGCTATTTATATTCAATATCTGACTGATATTCTGACGGATAGAATATGAAGCCAGGAGTATTTTGGCTTCATCGGGCTTTCATAGGGGCTTCATTTCGCTTTCATAATGCTCAGTTATTACCAGATATGAATGTTCAGTTCTTGCCAATTTTGAATCTAGTGTCGTTGTCTTGAAGGCTGTCTTGTCCTGAAATAGGTGTCAGTTAATAGTGTAATCCTTAAATAGGTTATCATTGAAATACTTACTCCTTGTTCTCAAAAACTCCATATCAACCTGTTTTACACCTGTGTCTCGACGATGCTCACATCCGAGCTTCGAGAGCGTCAAGAGCTGGATATAAAGCGATATTTGTCATCATGTGTCTGATAATTAGATATATATCACTTATAAAAAGACCGGCATGTATCCGGTTTCAGGACGAGATAGTGATAGTAGGGTGATAGATGAGTGATAGTTAAAATCGGCAACTATCACTGTTGCAAGCCTTGATTATAACGATATTAAATGGATTAGTGAT
>CAVJPC010000218.1:0-2250 GCA_963651205.1 Bacteroidaceae bacterium
CAAGAATATGCTTAGTCGGCTTCCCTTATTAAAATAAGCAAGAATCAGGTTATTTCATACTTATAACTTTGTATCTTTGTGATATTAAAGTTATAAGTATGGAAAATATTATTTATATACAAAACTACCAGTCTCCCTGCGGAGAATTAATACTGGGTTCATTAGACGGTAAACTATGTTTGTGCGACTGGATAAATGAGGAGCGCAGAACATTGATCGACCGAAGGTTGCAAAAGTTATTGCATGCCCGTTATGAAGCAGGCGAATCAGAAGTGCTTGCCCAAACAGTTTCCCAGCTGGATGAATATTTTGCCGGGAAAAGAACTGAGTTCGATATCCCATTGCTTTTTGCCGGTACTGATTTCCAGAAAGTAGTCTGGAATGCATTATTGAACATCCCTTACGGAAAGACTGTCTCTTATGCTGCTCTGTCGCAGGACTTAGGTAACCGGAAAGCAATTCGTGCCGTAGCTGCGGCTAATGGTGCAAATTCTATTTCGATACTTGTTCCCTGCCATCGTGTTATCGGAAGTAACCAAAAGCTGGTTGGATATGCCGGCGGTCTTTCTGCCAAACAGCAATTGCTTGATTTGGAATCCTCCGACAAGCTGTTCTGATCTTTTTCAATCTTTCTTTCTGTAATTTAGGTATATTTATCCGTAATCCATCTACAAGCCAAACAGTTCATTTTCTTTACTTTTGCAATATCAGCAAAACATAAGGATATGAAACGTAAATTGTTAACATTGGCATTCATCGTATCAGGCTTAATACCTGCTACTGCTCAGAATGCCCCGTCTCTTAAAACAGAAAAAGATATGGATAGGATCGAATTATGTAAAAAGAATTACACTACCTTATTCGGTGGCGAAGCTTTGACCGGGCAGGGAACTGACCCCGAAATGATGGATATTCTCCAAAAGTTTATTTTCGGAGAAGTATTTCGCACGGGAGAACTGGATATAAAGACCCGTGAAATGATTACCTGTGTAACATTAGCAACTATGCAGACCTTGCCGCAATTAAAGGCGCATGCAGGTGCGGCATTGAATGTGGGAGTTACTCCTGTTGAACTTCGTGAAGCTATTTATTCATGCGCTCCGTTTATCGGTTTTCCCAAAACCTTGAATGCGTTGACTGTCATTAACGAAGTCTTTAAGGAACGAGGTATTTCCTTGCCTTTGGAAAAACAAGGCACAGTTACGGAAGAAAGCCGTCATGAAAAAGGCGCGGCTATACAAGGTCATCTTTATCCTGGCGGTATCAGCCAGGTAATGGAAGATATCCCGGGTGAAATGGGTGACGATGTAGAACGTTTCCTGACGGAATATTGCTTTGGTGACATTTATACCCGTGACGGGCTTGACCTTAAGACACGTGAGTTACTGGGATATTGTGTACTGACCACATTGGAAGCCGACAGTCAGCTTCGTTCTCATTTTCTGGGAAATCTGAATGCCGGCAACAGTAAAGAAACGGTTGTGGCAGCAGTTATACAATGTCTTCCGTATATCGGTTTTCCCCCGGCAATAAAGGCTCTGAAGATAATAAAGGAGGCTTCTGCAACTACCGATCCGGCTAATAACCTGGTTCGCCTATCTAAAATAACAGTGGATCCGGCACAATTGGATGCCTATAATGCTTATCTGAAAGAGGAGATCGAAGCTTCTATGCGTCTGGAACCGGGAGTACTTACTTTATATGCTACTGCTAATAAAGAAAATCCCAATAAAATAACGATCCTGGAGATTTATGCAGACCGGGAGGCTTATAAAAAGCATATCCAAACACCCCATTTCCAGAAATACAAGCAGGGAACTTTGTCTATGGTAAAGGATTTAGAACTGGTGGATACCACTCCCTTAATTCCCGGATTAAAGATAAAATAAGCTTTTAGCGATAGATAAAACTGACGTTACATTAACATCTTACTATATTTTATATGACAATAAAATGGGGATTTAAGTAATTTATTCGTAAACTTGTAACCTTAAATAAAAACGTTAAATTTAAAATTAAATCTTCTGTTTTATGTCAGTAAAATCGTATATCGAATCCAATAAAGAACGATTCCTGGAAGAGTTGTTCAGTTTAATCCGTATTCCTTCCATCAGTGCCAAACAAGAGCATAAACCTGATATGCAGGCTTGTGCTCAGCGCTGGACGGAGCTATTGCTATCGTCCGGAGCAGATAAAGCCGTAGTGATGCCGACAGAAGGCAATCCGGTTGTATATGGCGAAAAGATGATT
>CAVJPC010000219.1:0-21839 GCA_963651205.1 Bacteroidaceae bacterium
AGTTTGGCATTTCAGCCTTATAGAAGTAAGTCAATTCCATAAGTTTACAGAGTTTAGCAATACCTCAACTCTTATAAGCCATGTTACAGGTAGCACTTCTTGAATATCCAACAATATGCTGACTTAAAGACGGTAATTCAAGGCGGGTAAGAATATTCAGAATTTAGTCCTTATATGGAGAGAAGTGAATTTGATACCCACATGGATTTACAAAGTTCAGATGCAGTTCTGATTAAATATCTCATGCTGACTATGTTTAACGGCACGATAGTTACTATTTCTCCCTACTCCATGCTTAATGATTTAAAACCTTTTGTTATCTTTGCACCAATTCTAATGAACTAATGAGATAGGAAGTTGGAAGGACATATTTAACGAAAGGTGTTATTGAAATTATCTTCTACTGACAAATTCTCGCAAAATTTGAAATGGAGTGAAGATGGTAGCAATAGCACCCACATTATTTGTTATATACCTACCTTTTATAAGGTTTCTATATTTCAAACTGGTGTGGGGCTATTGTTTTATCCACTCCAAAGGCAATGCGAGAAGCCAGTCAGTAGGGTAAAACATATATAGTTCCCACACCTTTTTTATTTATAATAACAGCTTATCCATAGGGAACAGGTGGCATAATTTAAACGACATGAGATTAAGAGGAATGATTCAGTTCTTAATTCCATTCGCAACTACTATAGCTCTATGGGGTGTGTTTGGAATCCTTGGCTTTATTCTTAAATGGTTAGGAAACGATGCTAAAATATCAGCTTTAAAAGATGCTGGTAAGTTCTTACAGGTAAACATATTCCGCTTAGAGAATGGTGATGGTAACTTAATTCCTGCATCAGTTACATTTTGGATTATCAATGCTATAGCCATCATCCTCTTAGAATGGATTTTTACTTCTTATGCAGAAGATGAAGAAGGATTAAAATAACTAACACCCAACATTATGAAATCAATTAGATTATTGGTAGCCTCACTATTGGTTACACTATGCGCAGGACTTAGTTCTTGTAGTGAAGAATTGGATAGTGAACCCATGACAACACTTCCAACAGAACCCAGCATCTTTGAAAAAATGGATAAAGCCTTTGCTGAATATATTGGTGATTACTCCAATATAACCTGTAGATATTATCAAGAGGGAGAATCATCCATTCTCTTTGCAGGATTGAAAAATCAACGCTTGTGGTTTGCTGAATATGAAAAGACAGAAGCTAAAGGAATCAAACTTGAATGGACTGATATAGAGAAGACTGATACCATTCAGCAGCTATATAAAGGATATGGAGAATATGAAACCTTATATGTCAAATACGTAACCCCTTTAGTCCATAAAGAAACGAGTACAGGCAATATTGTAACATTCAATATTGGAGGTAGATTTCAGACTATCTTCACAAGTAACCATAAGACTAAACGGACTCAGTTGCAATATGACAACACTAAAAATGGAATTGCCTATAGTTGGTACAAGGAATCTGTTTTTGTAGCTGACTGTTGCTACTCACATGAAGGAGATACTATCTATACTGCTAAATCCAAACCATCATTTGATGAGAATGAAAATCCTGCTGACATTTCATTAATCTCTTACGAAGAAGGGATTAAACTTAGTGATAGTTTCATTAGTAAGTACAACTTTAAAGAAGGGAAATCAATGTGGGGGACTTATATTGTTGCCCCATTTGAAGTACCTTCTGATGCAAAGAGAAACTATACACTTCTTGACAGCACTACCAACATTTGGAAATATAAATGTGAAGTCACATTCTATGATGGCACTAAGAAGGACTTTACACTTAAAATCAATATAGATAGTGGTAAAATCATCAATAACATTACAGGCATTACATTGAATGAGACTTCTAAGGAGCTGGATATTATTGATAAGTTCCAACTGATAGCTACCATTGAACCTGCCAATGCAACCAATACAAATATAATATGGAGCAGTTCTAATGAGGAAGTGGCTACGGTTAATCAGAAAGGATTGGTAACAGCCAAGTCAATAGGAGAAGCCGTAATCACTGCAACCACAGAGGAAGGTAACTTTACTGCATCTGCTACTATCACAGTGGCGATGAAGCAGGAAATCAGTGCTTATATTGAGACAAAAGTAGTCGCTAACGGCAGTAATTCAATGGGACAGTTCTGGGGAGTGCTTGACTGTACAATCACCAACAATAGTGCATATCCAATCGTACTGACCAAGATAGAAATCTTCAGTGGAGAGAGAACCATCTTTGAAAAGCATTATGACAGCCAAACGATAGCTCCCAAGCAAAGTTATTTGGAGGGAGCACAAGGCTTGCCTGCTATTTACCAACCAACTGTAATATGGACTTATACATATAATGGAATAGAATACTCAGCATCTAAAACTTATAAAAAATGAAAACATTAAGATTCTTAGGAATGACCTTATTAATGGTCATGTTAGCTGTAAACTTTACAGCATGTAGTGATGATGAAGATGAACCAAACTCTCCCATAGTCGGCACATGGGTAGGTGGAGAAGTCGGCTTCGACTTTGAAGAAACACTTACCTTTAACAACAATGGGACAGGACAATGGGATGAAGATTCATTCAATTACACAACCAATTCCAATAAAGTGGTGATTGATTATGGAGACGGAGACCTTGAAACGTGGACTTATTCAGTGTCGTCAAACATACTCAATATGACAGCAGAAGATGGAGTGGAATATCGTTTCACTAAACAATAGTCTGTAAATGCAATAATGAGGGAGCAGCATCGGAGGAAACTCTTATGCTGTTCTTTTTTATTGAGCCACTACGAATGTTGCATACTAACAATCCAATTCTTAGGAATATAGGAAACTAATATTTAACTTTGTACCGTAGGTTTAGCTGTTGACTAATTGTTGACTGATAAACTTCCAATGAGATTATTAATACGTTGACATATTGCAATTTAATAGGATGAAATTTAGAGCCTCATAATCTGGAGGTCCCTGGTTCAAGCCCAGGCTGGTCCACAAATAAAAAAGGCTGATTCTGAAAAGGATACAGCTTTTTTTATTTGTCCTCTTTTCATGGACAAGCTTTGATATTCGGGCCGGATTTTTCTTTCCTCCCTATATATAGTCGTTGGTATTCGGCCTTGAAAGTGGGTAGATTAAAATGCTAATAATCCCCAAGACGCTAATCACTTCTTCTTTTCTATGTCTATTTTTCCTATTACAGGTAATCATGAATGAAATTTTGCTCTATTAGTATAAAAGCATTAGCACATTGATGGGCTCTTAAATTGAAAATGTGACTATTACTATAAATAATACCTTGAAAATTTGTACGAAACAGGAAGATGGTTTTATCTTTGAGAGATATTAAGGATAGCCGGAATTTTTTATTCCGGAGTAGTGCAGACGTCGTTAGTAAATTAAAATAAAAAATTAAATGTAGGTTTTATGGTTAAACGTTATGGTTGTGCAGGCATTTTATTGTTTGCAATGGGATTATTTCCCTTATTGGCACAGGACAACGCTGTGGCCAAAGAGATGGCTATAAAGATAGCCGATCGTATAGTCGCTTCTACGGTTTATGAGTTCAAAGATGCAAAAACGGGTAAAGTGTACACTTCTTTGGACCAGGTTCCTTTAAATCCGGATATGCGTGTCAACAGCAAATATTTGAACTGGCACTACACCAACGGAGTAACCAATATGGCTTTGATGGAGTTGGGTGATAAATTACAGACTCAGAAATACGAGGACTATGTGCTGAAGAATATGAAATTTATCTTTGATAAGACTAATCAGTCCTATTTCCATCGTTTGTATGATGAGGCTTTTCGTGAAGGAGGATGGCGCGCCGTTCCCCGTCTTACCTGGCATATGATTTACAGAAATAAGCGTTTGGATGATAACGGACCGATGGGGGCTAGTCTGATCCATCTGAATCAGCGTCATCCGGATGAAGCTTTTCAAAAATATATTGAAACAACCGATTATCATCTCACGGTTTCGGAACCTCGTCTGGCCGACGGAACCATAGCCCGTTTATGGCCTCATGTGAATACAATTTGGGCGGACGATGCTTTTATGGCGGTATCTTTTATTTCAAGGATGGGAGAAGTCACCGGTGAAAACAAGTATTTTGATGATGCGGCAAACCAGATATTAAATTATACACGTTACTTGTGGTGTCCTGAAAAGCAGATTTATTATCATTGTTACCATACGGATAATAAGGAACACGGGGTGGCACATTGGTCACGGGCCAATGGTTGGATTTTTATGGCGACAGCCGATTTACTGGCAAGGATGCCGAAAGATCATCCTATGCGTGAGGATGTGATAAAGAATTTCCGCATGCAGGCCAGTGGTGTGGCCCGTTATCAAGGGAAGAACGGTTTGTGGCATCAGTTGTTGGATAAGGAAGATTCTTATGAAGAGATTACCGGCACTTCCATGTTTGTTTTCGGCTTGGCTAAAGGTGTGAAAGAAGGATGGTTGCATCCGGATTTCATTTATGTAGCATGGCAGGGACTAAAAGGGATGCTGTCAAAGATTTCAGAGAATGGTGATGTTAGGGCTATTTGTGTCGGTACAGGTATTATGCCTTCCACCGTGTTTTATTATAATCGTCCTACCCAAGAAAATGATCCGATGGGTGAAGGGCCTGTGTTACGTGCTTTGGTAGAAATGATTGATGCGCCTAAATACACGGAGATTAGTGCGAATGACCAGTATGATAAGATAAAATAGTTATAATGAAGCTACACGAAGAAGGGCAAAAGTAATTTTTATTATCGTTTGGTTGCTGGCAGATTGAATCTCATAGCCGTCAAGTTAAGGAACACATCCACCTGTAGGGGCGACGTTCGGTCGCCCGAATACATCTACTCATACACCTTTCGGAATAGTATCGGGCGAGCAAAGCCCCTACTAGTGGATAAATTGATAGTTACTTTGGACTTTTGACATACCTCCGAAGAGCATGGCAAAAAGAAATTTGCTTCTCCGCTGATGAAATTGATTCAGACTGCCAACGGATATATATCAGAACCTTAAATCAAAACGTCCTTCTTTCATTCTTCCCCCTTCAAAAGTTCCGCTGATTATTTTGTCTTTCATATCAAAACGGGTGATTTTGACAATTCCATCTTCCAGTTTTTCTTCTTGTCTGTCCTCATTCGTGAATACGGCGTCAGTGTAAAGAGTCTGATCATTGTCCGTCCCGCCAGAAACACTATAAATAGTGATATTTTTCTCTTTTGGATCAATAATGTTGAAAGAAATAGAGGCATTGGTATCCACCCGAACGTAAATGTTGACTGTATCTTTCTCACCTTCATTGTGGGCAGGATAATAGGATGCTTTATGGTCCGAATCATAGCGTTGTCCCGTATATACCCAGCCATCTATCAGGCAGCCAAAAGTGTTGGCACCTGTTTGGGTGGCAGGAGGCATGATGGTAGGATCCACTGAAAAGTCTTCTTCTAATTCACATGAGCAACATAATACCAATGTCAGTAAGGTTGTAATAATGTATTTAGTCATAGTCTGAATTGTTTAAAAATGATAATTTATACCTGCTGAGAAAGATAGTTGTGAAATATCATCTGATCCGTGTGAAGGATAGTGCGGTTGTACCGTCCACTCTCTATCATGATAGCGGACAGAATACTCACCGGAATAGGCCAGAATATAGTTTATTTTCGCACTGATTCCCCAATGTGTGAATGGACGATATTCTCCGCCTATGCCAAAGTTTGCCGCCCATTTATTCATGGATACTTTACGCGGTTTGTCATACACCGTGCTGTTATCTTTGTACAGTTGATATCCGGTTCCGGTAGCAAAATACAAGCTGAATGATTGCTTCAGCCAATACAGGGAGAACTGTGGAGCAAAATAATGCGTCTGTATCTTATCAGTACTGTTTGCTGTGTCGCCGGTGTATCGGTTACCTTGATAAAGCACTCCGAACCCGACTTTTATAGTAGGCTTGTTTCCCACCAGATAAGTATAACTTCCTGACCACCCTACACCATTGCGTAGGCTTGAAGAATTTCCTGCTACACCTATCAGTTTCCCTGTATATAAGGTGGGACCTGCTTGAAGTGACAAAATGGATCGTTCTTTACTGCCGGATTGGGCGTGCAGAGTTGAAGAACATAGCAATGCGGTTGCTAGTAAAAGCCATAATTTACATTTCATAATAATAGTGTTTGTCTAGTTAAGTTTTATAGGTACAAAAATAGTAAATCATTGAAAATAATAATATTAATAGACTATTTATTTTTAATTGCGCATGAAAAATGTGATAGATTAACGATTCTCCTACATCTTTTATTTCGTTCTGTCTGTTCTTATGAGGAAATTATTAACTCTAAAACCTTATAGCTTATGAAACCAGCAGAATCAGACCGGCTAGATGCCGAAGAACGTAGAGAACTAAGCAGTTCTGACTTCGGGATACCCGAAGAACGCGCCTTTCCCATGCCCGATGCAGCGCATGTGCGGGCAGCCGAAGCTTATTTCCGCTATGCCAGTGATGAGCAGAAGCCTGAACTGGCAAGGAACATACTGAAAAAAGCAGCCGAATATGGAGTGCATGTAGAAAGCCCTACTGTGTTATCTTGGGCAGAGAAATAGTTGTCGTACAACAACTTGTCTCTTTTTAGCTGCTGAATATTATTTAAATGCGGTCTCTGAACCGTGAAGGAAAGTTATTATTTCAATATTTTCCCAAGGAAATTTGTTATAATGGAAAATATACATCATCTTTAGAATAGATTTCCCAAGGAAATAAGTAAAGATAATAATGTAACTGGACCCAGTTTAAATCGTAAAAAGAGAAGATTATGAAAAAAGAGTTTTTTAAAAGGCATGGATGGACATTCCTTGGCATTGTGGCAGGTATGGTGGGTGGATATTTATATTGGCGATATGTGGGTTGTACCACAGGCACTTGTCCCATAACTTCTTCTCCTGTCAACAGCTCCATTTGGGGTGCGGCAATGGGAGGATTATTATTCAGTTCATTTAAACCGAACCCTAAAGAAATAAAGAAGGAGGACTAATTATGAATAAGACGATTTTATTTTTTCTAACTCTTGTGCTGGCAACTACTACAGCTTGCGGCAGAGGAAACAGTAATAATAACCAGGTAAAAGAAGAAACGATGGCAGCAGAAGGAAATGGGAAAGTCATACACCTGACTAAAGCTGAATTTTTAGCGAAAGTATACAATTTCGAGAAAAATCCGAAAGAATGGAAATATGAAGGTGACAAACCGGCTATTGTGGATTTCTATGCCGATTGGTGCGGACCTTGCAAGATGGTGGCTCCTATTTTAGATGAATTGGCAAAAGAATATGATGGCCAAATTGTAATTTACAAAGTAGATACTGAGAAAGAGAAGGAGTTGGCGAGTGCATTTGGTATCCGTAGCATTCCGTCCATACTGTTCATTCCGATGGAAGGAGAGCCGCAGATGGCACAAGGAGCAATGCCCAAAGCATCTTTTAAAAAGGCTATTGATGAGTTTTTATTGAAAAAATAAGTATTTTTGTGCAATAGCATCAAAAAGAAAGATCAATATGGAGACTTTATGTAAAATAAGGGACCTTTATCGCGCTATTGCAGAATTTGAAGCAAGGTTTGAAAAGGTACATCACCTTTGCTTGAATGAAGGAATGTTGTTGTGCTGTCTTTCCAAAAAGGGGCGGTTGTCCTCTGGAGAGATAGCGGAACAACTGGGTCTTACTAATTCGAATACTTCTAAAGTCATCAGGTCTGTAGAAGAGAAAGGCTATGTAGAACGTAATTTAGGGGATAGCGACAAACGACAAATGTATTTTTCACTTACAGCAGAAGGCAAGAATATCTTAGAAGAGATGGAGTGCTGTAGTCACATTGAAATACCTGAATTACTGAGGTCTGTTTTATAATAATAAAAGTATTAAAATGAACGAGCAAGCATATTCCCTGACCGGAATAATGACATTGGCATTGCGTCTGGTGGTAGGCTGGACTTATTTCTCGGCTTTTTTGCGCCGGGTGGTATTGGAAAACAAACTGATTCCCGATGCTCCGGGATATATTGGGGAAAAATTTAATCATTTTTTGCCTAACTCTATAGGTATTAAACCAATTATTGAATACCTGGTCACTAACCCTGCTCAACTTTGGTGGGCGATGGTTATTTTTACTTTGATTGAGGGTATAGTAGGTCTGTGTTTTATGCTGGGATTTTTTACCCGTCTGATGAGTATCGGTGTGCTCATGCTGGCTGCCGGAATTTTATTGGGATCGGGATGGTTAGGTACAACTTGTCTGGATGAATGGCAGATCGGTATCTTGGGAGTAGCTGCCGGGTTTACAGTCTTTTTGGCTGGTGGCGGTGCTTTTTCGTTAGATAATGTTATGCTTTCCAAACTATCATTCTGGCAGAATCACCATGGGTTAGTTTGGTTGACATCAGGCCCTTTAGCTATTAGTGTAAAGGTACTTAGTGGCGTGGCTGTGTTGGGGGCAATTGTTATTTTTGCGTTATCCTTATATACCAATCAGGTATTTCATAATGGAGTCTGGGGGCCATTGCATAATAAATCGGTGAAGCCGGTTGTCGAGATATCCGATGCTAGGCTGGATAATAATCGACTGGCGTTTACGGTGTATCGGGTGGAAGGTGTTGATGTCTATGGTTCTTTCCTGATAGGGATAACTTTGAAGGATGCCAATGGTGTTGCGGTATTGGAAAAACAGGCTGAAGACTTGGCCCGGTTTCCTGAAGACCAGATTCAGAACCGATATATAGCGAAAGTAAAACCCGGTAAACATAGCATGGTGATACCTTTGGGGGCCAAGGCACAATTAACATTGAATGATTATGTCCTGGCTGAACTTCCGGATGGGACCTATACTTTGGTATTAACGGACATAACCGGAACAACGTGGCAGGAAACATTAACTAAATAGCTATAAATGAAGCCTGTTTTTATTTTTATATCCTTGCTGATAGTGCTCTGTCCCGCTTTTTCGCAAAGTAGGATGGGGCATTATCTTGATTCTTTGGGATTTGTGAATCTGGGAAAAGCGGACAAAACCTTGAAAATAGATTTGATGTACACCCGCGCCGACAATTTTACCGGGAAAGTTCTCTATGATGATTTGCTGGAAGCCTATCTTCATCCGGAAGCGGCCAAGGCTTTATTAAAGGGTCAAAAGCGGTTAAAAGAGTTGCATCCCGGTTATTCCCTCATCATTTATGATGCTGCCCGTCCCATGTCCGTGCAGCAGAAAATGTGGGATGTGGTGAAAGGCACACTTAAAAATATATATGTATCCAATCCGGCTCGTGGGGGAGGATTGCATAATTATGGTTTGGCCGTCGATGTCAGTATTGCAGACGAAAAAGGAAATCCCCTGCCTATGGGGACCAAGGTAGACCACCTAGGCAAGGAGGCTCATATAGATATTGAAGCGGCAATGGTGCAGCAGGGTGTTATTACGGCACAGGAACGAAAGAACCGCTTGCTGTTGCGGCAGGTCATGACCTATGCAGGTTATAAACCTTTGCGTACCGAATGGTGGCATTTCAATTTCCGCAGTCGTGAAGAGGCAAAACGAAATTATAAAGTTATTAGATAGGAAAAGAATGGAAATACCAGCAAAAACTCTCCATTTCATCGAAGAACACAAGGAGGATGATACACGTGTACTTGCTTTACAAAATAAGAAATATCCTGAGGTAGATATGGCTGTGGCTGTCACACAGATTGCCGGACGACAAGTGGCCGCCCGTAAGATTCCTTCCTGGTACCCGATTGCTACGTTGTGGTATCCCCGTCATTTATCTATGGAGCAATGCTCTTCCGAAGCGACAGCCCTGTATAAAGCTTCTTTGTTGAAAGGAGATACTTTTGCCGATTTAACCGGTGGTTTCGGTATTGACTGCGCTTTTATTTCCCGACATTTCAAGCAGGCTGATTATGTGGAGAGACAGGAAGAGCTTTGTGAATTGGCTTTGCATAATTTTCCTTTGTTGGGATTGGGGCATATTCGGATACATCATCAGGATGGGGTAAGCTATTTGCAGGAAATGGCTCCGGTGGACTGCCTGTTTCTGGACCCGGCAAGGAGAGACGGTCACGGAGGCAAGACCGTTGCCATCTCTGATTGTGAGCCGGATGTAGGCGCTTTGGAATCGTTACTGGTCGATAAGGCTAAGGAGGTAATGGTCAAGTTATCGCCCATGCTGGATATGTCATTAGCACTGAATGAGCTGAAGACTGTCCGTGAAGTACACATCGTTGCTGTCAATAATGAATGCAAGGAGTTGCTGCTGATATTGCAAAAACAGCCCGTTTCATCGGGAGTAACCATTCATTGTGAGCATAGCACGGGTAACGGGGAAAATCAACATTACACCTTTACTTTGGATCAGGAAAAAACAGCTGCTTGTTCCCTGGCCCATGAGGTAGAGGCTTATTTGTACGAACCGAATGCTGCTATACTGAAGGCAGGTGCTTTTCGTTCTCTCACACAAGCTTATCCTGTGAAAAAACTTCATATCAACAGCCATTTATACACTTCTGCCACTTTAGTACCCGATTTTCCGGGACGTCGTTTCCGCGTTGAGGCCGTATCAGGCTTTGGGAAAAAGGAACTGAAGGAGTTTTTGAAAGGTATGGATAAGGCAAATATCACCATCCGTAACTTTCCCTTATCTGTTGCCGAACTCCGTAAACGCTTGAAACTGAAAGAAGGAGGTGGGGAATATATCTTTGCCACCACCTTGTCCAATGAGCAGAAAGTATTGATAAAGGGGAAGAAATGCTAGTTTACAATCAGCTTGTAACCGATTCCTCTTACATTTACAATCCGTATGCTGTTATCTTTGGACAGTTTGTGACGCAGCTTTGTGATAAATACATGCAGACTGCGTGAGTTGAAGAAGCTGTCGTCCCCCCAAAGTTCCAATAAGATACTCCGGCTGTTTACCACTTCGTTACAGTTCTCGCATAAACGCTTCAAGATTTCCGATTCCCGGTGAGACAATTCCTGCGTGTTTCCTGCAAAACAGAGTTGTTGGGTGACAGAGTTGAACTGATAATCGCCTATAGCATAGGATGTTTTGGCTTCTTTTTCAATAAATGCCTTGTGCATCAGTGCTTTGAGGCGTACTATCAGTTCCTGCATGCCGAATGGCTTTTTCAGGTAATCATTAGCTCCCAATTCAAACCCTTCCACTACGTCATTAATGGCAGAGCGGGCGGTGAGAAAGAGCACCGGCGTCACCTTGTCCGACTGGCGGATACGTCGCACCATTTCAAAACCATCCATACGGGGCATCATGACATCGGCTACCACTACATCCGGTTTCCGTTCGAAGAAACTCCTTAAACCTTCTTCGCCGTTACCGGCGGTGGTGATGATGAAATCCTGTTCTTCCAGGGTATCCTTGATAATCATGGCAAGGGTCTGTTCATCTTCTACCAGTAAAACGTGTATCTTTTCCATCTTCTTATTCGGGAATTTTAAGTGTGAAGGTGCTACCTTTTCCTGTGATGCTTTCCACAGAAACATTACCTTTGTGTTGTTCTATCATTGTTTTTACATAATATAGTCCCAGTCCGTATCCTTTTATGTTGTGCAGGTTGCCGGTGGGTATGCGGTAAAACTTGTCAAACAAGTGCTTTTGCTTGTCGGCAGGGATTCCTATCCCTTTATCTGAAACTTTGAGTGTTACATAACCATTACACGGAGTGTTACACTGTGTTACAAAGATGCCAATTTCCGCCTTTCCATCGGAATATTTTATGGCATTGTCTATCAGGTTGCTGACTATGTTGTAAAGATGGGTACGGTCAGCATGTACCGTTATCCCGTCTTTCGCCGAGAGCTCGAATGCTACCGGTTTGTCTGCTTTCAGCTTATGTTGGCTGATAAGACTTTCCAGCATTGGCCTTAATTCAACAGGTTCGTAACTCAGCCGGAAGTTTTTCCGTTGTTCCATGCTCATGGAAAGTATTTGTTCTACCAGTCCGCTGAGTTGTTTCAGCTGGGTTTGGATGATTTGCAGATAAGTATGTCTTCTTTCCACATTTTCCGCCCCTTTGAAATTCAGCAGGGCATCATTGGCGGCATAGGCTACCGCTATCGGTGTTTTCAATTCGTGAGTGATGTTGTGTGTAAAGTCTTCTTTCATCTCTTCCACATCTTTTTGACGCAGGATGATGCGGATCAGGAACCAAAAAGAAACACCTAGTATAATAATAATGAAAAAAGAGGTATACAAAATCCCTTTCATTTGTTGCAGTACAAGGGTATGGGTAGGTTCCACCCAAAGGCGGTAAGCCATTTTGTTGTGCAAGTCATAATTATAGTAGTAGCTGACAGCTTCCGGGCCGGGGATATAGGTTTTCGGGCTGTTCAGCCCTTGTAGGACGGTACTGTCATTGCGCAAATCTATTATTTCTATGCGGTGAGGCAGATAAACAATGCCGCGCATGGCAAGACTTCGGGAGAACAGGCTGTCAAACGTATGCAGGTTGATATCTGTATACAGGTCGAGCTGGCTATGAATGCCCCGCTGGAAATATTTGGTAAGCAACTCCAATGTTCCGTTTTTATCGATAGTGCTTGATACCGGTTCGTTGATTTGAAGTCCCATTCCATATTGTTTATGGAGGTGGCTGGTGGTAGCTGCTATAGTACTGTCTATATTGAAACTGGACTGGATGTATTCGTTGATGGTACTACTTTCTCTTAGTGAATCGCAACGTGCCATCATTTCATTGTAGTCACTGACTTGCAGCGTTTCCACCAAGCAATTGTCCATGTCCTTCTTCATTGTGGTATAGAGGCCGGTCAACCAGTAGGCCTGATAAGCGAAAACGCCTATCAGAGAGAGGATAATCAATGCTGCTATGACTTTAAAAGGAATTTTCATGATGTGACAAAAATAAGTAGAAAATACATAGATTCTTTCTTTTGATAACACTAAATAAGACTTCGTAAGCAAGTGGTAACACACACGGATTACTTTTCACCTTTACTTTGTATGAACTAAAAAATAAAACGACGATGAGGACAACGATGATTATTTGTTTATGCTTGTTTACATTTACGTCACAGGCGCAGGATGATGTGAATTATACCTATATGGATAGTCTTTTCCAGCAGTTGCCTGAGGTGTTGGTGAAAGGTGAACGACCTGTGGTAAAAGCGGAACGGGGAAAACTGGTTTACGATTTGCCCCGGCTGGTGGAACAGCTTCCGGTGAATAATGCTTATGAGGCTTTAAAGGAACTGCCGGGCATTGTGGAGCAAGACGGCAATCTGACCTTGGGCGGCCGCGGTATAACGGTGGTAATGAACGGAAAAGTCAGTACATTGGATAAGGAGGACTTGCGGACAGTACTTGAAAATACCCCTGTGAGCCGGTTGGAAAAAGCAGAGATCATGTATGCTGCTCCGGCCCGTTACCGGATTCGTGGAGCAATGGTAAATCTCATTTTGAAATCCAACACCGGGCATAAATCTTCTCTGTCGGGTGAAGTGGCGGGCATATACGAACAGTCCCGTCGGGAAGACCTGACAGGTCGTGGCAATTTGCTTTACACTTCCCAACGCTTTTCGGCAGATGTCATGTATTCCTATGGATTCAATCATAGTGCTTTCGGACTGGACAAACAATCGTGGCATACTTTGGCCGGAGAAGTGCATGAACTGGGTTTGAAAACAGATGCGACAGGATACGGGGGACGACATAATGCTCGTTTGGGAATGGATTATGACTTCGGAAAGAAGAACTTGCTCAGTGTGGTTTACCATGTACAATACCGCTATGGGCAGGATCGTACCACCATGCGTGGCACGGCAAACAGTGACAAGATAAGTGATGGTGAACGGCAACTACATAATGTGACGGCCGATTATCAATCTTCTTTCGGCCTTTCGGCAGGGATGGATTTCCTTTTTTTCGTTAGTCCGTCACAGACCTTTTTACAGAAAGATATGCAGCATGTTAGTCAGACGTTGAATGATGACAGTAACCAACGTATTAACCGCTGGTTATTCTATGCCAGCCAGCTTCATTCCTTGGAAGGCGGAACCGAGATAAATTATGGTGTAAAGTACATTACTACACACGATAACAGTTACCAGTTCTATCGTGATGGTGAAACGGGAGCCCTGCTTCCTGAAAATTCTGAAAAACTGCTCCGTAAAGAGTATACACTAAATACATATGCCGGTGTCTCACGTAGTTTTGGAAAGAATTTTTCTGCTGAGGTTTCTTTGGCGGCAGAACTTTATCATGCCGAAGAACGTCATAGCTGGATGTTGTATCCCACTGTAAATATGACTTATACCCCGGCAGACGGTCATACCTTGCAATTGTCCTTTACCAGTAATCGCAAATACCCTGCTTACTGGCAGTTACAACCTATTGTTCAATATGTAGACAGCTATACGGAAGCTCATGGAAATCCCGACTTGAAGCCAAGTTCCAATTATTCGCTTGACTTGAATTATCTGTACAGGAATAAATATATGATAGGGGTGAACTACAATTATACTCCCGACTACTTTGTACAGCTTCCCTATCAACTGCCCGACCGTCTGGCAGAAATGAATCAGTTTGTAAATTATGATTTCCAGAAAAGATGGATCATACAAACAATGGCTTCTTATAAAGCGGGTAAATGGTGGAACGGGCGATTCTTTGTTTTCGGTTTGTTCTCTCATGGCAAGAACAGTCATTTCCATGATATTGCATTTGACCGGAAAAAATTCAGCGTCATTCTAAACAACACAAACACATTCATTCTATCGAAGAAACCGAATATTATAGGCACATTGACCGGTTTCTACCAATCACGCGCCATCCAAGGTGTGTATAATTTAAGTCCTGTCTGCAACATTTCCACCTCGCTCCAATGGGCTTCACCGGATGGAAAGGCAAAGGTGATATTGAAAGGGAATGATATTTTCAATACATCGAACATGACTACACGTCTGGCATGGGGGCTACAACAAAACAGGACGGAGATGCACTGGGATAACCGTAGCATAACGCTCTCACTGCTTTATAAATTCGGTGGGTATAAGGAAAAGAAACGTACCGAGGTCGATACCAAGCGGTTGGGAAAGTAGTTCATGGGTAGGGGCAGGGTTTGCCTGCCCGAATACATAAGGCGAACCGTTTTCGGGTGGGCAAACCTCCATAACCGTCAAGCTAAGGGATTAATGGCGTTCCCGTCCACCGTAGGGGCGCATTGAATGCGCCCGATAACACTATGAAAAGTGTATTTGTGGATGCATTACTCCCAAGGTCGTGACCGCTGGTTCGGGCGGAAGCATTCCGCCCCTACAGTGGGTGGAAACGCCATTTGCCGGTTTCTCTTGACGGCTATGGGGCCAAACCCCGTACAGTGAATTATCCCCCCATCTTCGCCTTGAACGCCAGCGCATACATACGCATTTGCTTTACCATTGCCAGCAGGCCATTGCTGCGGGTGGGTGACAAATGTTCTTTCAAACCGATCTTTTCTATAAAATATAAATCACTGTTCAATATTTCATCGGGAGTATGACCGCTGACTACCTTGATAAGCAAGGCAATGATTCCTTTTACAATCAAAGCATCACTTTCTGCCTGAAATATGACTTTGCCGTCTTCCATATCAGCTTGCAGCCATACGCGGCTCTGGCAACCGTCTATCAGGTTTTGTTCAGTCTTGTATTGGGGATCAAGCGGTTTCTGCTCGTTGCCTAAGTCTATGAGCAGTTGGTATTTGTCCATCCAGTCGTCAAAGTCGCTAAATTCTTCTACCACTTCATCTTGAAGTTCGTTTATTGTTTTCATTGTTTTATCATTTATTTCTCGTTATAAATCACATCCATCACCGTCTGTCCGACAGCTTTCAGCGTATTCCGGTCAATGTTATCCATTGTGTCATCCACCGTATGCCAGAAAGAACCGAAAGTACTCTGCGGATTATTCTCATCATAGTTAATGATATCCACACACGGGATACGTGCCAGCTTGTTTACATATACATGGTCGTCTACGGCTTCGCCGCCATCTTCTTTCACAAAATACTTGCCATAATCCAATTCATGCGCTTTTTTCCAAATCTTCTTCATTTCCGAATGGGCTGTGCGGGCAGAATATCCTTCATAGAAGAAAGTGGCATCTTTTCCACCTACCATATCCAGCAGAATACCATAGCGGGCATTGTAATCCCGGACATGTGGAGTACGTGCCCAATACTGGGAACCCAGGCACCAGGTATCGGGTTTCCCCATTCCGTCGTAAAATTGGGGAGTGCCATAATCTTCCGCATCAAAAAATACGATATCTATGCCCAGTGCAGGCTCTTCTTTCTGTATCTGGCGGGCAATCTCCAGCAATACGCCTACACCGCTGGCACCATCATTGACTCCCAGAATAGGGGTGTGGTGATTCTTCGGATCAGGATCATTGTCGGCATAAGGGCGGCTGTCCCAATGGGCACACAGCAAGACACGTTTCTTACTTTCGGGCTTGTAGGCACCGATAATGTTGCGGGCTTTCAGCAAAGTGCCGTCATAGGCTATCAGGTCGGCATATTGATTGTAGACTTTGGCGCCGAACTTTTCAAGTTGTCCTGCCAGATAGTCGCCGCACGCTTTGTGAGCCTGTGTGTTGGGGACACGGGGACCGAAATCAGCCTGTACCTGAATGTACTGGTAAGCGCTGTCTGCGTTGAACTCGGGAGCTTTGATCACTTCTTTGGTTATGGCATCTGTCCGGTCACTGTTGTTTTTACTGTTTCCGCATGAAACGGCTGTCCATACAAACAATAGAACCGGGGCCGCTAAAATGTTTCTAATCTTCATCATAAATCTTCATTGTTTTAGGCCCTTCATTGGAATCACTGATTGTCCACCGTAGGGCGCCCCCCCATGCCGTCAAGCTAAGGGATTAATGGCGTTTCGCCCACTGTAGGGGCGCATTGAATGCGCCCGATAACACTCCGAAAGGTGTATTTATGGATGCATTACTCCCAAGGTCGTGACCGTTGGTCCGGGCGGAACCATTCCGCCCCTACAGTGGGTGGAAACGTCATTTGCCGGCTTAGCCTGAAGGCTATAGGGCGAACCCCTACGGTAAATGATGACCAAAATTATTTTTTCATTCCTTTGCAAAGTTACATTATTTTCTTTGTACTTCTTCCATAACGCGCAGGAAGTTTCCGCCCCAAATGAGCCGGATACTTTTTTCACTGTATCTTTCTAACAGCAGTTGGCGGGTAAAGTTTATCAATTCCGCAGCCGAAGCACAGCCTGTAATGCCTCCGTCACCGTCGAAATCCGTACCTATGCCTACATGCTCTATGCCCATGACGTTCACCATATGATTCAGATGCTCGATAGCGTCTTTAATGGTCGCTTCTCCTTCTTTACGCAAGAATCCGCTATACAGACATACCTGTGCCACCCCTCCTTTGGCTGCCAATGCTTTCAATTGCTCATCGGTCAGATTGCGCGGATGGTCGCAAAGGGCGCGGGCGGAAGAATGAGAGGCTACAATCGGTTTGTCACTGATTTCCAGTGCATCATAGAAACTTTTCTCTCCGGCATGAGAAACGTCTACCATCATTCCCACACGGTTCATTTCCTTTATCACCTGTTCGCCGAATGCGCTGACACCCAGTCCCTCTTCGTTATAACGGGCAGAACCGCAGATATCATTGTTCCCATTGTGGCAAAGTGTCATATATACCACCCCCCGTTCGGCAAAATGGGCTACATTGGTAATATCCTTGCCGATGGCATATCCGTTTTCTATACCCAGCATGATTGCTTTTTGTCCGTTGTCCTTTAACCTCTGCAAGTCCGAGGCGACATAGGCTATATCTACTGACTTACAGTTCTTGGCAACCATTCTCTCTATCTCGTCCAGAATACGGTCTGCCTTGGCGGTTGCCGCCAGCAAAGCCTCATCCGTACGTTCCAGCTGTTTCAGGTATGCCACCATAATGGTGGCGTCCAGATGCCCTTCGTTCATCTTGTGCAGGTCTACCAATATCTTCTTGTCGCGGGTTGCGAAATCAATCCCCTGATCGAAGAACATAGGGGTATCGCAATGAGAATCCAGTGTTATCATACGGCTGTGCAGTCTTTTGGCTTCTTTAAAAGAAGAGGCCTCATGGACCAGCCAACTGAATACGGGCATCATGCTCCAGTCATCTTCCAAAATAAAACATTCCGGATGCCATTGCACGCCCAGCATGGATTTATATTCGGTAGATTCTATCGCTTCAATGACTCCGTCGGACGAACGGGCGCTTGCCTTGAACCCCGGTGCAGGTTCTTTTACTGCCTGGTGGTGGAAGGAGTTGACGGCCAGTGTTTCTGCATGGAATATATGGTGAAGCAACGAGTCCTGTTCTATCCGGACTGTATGCGAGGCATGGCCACGTTCCAAGTCCTGGTCGTGCTTGATGCGCGTTCCCTCCATTTGCGAGTGGATATCCTGATACAGGCTGCCTCCAAAAGCGGCGTTCATCACCTGTATACCCCGGCAAATGCCCAAAACGGGTATTTGGTGATCGGCTGCCAGCCGGGCAAGCAGTAACTCCTGATAGTCTCTGCGAGGATTGATGCTGTGTAATTCCTTTATCGGCTCTTCTCCCAGGATAAGCGGGTTGATATCAGCTCCTCCCGTCAAGACCAAACCATCCAGCGGTTTTAATACATCTGTCAAACTGTCAATATTATCAAATGGAGGGATAATGAAAGGAATGCCTCCTGCTTTCAGAATGGAAGTGAAATATCCTTCCAGCAAAGTACAGGCTCCCTCCTGAAAGTTCCCGGTAAGTCCGATAACAGGGGCGGCCTTCTGACAGGGAGCTGTGCGGTGTATGGCATCATATCTCTCTGAAATGTCAAATGATTGAAATCTTTTCATAAGTTAAATTATTCATAGAAACCAAGCAAAGATACTCATTAATTCAGATTTATTTTTCATATTTGCTAAAAATCTAATGACCATGGAACCTATACAGGACTTCGCCAGCTTGATAAGCCGTTTGCGCTCGCTGAAAGAACGGAAACGTGTTGTGGTTGTCTGCCCTAATGACCCTCACACCGAATACGTTATAACCCGCAGTTTGCGCGAAGGCTTTGCCGATTTTTTATTGGTGGCGGATACCCCCCATTTATTGAACTCGGAGTATATCCGTCTGCAATATCCTGACCATGTGAAAGTGTATGAGGCGACCGGTCCCGACAAAGCCGCACAGGAAGCGGTGGCCCTGATACGCGAAGGGCATGCAGATGTATTGATGAAAGGAATTATCAATACGGACAATTTGTTACGCGCCGTGTTGAATAAGGAACATGGCATTTTGCCGAAAGGGAATGTGCTGAGCCATATCACTGTGGCACAGATTCCTATATATAAAAAGCTTTTATTCTTCTCGGATGCGGCAGTCATTCCCCGTCCCACGCTGGAACAGTTTGAGGCAATGTTGCTATATGATTTGGAGGTGTGCCGCCGTATGGGGATAGAAGCTCCCCGGGTTGCCTTGATACATTGCACGGAAAAAGTGAACGAGAAATTCCCCCATACGCTGGATTATGTAGCCTTAAAGGAACGTGCCGTTGCCGGCGCTTACGGAAAAATGTACCTGGACGGTCCTATGGATGTGAAGACAGCATGTGATGTCCATAGTGGTGAGGTGAAAGGTATCAGTTCGCCTGTAGTGGGGCATGCGGATCTGCTGATCTTCCCCAATATTGAGTCAGGGAATACGTTCTATAAAACGGTGTCACTGTTTGGTGATGCCAATATGGCCGGAATGTTGCGGGGAACCACTTCTCCGGTAGTGGTTCCGTCACGTGCTGATTCCGGTAATTCAAAATATTATAGTTTGGCATTGGCTTGCGTGGCCGGGTGAATAATGTGGCAATGTGGCACATTAGCAAATTGATAAATTGTTGAACCTATGAAAATATTCGTGATTAATCCGGGCTCTACCTCTACCAAAATAGCCCTTTTCATCGATGAAAAGCCGGTATGGGTGGCAGGTGCCCATCATACAGCCAATGATTTGGCGGACTTTCACCATGTCAACGAACAATACGAGTACCGTAAGGACTTTATTTTGCGGCTGCTTGCCGAAGCGGACATTCCGTTGGAGTTTGATGCCGTTATTGCTCGTGGAGGTCTGTTGAAGCCTACCCCCGGCGGCGTTTATGCCATCAATGAGCAGATGAAACATGACTTGCTGAACGCCCGGATGGAACACGCTTGTAACTTGGGAGCGTTAATTGCCGATGAAATCGCCCGAAACTGTCATTGTCCCGCTTACATTGCCGATCCCGAAGTGGTAGATGAACTGCAACCCGTAGCCCGTTTGACGGGAATCCCCGAAATAGAGCGTATTTCCATCTTCCATGCCTTGAACAGTAAGGCGGTGTCACGCAAATATGCCGCTTCCATCGGGAAACACTATGAAGATTTGAATCTGATTGTGGTACATTTGGGGGGAGGTATATCAGTAGGCGCACACTGTAAGGGACGTGTGATTGATGTCAATAATGCCTTGAACGGCGAAGGTCCGTTTTCGCCGGAACGTGCGGGGACGATTCCTGCCGATCAGTTCGCGGAACTGTGTTTCAGTGGCAAATATACGTTGAAGCAGGTCAAAAAAATGCTGAACGGCAAGGGGGGACTGACTGCTCACCTGGGAATGAACGATGTAGTGACCATCGCCCGGAAAGCATCCCAAGGTGAAGAACCTTATAAAGGGGTATTGGATGCGATGCTTTATACGGTGGCGAAACAGGTAGGGGCGATGTATGTCACTCTTCGCGGGCAAGTAGATGCCATTATCCTGACAGGGGGTATCGCGCACAGTGATTATTGCGTGGGAATCCTTAGCGAACAGATTGATTATCTGGCACCTGTTGTGCTGATGCCGGGTGAGGATGAAATGGGATCATTGGCTTATAATGCGCTGGGAGCATTGAGAGGGGAATTGCCTTTGCAGGTTTACCAGCCGGAATTAAAATAACGTGAGCTCGATAGATGAAATGCCTTATAACCGAATGGAAATGAATCACGTTTCCATCCACTGTAGGGGCGGGGTTTGCCCGCCCGAATGCATCCACAAATACACTTTCTATATGTTTTCGGGCGGGCAGACCCCGCCCCTACGGTGGATGGTTTCCAACAATGATTGATTCAAAACCATTCAGTTATACGCTAATTCATCTATCGAACTCACATTAAAATAGGGCGGTAAAATCCTTCAAATTCTTCATAAGGGCGTAATGTGCTGATATGTAGTGAATTATTATGAAGAAATTTATTGAATTTCTTCATAATAGCTTCAGCGGCGTTTTTTATCCTGCCAGCGGCACCAGCTTGTACATATTTCCTGTTGTGGTATGCATCCGCTCCGCTCCCAGAGAGTTCATGATTCTTCCCATTTTGTTTATCGTAATGCCGCGCATGGCCGCCGGATAGCGTTTCAGCAGGATATTGAACAGGCCCACTGCCGAGTAAAGCTTGAAATCTTCCCCTTTCTCCGGCAGCCGGAAGCAATGGAAAACCATTTCCGCTTCGGTAGGCAGAGCATAATAGGCCTGGTTGCGCAAGGTCAGTCCGGCTTCCTCCTCCTCCGAGAACCAATAACGTTTCCCTTCGCCCAGTTCCGCTTTCAGTTGGGCGAACAGCTGCTTGTGTTCCAAGGGCGAGCAGTCTATCTTCTCCTTTATTTCAGCGAAGAAATAGCGGCGGCTTCGTAAGCGTCTCCGCGATTCTACATAGTTTGCTAAAATAAAAAGGCTAATGCTCC
>CAVJPC010000220.1:0-37151 GCA_963651205.1 Bacteroidaceae bacterium
TGGTATACTTTTCAATTATTATGGTGGACTACTTTTGGGTTATTATTTACACCCGATGGTGTATTGTAGAACTCAACATTAGACAGCATCTTTCTTCTCCTTTTCAATTAACTGTTCAATAGCCTCTTTTTCCAACTTAGTCCAGTTATCACGTTGAACTCTTGACTGGAAACATGGATAAGACATACCACATTTAGCCATCACTTTTTCTCTGAAGGCAGCTTTTTGTTTATAACCACCTAAACTTTTGTAATACTCAATAATACCCATAATTGTAATTTTTATGTGCTTTTATTATGATTGATATAACTTTAATCATTAAATTTATAGCGCAAATGTAATATAAATAAATCATATATGATTCATATTTACATCGTATTTAATAGTTAAATAATATTTATATAAATCCGCAAAATGTATAAAGGACGAATTATCAAGCATTTACTAGAGATAAACAAAGTTCCAAACAAGGAACTTCTTGAATATCTAGGTTACAACAGAGATGGGGGAAACTCCTCACTAACACAAATAATGGATGGAAATCCTACAGTAAGACGGTTAGAGCCTGTTGCTGATTTTTTTCAAGTAAGTATGGATGTATTCTTTGATAGAAGTGTACCATTCAGCACTTTATCTAATAGTGTAGTCGGTAATGGTAATGCAGTAGGAACAGGAAATTCAGTTATAACTCCATCAGAATCTGAATATCAGATAAAAATAGAATCTTTAGAAAGGCTACTGGAAGAAAAAGAAAAGAGAATAGAAACTCTCGAAATGCTTGTCAATGTACTTAAAAGCAACAAGTAATATATGGGACACATTTCGGACATATATATATTATCTTGCAAAAATATAAAAGCGTATATAGTTGATTCTCAATTTAGTTTCTAAAAGGCTATTTTAGAATAAGGTCGGATCTCCGCAACTAAAGAGAAAGAGAAGCAGAATTGCTTCTCTTTTTTTACATCCTCCCCCCATCTCACTAAAATATCGATAACTATATCCTTCCTCTTAAAAAAACAAGGTTTTAATTGTATTACTAATAAAAAAACGTATTTTTGTACTAACTATGAATTAAATCAAGCATAAGATGACCGATCCCATCCAGATGGAGCAACGTAAAGAAGACATTACCTCTTTTAACCAACTCTACAAGGAATTTCAAAAGCGTTTTGTACGCTTCGCCAATACCTATGTCAGAGATTTAACTACAGCAGAAGATATTACTGTTGAGGCGATGATGTATTATTGGGAAAACAGGCAGTCTTTAAGCGAAGATTCCAACATTCCGGCCTATATACTTACAATCATAAAAAACAAATGCCTGAACTATCTGCGCCATCAGCAAATTCATGAAGAATACTCGGATAAAATAAAAGATTACTATGAATGGGAACTGAATACCCGGATCGCCACTTTACAAGCATGCGAACCTTATGAACTTTTTATTTCCGAAATTCAGGAACTCGTCCAACAGACCCTTGCCGACATGCCCGAAAGAACTCGTACCATCTTTATGTTGAACCGATACGAAAACAAATCCTATAAAGAAATCGCGGCTCTTATGAATATCACTCCCAAAGGAGTAGATTTCCACATAAACAAGGCATTAAAGATGCTTCAGGCCAACTTAAAAGATTATTTTCCGCTCTTTCTCTATATTTTTATGAAATGCCACTAGGAATGTTCCGTTCTGAAGTGCTATTTATATAGAAGCATAAAAGAATGCAATATAAATGGAGAAAGAGAAACTACATCGTTTTTTTGCCGGAATCACTTCTATACAAGAAGGAATGACCATAAGAGCATGGATGGAAGCATCCGAAGAGAACAAGCGCACTTTTTACAAAGAGCGTAAATTGTTCGATGCCCTCATGGTGCATGATGACCAGGCAACAAACAATCGGATTCCCACCAAACAAACTCCTAAAATAATTCGTCAATGGCTGAAAGTAGCTGCTGTCATCGTACTGACACTTACCTTTAACTATTTATATCAGGAATATAAATCAGGCAATGAGGCCATTGCCATGAATACGGTATCTGTCCCAGCAGGACAACGCACCAATATTACCTTACCCGACGGAACCAATGTATGGCTGAATGCCCGTACCACTTTACAATATCCGGCCACTTTCAATAAGAAGCAACGGACGGTTCTTTTAAAAGGAGAAGCCTATTTTGATGTAACCAAGAATAAGAAAGTTCCTTTTATTGTACGGACAGACAGATATGACATTGAAGTTTTGGGTACCCAGTTTGATGTAGACGCTTACCCTGACCAGAAGGCATTTGAGACAACTTTAATGAAAGGCAGTGTAAAAGTTACCTCACAACACTTTCCCGAACAGACAATAACCTTGAAGCCCGATCATAAAGTATATGTAAAAGACGGGCAGTTGACAGTTACCAAAGTAAACGATTTCAATCCTTACCGCTGGAAAGAAGGTTTGATTTGTTTCAAGGATGAACCTTTCCAGACCATCATGGAGGATTTTGAAAAATATTATGGCATCCGGATCATCATCAACAACAAGAATGTGTTGAAATATTCCTATAATGGCAAGTTCCGTCAGTCGGACGGCATTGATTACGCATTAAGAGTATTGCAAAGAGACATCCATTTTAAATATGAAAAAGCCAACGATGAAGAAATTATTTATATCAATTAACCTGACAATACTAACCTAAAAAATAACAAGCCTATGAGAAAAAACCCAAGTTAACCTTAAGAAAAAAATGCCGATAAGTGTTGCCGCACCTACCGGCATAGATTCAAAACAATTTTCCTAGTAAAAAAATCTATTTAAATCAATGCAAAGGTATGAAAAATAACACTTTGTCGGGGAGATATTGCCTCAAAAATCCTCGATTTAAACAAATCTTTAGAATTATGAGAATTTCCACTTTCCTATTGATGGTTTGTGTGTTCTGTTCGTATGCAGGGAATGTCCATTCTCAAAATGCAAGAGTCAGCATACGTATGAATAATGTGAAACTGGATAAGATCCTGAACGAAATTGAAAGCCAGACTGATTATCTTTTTATCTACAACAACCAAGTAGATATTAACAAAATTGCTTCTGTGAAGGCAAAAAATGAAGCCGTAGCACAAGTGCTGGACAAAATCCTGTCAGGAACCGGCATTAACTATGAACTGGAAGGTACACACATTATCTTAACTACAGAAGCAGTTAAAGATTTGCATGCACAGCAACAGGCTAAAACAGTGACGGGAACTGTAACAGATGCCAGCGGAGAACCCATTATCGGAGCCAACATCCGTATAAAGGGAACCACAACAGGCACAATCACAGATATAGATGGCAACTTCAGTATTGAAGCCGAGCCCAAATCTGTTATCGAAGTCTCCTACATTGGTTACCTCACACAAGAAATGGTTATCAATAACCAGAAAAGTATCCGCATCCTATTAAAAGAAGATACAAAGACTCTTGATGAAGTGGTAGTTATCGGATACGGTGTACAGAAAAAAGCAGACTTGACAGGTTCTGTCGCCAATATCAATACTGAAAAATTAAATACCCAGAGCAATGCCAATATCGGGCAGGCACTGCAAGGTAAAATAGCCGGTGTGGACATTGTATCACAAGGTGGCACCCCCGGAGCAGGTGCCCGTATCATGGTTCGCGGTATCGGAACTTTGAATAATGCGGCTCCTCTATATATAGTCGACGGCATGTACATGAGCAGCATTGACAATATCAATCCCAACGACATTGCCAGTATTGATGTCTTGAAAGATGCGTCCTCCGCAGCTATTTACGGTTCGCGTGCCGCCAATGGTGTAATCATTGTCACCACCAAGGAAGGAACCAATACAGAAGGTAAACCAATCATTGATTTATCAGTCAATCTTGGCATTTCAACAGCCAGCAAGTTCCTTGATATGCTGGATGCCAAGGGATGGGCGGAAGTTACCACTGTTGCCCGTCAAGCCATTGGCAAACCGGCACTGGACATGGCTACCGACCTGGCAAACAAGCCGGACAATGACTGGCAGGATATCATGTTCCGCCCCGCATTGATGCAGAATTATAACTTGTCAGTAAAAGGTGGCGGCAAATATTCAACTTACTATACCGGTTTAGGCTATTTTAACCAGGACGGTGTTGTGAAAGGTACCAACTACCAACGCTATAACATTCAGTCCAAAAATGATTATAAAAGAGGCATATTTTCTGCCGGAACCAATCTGATCCTTTCATTCAGCCAGGACAAGCCCTTGCACGAAGAATCACGCGGCGGCATGGTAGGAACCATCCTGCAAAATGTTCCGACTTTGGAAAAATATGATGATACCCGCGAAGGTGGCTACGGAGGTACGTATGGTGATGTCACCAATCTGCCCCATCCTATGGCAATGGTAGATGACAACATCATGAACCGCTATAATGAAAATGTGAAAATCTTCGCCAATCTCTATGCACAGATTGAATTCTTCAAAGGACTTAAATACAGACTGAATTTAACCCCGGATTTCTCTTTCGAACGGTATAAAAAATACATCAACAAATATGATTTCGGCTTGAACACCAACAGCGTCACCCAATTGACGGAAAGACAAAGAAGACGACGTAACATACTGGTTGAAAACCTATTGACTTTTGATCGCACTTTTGGAGACCATAAAATTTCAGCACTGGCCGGTTATACCTATCAAGACAGCAGATATCGTCATTTACAAGCCTACGGTGAAGAATTGCCCGAAGGACTGGAAGAAATGGATGCCGCAACGAAGAACCGCAGCAATGAAGGGAACTCATCGAGAAGTGTATTGACCTCTATTTTAGGACGTGTATTCTATTCTTATCAGAATAAATACCTGTTTACCGCCACCATCCGCCGGGACGGTTCCTCCAAATTCGGTAAAAACAACCGCTACGGTTATTTCCCCTCATTCTCACTAGGATGGAACGTGGCTGAAGAAAAATTCATGAAGAACATAAACTGGCTCGATCAGTTGAAAGTTCGTGGAGGATACGGTGTCCTGGGTAATCAGGAAATTGACAACTACCAGTATTCCTCTACCATTACTACCGGTATCAACTATCCGGATGGCAACGGAGGCTTAATTCAAGGAGCTTTCCCAAAAGATTTTGCCAATCCGGATATCAAATGGGAAGAAACTGCCATGACCAATATAGGTATTGACTTTATGGCTTTCAACAACCGCCTGAGCTTGACGGCAGACTGGTACGTAAAGAATACAAAAGACATTTTGCTGACCGTTCCTATCCCCATCTCTTCAGGAGGTGCCAACGACCCTATACGTAATGCAGGCAAGATACGCAATACCGGTTTTGAATTCAACCTGGGATGGATGGACCAACTCAATTCGGATCTCTCTTACGGTGTCAACCTGATCGGTTCGTTCAACAAGAACAAAGTTATTGCCATGGGTACAGAAAGCGGGTCCATCAAAGGCGGTTCTACCAATCAGAACATTACTACCAGTGAAACGAAAGCCGGATACCCCATTGGAGGTTATTGGCTGATTGCTACCGACGGCTATTTCAACAGCAAGGAAGAAGTGGATGCATATGTGAAGGACGGCAAAAAGATACAACCTGCCGCAGAACCGGGTGATGTGAAATTTGTAGATGCCAACAATGACGGCGTTATCAATGACGACGACCGCGTATATCAGGGCAGTGCATTCCCCGACTTCACATTCGCGCTGAACGGCAATGTAAGATATAAGAATTTCGACTTGTCCATCGGTTTGCAGGGAGTACTGGGCAACAAGATTTATAATGCAACCCGCCAGACACTGGAGGATGTAACCAAAGGTACCAACTTCCTGGCAAGCTGTCTGGATTACTGGACTCCGGAGAATAAAAATGCCGCCCATCCGCGCCTGACCTGGGATGATCCGAACCGCAACACCCGTGCAGAATCCGACCGTTATCTTGAAAATGGTTCCTATTTGCGCCTCCGCAGTGTACAAGTAGGTTACACATTCCCACAGACATGGTTCAAAGGGGCCATACAACATGCCCGCGTGTATATCAATGCTGAAAATTTATTCACCATTACCAGCTACACCGGCTATTCACCCGACGTCAATACAGACAATGCCAACTATCGCGGATTTGATAATTTCATCTATCCGACCAACCGTGTATTCATGTTAGGATTAAACGTAACATTCTAAAAGAAAAAGACTTATGAAAACATATATTAAAACGACATTGGCCCTATTGGTTTCAAGCATGCTATTCTGCTCCTGCGAAGATCAATTAAATCAAGCCAATCCCAATAAAGCAACAGAAGACACCTTCTGGAAAAACGAAACAGACTTCAATCTGGCCCTGACCTCTTGTTACACCCCGCTCAAAAATGCGCTGAACGGCGGTTATTACGGGACCCGTGGTGTCATGCTCAGAATAGCCCGTGCCGACGAGGTAGATTTCAGAAACGATATTTCGGACGTATATACAGTGAACCGTTTTACCAACAGTAACACCAATTCGCTGACACAAGGCATGTTCTATCAATTCTACAATGCACTGTATCGTACCAACTCCATCATGCAAAAGTTGGAAGAAAAGAAAGACCAGTTCTCTACCGAATTCCAGAATGCAGTGAAAGGAGAGTGCCTTTTCATCCGTGGCTTTTACCTGTTTCAATTGGCAAAAGAATTTAAAGATGCCCCTCTTCGTCTGACTGCCTCCCAGTCCCCTTCGACTTTCCCATTGGAAAAATCATCTCAGGCTGATATATGGATACAGGCCAAAGAAGATCTGAAAACAGCAGCGTCCCTGTTACCTGTTACCAACAAAGTAGGCAAACCGACACAGGGAGCCGCTTATGCCGCCCTGGGTAAGATTCATATCTATGAAGAAAACTGGCAGGAAGCCATCCATACATTAGAGCCCTTGACCAAAAGTCCTTATACCTATAAACTGGTGGATGATTTCGACTGGAATTTCGATGATAGCCATGAAAACAATGCCGAAAGTATTTTTGAGTTACTGATAGAAGATGTAGGTGGAACAGACCTTTGGGGAAATGGAGAGAATATCAACTCCACCCAGTCCAACACCCGTCCTAAAGAATATGCAGCAGCAGAAGTCGGCGGTTGGTATGAAGCAAACCCCACCCAACAAATAATGGATATTTTCTGGAAAGAAAAAGACAAGGACGGCAATGTTGATTATCGTGCACGTTGCTCTGTAGCATGGGATTACGAAGGTTGTACTTACTATCAGAAGCCTTTCCGCGAGGTTTTTGCACAAGATAAATGGAATACCTACTGGATTCTGAAATATCAGAACTGGAAGACTCAAAAAGATGAGCCGGCTCCCCCAAAGTCATTTATCAATGAAAGAGCCATCCGCTATGCCGACGTACTGCTGATGCTGGCAGAAGCCTATATGAATGAAGGTTCTTTGGATACAGCCATCGGGTACATCAACCAAATTCGCCGCCGTGCCAATTTGAATGATTACAGCGGTCCGGTAACAAAAGACGGAGTTTTTGAAGACCTCGTACACCAGCGTGCCGTTGAATTTTTTGTAGAAGGCGAGCGTTTCTATGATCTGCGCAGATGGGGAATGTTAGAAAAAACATTGCAGACTTGTGACGAAACACGTTATAAAAACTATCAGACCGGAAATTCCGGTAATCACAACAAGTTCAATTACTTCCCTATTCCGGCAAAAGAATTGGACAATAACCCCCTTTGCACTCCCAGCGACGGTTGGTAAATCAACAGGTATTAGCTTATATATAACCAATGTAAATTAGTTCAGAGGGCTGATTGTTTTTCAAACAACAGTCAGCCCTCTTTTTATCCTTAAACTGACCATGAGACATATCTTCCTATTCGTCTGTATACAGTTATCTTTACTGGTATCTTTCGCAGGAGAAACCATCAACTTCTGCAAGGACTGGAAATTCTATTTGGGAAATGCAGGCGAAGAGGCCTCATCCCCTCTGTATAATGATTCCCAATGGCGTACCTTGAACATTCCCCATGACTGGAGCATAGAAGGTACCTACCGCCGCACCGGTAACGGAACAGACTGGCAAAGTGGTTTTCTGCCTGCCGGCATTGGCTGGTACCGGAAAACTTTCACTTATACCCCCGCCTGGAAAAACAAAAAGGTACAAATCCTGTTCGAAGGAGTTTATCTGAACAGTGAAGTATGGATAAACGGTCACTGGCTGGGCAAACGTCCCAACGGCTACATCAGCTTTATATACGATTTGACTCCCTATCTGCAAGAAGGAGAAAACCGGATTGCCGTCAAGGTAGACCATAACCGGCCATTGACCGGACGCTGGTATACCGGATCGGGAATATACCGTCCCGTTTCCCTATTAGTAAGCGAGCCTACCCACATCCCTTATTCCGGCATTCATTTCCGATCCAAGCTGCCCGACAAGGAACATGCCACATACACTCTATCCATAGAGATTGAGACACTGGAAAAAAATCCGGTCGGCGTGAGGGCCTATCTACAAGCTCCCGACGGAAGCATGACCGAAACAATCGGAAAAACATTCCACCCATCCACAGATACCGTTTGCCAACTATCAGGAAGCATCAAGAACCCTTTATTATGGTCACCGGATTCTCCCAATGTCTATACCCTTGTGTGCCAGCTGACGAGAGGTAATAAAATTATTGATGAAAGCAGACAGCCGGTAGGTTTCCGGCAATTGGCATTCAGTCCGGCCGGCGGATTCCAACTCAACGGAAACCCCCTAAAGATAAAAGGAGTATGTGATCATCATACCGCCGGTGCCGTAGGAGCCGCAGTTCCCAACGATCTGTTGCATTATCGCCTCAAACTGCTGAAAGAAATGGGCTGCAACGCCATACGCACCAGCCACAACCCTTTCTCACCTGCTTTCTATAACTTATGTGATACCATGGGCATCATGGTATTGAATGAAGGTCTGGACGGATGGAATCACCCTAAAGCCGCCGATGATTATGGAAACTACTTTGATAAATGGTGGCAGAAAGATATGACAGATTTCATCAAACGGGACCGAAATCATCCGTGTATCATCATGTGGAGCCTCGGCAACGAAGTAACAGGAGCCACTCCCGAAGTGCAACAGAACCTGGTCAATCTGTTTCATCAACTAGACCCCGACCGTCCGGTCACCCAAGGAGGCACCGATCCGACAAGAGGCATGAAAACCGATTATCAGAAAAATTTCAGCCATTTGGATATTATCGGCTTCAATGGAAATGGAGAAGAGGTAGGAGAATTAGAACGCTTCCACAAAGATTACCCTACACTTTGTGCCATTGCCACAGAAGTACCCCACACCTACCAAACCCGTGGCGTATACCGAAGCCAAACCCAATGGAGAAGACGGGATTTTCCGGCTCCCTGGGAAAAGGGAGATGTGAATTGGGAGCAGTTCAAACACCGGGTTTTCCCCATACCCAACCTGACGGAGAAAGAATGTTTTCCCGAAGAAGCCGCATATCCTTATTATCAATCTTCCTATGACAATGCCTCCGTGCGTATCAGCGCCCGCAAAGCCTGGCAACGCACCTGTTCTTTCCCTTGGTTAATGGGAGAATTTCGCTGGGGTAGTTTTGACTATCTGGGCGAGGCCGAATGGCCTCAGCGATGCGAAAACTTTGGTATTATTGACATAGCCGCCATCCCTAAAGACGCTTATTTCCTTTACCAAAGTTTATGGACCGACAAACCGATGGTACACCTCCTTCCCCACTGGACGCATCCGGGAAAAGAAGAAAAAATACTCCCCGTAGTCATTTATACCAACTGTGATGCAGTGGAATTATTTGTAAATGATGTATCTTTGGGCAGTAAACCTTATACGGGAGAACAATTGGTATGGCTGGTCCCCTATTCGCCCGGAAAAATAGAAGCCCGAGGCATGAAGAAAGGAAAGACCGTGGCAACAGACAGCTATCAAAGCGCAGGAGCACCCTATTCGGTTGCCTTTACATGTAGCAAGTCTTCTGTAAAAGCAGGTTCGGACGAAGTCATACGTATAGAGATTGATATAACAGATAAAAACGGCATTCCCTGTCCCTACGCCTCCAACGAGCTCAACTTCCGCATAGACGGTCCGCTCCGGCTGTTGGGAGTGGACAACGGAGATCCTACAGACATGTTTCCATACCGGCAGCCTCATTGCCGTTGTTTCCGGGGAAAATGTGTTCTGTTATTGCAACCTGCCGAAGAAAAAGGGAAAGGAAATCTGGCCATACAGGCAGCAAATTTAGTAGAAAAAAATGTAACCTTTGAAGTGATATGAAAAGAATCCTTTTATTACTCTGCCTATGCTCGTTCATCGGGAAACTTTCTTCCCGGGAATCAGACAAGGTATTTCAATTGCTACCCCAACCGCAATCTGTAGAACCGGTATCGGGAAAAGGAATCAGTTATCAGGAATTGTCCTATGTCCTGTCGTTGGATGAGACTCCCGTACCTGTATTAGGAGAAATGCTCAATAAATTACCCCGTTGCCCGCGGGCAGGAAAACCCATCCGGCTCCAGCTTACCAAACAGCATGTTCCCGCATCTCCCGAAGGATATCTACTGGAAGTAAATGACAAGGGTGTCCGTATATCGGCCAGAAACAGGGCAGGTCTTTTTTACGGATGCCAGACCCTTGAACAACTGATGGAAGACAGCCGGGATTTCAACGTACCTATCCCAGCCATGCTGATTACGGATTATCCGGCCATCTCCTACCGCGCAGTACACTTTGATGTAAAACATCACTTGGATCGAATGGATTATTACTACCGGGAAATAGACAAGCTGGCCCGTTACAAAATAAACGCGGTGATCTGGGAACTGGAAGATAAACTCCGCTATGCCCGGCGTCCCGAAATAGGCGCCCCCAACGCTATCAGCAAGCAGGAAATGCAGGCTCTATGCCGCTATGCCAAAGAACGGAATATTGAAATCAGTCCCCTGGTGCAAGGTTTGGGACATGCCAGCTTCATCTTGAAGCATCATTGGGAATTACGTGAGAACCCTGCCAGTGACTGGGAATTTTGCCCGTCAGATCCACGTACCTATGATTTACAGTTCGATCTTTACCGGGATGCCATCGAAGCCATGCCTTACGGTAGATATTTGCATATAGGAGGAGATGAAATTACCGCCATCGGCATAGACGAGCGTTGCAAAGCGACCGGAAAGACTCCTTTCGAGTTACAAATGATCTGGCTGAAAAAGGTATGCGATTTTGCAACAGCCCACGGGCGCATTCCCATCTTCTGGGATGACATGCCCTTGAAATATGGAGGCGTATGGGACTTGGTGAACAGCAATGAAACCGCCCGCGAGATTGAGGCAAAATGGAATGACAAGAAATTGGATGAAGGCATCAGCCTCTTTCCCAAAGAGTGTGTGTATATGCGATGGAACTACAAAGATGCCACCCGACCGGGACATCAGCGCATCCTGCAATGGTATCACGATAAAGGGCTGAAAGTGATGGGAGCCACCGCCGCTTCTTTCGGCAGTTCTCCCTTTATGCCCCGTGAAAACTCTCTGGCAGGCTATATCCGGGGATTCAGCCAGCTAGTCGCCCGGAACCAGTTGGAAGGAATCCTTGCCACCGCATGGGATGACGGCTCCCCTCATTCCGAAACCGTATGGCGTGGGTACATTGCACAGGGAGAATACGGTTGGAATCCCACTGCACGGTCTATTGATGCATTCAAAGCCGCTCATGCCCAACGGGAATTCGGCTTCCGCCCGAACGACAACCGTATGGTTTTTCTGGACGAACTGGAACAGGAAGCATTTTTCTTTGACGATGCCCTGGTCAGTTCGGGAAGACGTAACCCGGCATGGGGAACCACTGATTTCACGTTAATTGCCCTGCCCGATAAAGATGCCCCCGGTGAATGGAGCCGCACCTATCAGCAAAAAATTGTCCGGGCAGAAAAGGAGAAAAAACGGTACGAACAGATTTGCAAAGGAATAGAGGAAGCCAAACAACATGCCCTACGCAATCGCTATACATTAGAGATTTATGAACAGACCAACCATCTATTCAATTTTCCCACCCGTCTGCTATTGGCACTGCATGATTATGATACGGCTGTTCATGAAAGCGACAGGAAAACCGCATTGCAGCAAATTAGCAAAGTATGTGATTATTTCCAAACCATGAGAATCCATCTGGAAGAAGTCTATTCACAAACGCGCTTCATGCAACAGCCCGACGGTTACCTGGCCGATCAAAATCATCATAACCATCTTGCCGCCAAGACAAACAGCAGCGATTGGTGGTATTACTATGAAATACCGATGGTCAACAAAACAAAAACATGGGTAGATTCCCTGATTGATCAATAAAAATGAGTACAAACCTAATCATAAAAACAACACTTTATGAAACGAAGCATTTTATCTTATCTCATCGCCTTGCTGCTATTCCCTCTCTATGAGGTACAAGCAGCCTATCAGCCTGAGTTCTCTACCGCCGGTTTCTATGAACTGGCAAACTCCGGACGTGAAGTATATTCCATGAACCCGGCATGGCGTTTCCACAAAGGAACCGCCACAGGAGCAGAAGCTCCCGACTTTAACGACCGGAGCTGGACAGTAGTTTCCATTCCCAATGGTATTGAATACCTGCCTACTGAAGCCAGCGGCTGCATCAACTACCAAGGCGAAGTATGGTATCGCAAGCATTTTATTCCAACCGATGCCCTGAAAGGCAAAAAACTTTTCCTGCATTTTGAAGCCATCATGGGTAAAAGCAAAGTCTTCGTAAACGGCAAATTACTGACCGAGCACTTTGGCGGTTACCTGCCTGTAGTCGTTGATGTCACCGATGCCCTGAATTGGGGAACAGACAATGTGATAGCCGTATGGACAGACAATAGCAATGATCCCAGCTACCCTCCCGGAAAGGCACAGGATGTACTGGATTACACTTACTTTGGCGGCATCTACCGTGATTGCTGGTTAATAACACATAACCCGGTTTTCATTACCGACCCCAATTTCGAGAACGAAACGGCAGGTGGCGGGCTCTTCGTTGCCTATGACCGGGTTTCTGACGCTTCAGCGGAAATTATACTGAAAGCACACGTGCGTAACGATAGCAAAAAGAACTTCAAAGGCGTAGTAGAATATGAACTTCAGCAACCCGACGGCAAACAAGCCGCTTTTCTGAATGATGTCATTCAAGTGCGTCCGGGCAAAGCAGTCACTTCAAAAGATAAAATTACCTTGAAATCTCCCATGCTTTGGAGCCCCGAAACTCCCACCTTATATAATCTGATTGTCCGCATCCGTGACAACGAGGGGAATGTAGTGGACGGATACCGCCGCCGCATCGGTATCCGCAGCGTAGAATTTAAAGGCAAGGACGGATTCTGGCTGAATGGCAAGCCCTATGAAAATCCGCTGATCGGCGCCAACCGCCATCAGGATTTTGCAGTAGTAGGCAATGCCGTAGCCAACAGCATTCATTGGCGCGATGCCAAAAAACTGCGGGATGCAGGGATGAAAGTGATCCGCAATGCGCACTGCCCCCAGGACCCGGCCTTTATGGATGCCTGTGATGAACTGGGCTTATTCGTCATTGTCAACACTCCGGGCTGGCAGTTCTGGAATGATGCTCCCGAATTTGCCCAGCGTGTCTACAGCGATATCCGCAACCTGGTACGCCGTGACCGCAACCATCCCTGCGTATGGTTATGGGAACCCATTCTGAATGAAACCTGGTATCCTGCGGACTTTGCCAAAAATACATTGGATCTTGTCAACCAAGAATATCCTTATCCCTATTGCTACTCAGGTTGTGACAGCGAGGCACGGGGACATGAAGTATATCCGGTCCTTTTCACTCATCCGGCCAATGCCGATAAAGCATGGGCCATCAAGAACCTCGATCCGAAAATAACTTATTTCACCCGCGAATGGGGGGACAATGTGGACGACTGGAATTCCCATAACTCTCCCAGCCGTGTAGCACGCAACTGGGGTGAACAAGCCATGCTCATCCAGTCACAGCATTATGCTGCTCCCAGTTACCCCTATACCAGCTATGATGTGCTCTACCGCACTCCGCGGCAGCATGTAGGTGGTTGCCTGTGGCATTCATTCGACCATCAGCGCGGCTATCATCCCGATCCCTTCTATGGCGGTCTGATGGACGTATTCCGTCAGCCCAAATATTCTTATTATATGTTCAAGGCCCAGCGTTCGCCCGAAAAACAAGACCGCCTTTTCGAAACCGGACCAATGGTTTACATCGCTCATGAAATGACTCCATTCTCGCCGAAAGATGTCACTGTTTATTCCAATTGTGACGAAGTGCGGCTTACCTATAATAAAGGTGGAAAGACATGGACTTACACCAAGCCTGCCGCCAAAGAAGGTATGCCTTCCCCTGTTATCACTTTCAAGGATGTATACGATTTCATGATCGACAAAGAGATGTCCCGCAAGAACAAGCAGGATGAAGTGTTCCTCCGCGCCGAAGGAATCATGAACGGAAAAGTAGTAGCCACCCACGAGGTACATCCTGCCCGCCGTCCCGAAAAGCTACTGCTGTGGGCAGACAATGAAAACACCGGCCTGAAAGCCGACGGTTCCGATTTTGTGACCGTAGTGGCTGCCATAGCCGACAAGAACGGCCATATCAAGCGTCTGAACAATTACTACGTAAAATTCCACGTAGAAGGTGAAGGACGTATTCTGGGAGGAGCAGACGTTTTGGCCAACCCCGCTCCGGTGAAATGGGGAACAGCTCCTGTCCTGATTCAATCCACCCTGAAACCGGGTAAAATCAAGATAACCGCCAGCGTATTGTTCGAAGGCTCACAAATGCCTGCCAGCGCTGTACTAGAGCTGGAAAGCCAGCCGGCAGTCCATCCCATGATTTATGCAGAGAATGAAGCAGCGCTCATTCCAATGAGCAGTGATTCATCTTTCGGACAATCGGCCGCCAAATCGGCCTCCGAGCTGGAACAGGAACGTCTGTTGAAAGAACAGAATGCGCAAAAGCTGAAAGAAGTAGAAAAGCAGCAAGCAGATTTCGGAGAAAAGAAATAGCCTTTGCAACCACCGTAAAGGTGAATAAAAGTATTTCTTACTATCCATTCCCTGTAGGGGCAGCGTTTACCTCATAGCCGTCAGGCTAAACAAGCAAATGGCGTTTCCACACACCGTAGGGGCGGGGTTTGCCCGCCCGACAAGATTCCGAAAGGTGTATGAGTAGATGTATTCGGGCGGAAGCATTCCGCCCCTACAGCGAATGAAATTATAAAAAGAACCCTGAAAAATAAACCACCAGAAATAACCTATCATGAACAAACTAACCTTTACAACCCTGGCATTAACTGCCGTAGCACCCGCCACCGCAGCCGGCAGTGCCGACTCTAACACGGAACATCCCAATATCGTATTAATCATGTGCGATGATATGGGATTTTCTGACTTATCCTGCTACGGTGGAGAAGTGCATACCCCTAATATCGACTATCTGGCAGAACAAGGCATACGCTTCAGCCAGTTCAAGAATACCGGACGCAGTTGCCCCAGCCGTGCCGCCTTACTAACCGGACACTATCAACACGAAGCAGGAATGGGATGGATGACAGCCGTAGACGAACACCGCCCTGGATATCGGGGACAAATCTCAGCCAACCTGCCTACCATTGCCGAGGTGCTGCGCAACCAAGGTTACGCCACCTACATGAGCGGCAAGTGGCACGTAACCGTAGATGGTGCATTCGACAGTCCCAACGGCAGTTATCCGGCACAACGAGGATTCAGCAAATACTATGGCTGTCTGCATGGAGGCGGAAGTTATTACAAACCCGATCCGGTATACTCCAACCTGCAACGGGTTACTGAATTTCCAGAGGATTACTACTATACCACTGCCATCACAGACTCAGCAGTCAGCTTTATCAAGCAACATCCGGTAGACACTCCTATGTTTATCTACATTGCCCATTATGCCCCCCACCTGCCCTTACAGGCTCCGAAGGAAAAAGTAGAAGCTTGTCGGGAACGGTACAAAGTGGGATATGACATCCTTCGCCAACAGCGTTTCGAACGCCAGAAAGCATTGGGACTGGTAGCCCCCGATATGGAACTGCCTGTCTTCCAAAAAGAATTCCCCGGCGGCAAACGACCGGCATGGACAGACCTCACCCCTCAACAGCAAGAACAATGGACTACGGATATGGCCACTTATGCCGCCATGATTGAAATAATGGATGAAGGCATTGGAAAAGTGATACAGACCATAAAGGATAAAGGTATGTATGACCACACGGTATTCCTCTTTATGAGTGATAACGGAGCAACCAGCGAAGGGGGCTACCTGGGCCAACTGATGGCGGATTTGAGCAACACTCCCTACCGCAGCTATAAAAGATGGGTTTTCCAAGGAGGTACCAGTGCTCCTCTTATTATAGCGGACGGAAGTACCGGCAACAACGTACAGAAAGGTAGCATCTGCCGGGAGGCAAGCCACATCATTGATATTTTTCCTACCTGCCTGGACATAGCAGCAACGACATATCCTGCCACTTTCCATAATCAGGACGTAAAGCTGGCAGGTACCAGCCTGTTACCCGCTTTGCGCCACCGGAAAATACAACCACGAGATCTGTTCTTTGAACATCAAACCTCATGCGCCATCATTTCCGACGGGTGGAAACTGGTTCGTGAAGATGGCAAACAGCCTTGGGAATTAATCAACCTTGCAACAGATCCCTTTGAAACACACGACCTTTCTGCCGAATACCCACTTAAAGCAAAGGAGTTGGAAAACAAATGGACCCGCTGGGCCGAGCAACAACATGTTTTCCCCTTTGAATATCGCTCATGGACGGAACGGATCAATTATTATAAATCACTCTATCCCGATCAAAAAGGAGAGGATAATTAAGAAAGGAGTGTACACATTTCATTCAACATTTCCAATAGCGCTGTTATTTCGCCATAGGGACGGGGTTTGCCCCATAGCCGTCAAGCTAAGGGATTAATGGCGTTCCCGTCCACCGTAGGGGCGCATTGAATGCGCCCGAATACATCCACAAATGCACTTTTCCTAGTGTTATCGGGCGGATTCAATCCGCCCCTACAGCGAAAGGAGAGCGTTATTGGAAATGGTAACGCTATAGGTAGAAAAAGCAGAAAGGAAATGTAAACAGAGCCTCCATCTATTATTCAGAATGACAGAGTTTAATGATAAGAGAAAAAACTTTTTCAGTACCTTCCACAGTCAACACTCCTATTTCCAATCCGAAATTTCCCCTCATTCCCCTAATTTATCGAAAAAAAAACAGCTTTCACTGAATAGATTAGAAAAATCGGCCGAGAACATTTACCTTTGCTACCTAAATTTAAATAATAAATACCATTAAAGTTTTAATCGTAAAACAGCAAAACGAAAACGATGATGAAAAAGACAACAACTATTCTCTGTTTAGGCATCGCTCTATGTATGTTTGGATGTAGCGATGATGACGATAAAGTTACGACTACCTCTACCGTTCCTTTTTCTCTCACAGCGTCACTGCCTCCGCGTTCTACAGAAATAACGAAAGAAACCAACCTTCTGAAAGGAAATTGGAACGACGACAGTCAGTTAGCCGTAATGAAAACCGGTTCCAGCGGTGTACCCAAAAGCATTCTTACAAGGGCAACCGCATCCTCTGTTTCTACAGACCTGTTTACAGGTAATCTTTCGACAAAGGTGAAGACAGATAATGAAATTGCCGTATTTTATCCGGCTGCTGCCATTACTGCTACCAGCAGCGATACATTGACCCAGACTCTTCATCTGAGCGGACAGGACGGAACATTGGCAGGCTTAACAAACTATGACTACTCATGGGCATTGTGCAAAGCCAGCATGACGGAAGAGTCAGGTTCTTCCGCCTGCGAAATGACCAGCCTGGTGACTATCGGCAAATTCCAGTTTACCGCTAACGGTGGCAGTCCTTTGAACAATATATCAAGCATTACCGTAACCGCCACTTCAGGAAAGCTTTACTCCAGCGCCGTGGTGAAACTGAAGGACGGAGAGTTCAGCAGTACTCAGACAGGGAATATCACGATCAAAAATAAGGCCGGTATTTCCGGAACCACCTATATTTCCTTCTTCCCTTCCGAAGCACAACTGCATTTCACCCTGGTAACCACTAACGGAGAAATGTACGAAGCCTCTACTTCAGAAACTGTAAAACTGGAAAAAGGCAAGATATATACCTCCCCTGTACTGGGCTGCACTGCATTGACCCCTGCCAAGGTCGGCGACTACTATTACAGCGACGCAACTTTCTCTACCGAGAGAGATGGAAACAAAACCTGCATCGGCATTGTCTATGCCTTGGATGATGTAGACGGCAACCTTTCTAAAACACTGACCACTTCGCCCTTCGGACGCATCGTTGCATTAAGCGACAACCAGTCCAGAACCAAATGGATCAGCAAAGCAGAAGACCTGGCAGGCATTGAAAATTACACTACCGCCAATGGTACATTGGCATCAGGCTGTCTTCCTTATTATAACGGAACCGTTGACTCTTTCTTTTCCGACAAGGACGAAGAACGTATCAAGGGGGCAACCATTAACGACAAGACCGGACAGATAGCCACATGGGTGTCAGAGGGAGCAATCAGCGACTTCAATGGAAAAGCCAATACCTCTTATCTCAGCAAAAGTGCCTCCAGCTATCCCGCAGGAGCTTACTGTTACCAATACAGCACAGAAGGCAAGTCGGCAGGCGAATGGTATCTGCCATCAGCAGGTGAGTTGGTTCTGTTATGGGAACTTTACAAAACAGGTATCATTAGCAATGAAAAACAAGATTGCTTCAACGACTTCGTACGTGGCGGATACTGGTCTTCTTCTGAGCATTCAGCAGAATCGGCCTGGTATCTGAACTTCGTGAGCGGCACGGTGGTATCCAACAGTAAAGCCAGCAGCTACTCCACACGCCCTGTTGCACAGTTCTAAAATTCGAGTTGATCATCTTCAATGATTGACAATTTTGATTATAAGGAAGCTGTGTCAAAAGTCTAAAACAACTATCAAATCGTCCACTGTAGGGGCGGGGTTTGCCCCATAGCCGTCAAGCTAAGTCGGCAAATGTCGTTTCCACCCACCGTAGGGGCGGAATGCTTCCGCCCGAATGCATCCGCAAATACACTTTTCGGAGTGTTATTGGGCGCATTCAATGCGCCCCTACAGTGGATGGTTTCCTTAGCCTGACGGCTATGGGGCAATTCCTCCCCTCACAACAAAAAGATAGTAAAAACGACTTTTGACACAGCTTCTTTTGCACATTCCTCCCCGTTTCCTTTGCTAATTCAAGCATTTACGTATCTTTGCATCAAACCAATTCTAATTCCTATGAAAATACGATCTACCCATGATTTGCAAGCAATCATGAAAAGGGCAGAGAGCGCACTACTGCTACGTGAGCAAAGCAACAAGAAGGTAGCCGAAAAGAGTTGCGGACTTGCTGTAGGCGCCGACCATCTGCAAATTCTGATATGTGGAGGAACCGGCTGCAAGGCTTCTTCCAGCCATGACATTGCCGATAATCTGCAAAAGGCACTGGAACAACATCACATCAGCGACAAAGTGGAGATCATCACCACCGGCTGTTTCGGCTTCTGCGAAAAAGGGCCCATTGTCAAAATCATTCCCGACAACACCTTCTACACACAGGTCACCCCCGACGATGCCGGAGAAATTATCAGCGAACACATCATAAACGGACGAAGAGTGGAACGGCTGCTGTACATCGATCCCAAGAACGAGCAAACAGTCAGCGACTCCAAACACATGGACTTTTACAGGAAACAACAGCGCATAGCCCTGCGCAACTGCGGCTTCATCAATCCTGAAAACATAGAAGAATACATTGCCCGCCACGGCTACCTAGCACTGGCCGACTGCCTGTTCAACAAGCAGCCTGCCGATGTGATAGAAGTGCTGAAGCGTTCCGGCTTGCGCGGGCGAGGTGGTGGCGGCTTCCCCACCGGTCTGAAATGGGAGTTTGCCAGCAAGCAACCATCGGACATTAAATATGTGGTATGCAACGCCGACGAAGGCGATCCCGGCGCTTTCATGGACCGTTCCATCATGGAGGGTGATCCACATTCCATAGTGGAAGCGATGGCGGTCTGTGGTTACTCCATCGGCTCCCATCAGGGACTGGTCTACATCCGCGCCGAGTATCCGCTGGCCATTCAGCGCTTGAAAACAGCCATTCACCAGGCACGTGAATACGGTCTGCTGGGTGAAAAAATATTGGGAACCGATTTCTGTTTCGATATTGAAATCCGTTACGGAGCCGGAGCCTTTGTGTGCGGTGAAGAAACAGCCCTTATCCACTCCATGGAAGGCAAGCGGGGAGAACCCACGCTGAAACCACCCTTCCCTGCGGAAGCCGGATATCTGGGGAAACCGACCAATGTGAACAATGTGGAAACACTGGCCAACATTCCCATCATCCTGACCAAAGGTGCCGAATGGTTTTCCTCCATCGGTACGGAACGCTCGAAAGGAACGAAAGTATTTGCACTGGCAGGAAAGATCAATAATGTAGGATTGATTGAAGTACCGATGGGTACCACCCTGCGCGAAGTCATCTACGAGATAGGGGGCGGCATAAAGGGGGGAAAGAAGTTTAAAGCCGTACAGACCGGAGGCCCTTCGGGCGGTTGCCTGACGGAAAAGCATCTGGATACCCCGATTGACTTTGACAACCTGCTGGCAGCAGGTTCCATGATGGGATCAGGTGGCATGATTGTCATGGACGAGGATGACTGTATGGTGTCAGTGGCCCGTTTCTATCTGGATTTCACGGTAGAAGAGTCTTGCGGGAAATGTACCCCTTGCCGCATAGGCAACAAGCGTCTGCTGGAATTGCTGAACAAGATTACCGAAGGACGGGGCACGGAAAAAGACCTGGAAACGCTTTCTACCCTGGGACGGGTAATCAAAGACACCGCACTGTGCGGATTGGGACAGACCTCCCCCAATCCGGTGCTCTCTACGTTGGACAACTTCCATGACGAATACCTGGAACACGTAAAAGACAAGACTTGCCGTTCCAAACAATGCAAGGCACTGCTCACCTATACCATCAATCCCGAAATCTGTATCGGATGCCACTTGTGCTTCAAACACTGTCCGGCCGATGCCATTATGGGAGATGTACGCAAGCCTCATGTGATTGACCCCGGCAAGTGCATAAAATGCGGCATGTGCATGGCACGTTGTAAGTTCAAGGCCATTAACGTATGCTAGTCACCGGCTCATTATAGCCGTCAATGTAAAGATAGCATCTACTGTAGGGGCGGATTGAATCCGCCCGAATGCGCCCAAAAACACATTCTCCGGAGTGCTATCGGGCAGATTCAATCTGCCCCTACTAGCGAAATGACAGTGTTGCCGGAAATGTTAAATGAAATGTGTAGAAAGAATATATCAAGAAGAAAGTACAGCCCCCGGCTTATATCAACAAACTGAAAATAACTCATATCTGATGGAAGAAAAACAAATAACCCTGCAAATAGACCACCATTTTATCACCGTGGCCGCCGGAACCACCATTCTGGAAGCCGCCCGTAAAATAGGTATCAATATCCCTACCCTCTGCCACATCGACCTGAAAGGCACCTGTATAAAGAACAACCCCGCCTCCTGCCGCATCTGCGTAGTAGAGGTGGAAGGCCGGAAAAACCTGGCTCCCGCCTGTGCCACCCGGTGCACAGAAGGCATGATAGTCCGCACCAGCACCCTGCGCGTAATGAACGCACGCAAGATAGTAGCAGAACTGATTCTTTCCGATCACCCCAACGACTGCCTCACCTGTCCCAAGTGCGGAAACTGCGAACTGCAAAACCTGGCTCTACGCTTCAACATCCGTGAAATGCCTTTCAACGGTGGCGAACTGTCTCCCCGGAAACGGGAAATCACCTCCTCCATTGTCCGCAACATGGACAAGTGCATCTTTTGCCGCCGTTGCGAAAGCGTGTGCAACGATGTACAGACCGTAGGGGCTCTGGGAGCTATCCGCCGGGGATTCAACACCACCATCGCCCCTGCCTTTGACAAGATGATGACCGACAGTGAATGCACCTACTGCGGCCAGTGCGTGGCCGTATGCCCCGTAGGCGCCCTGACCGAACGCGACCATACCAACCGGCTACTGGACGACCTTTCCGACCCCAATAAAGTAGTCATCGTCCAGACGGCCCCTGCGGTACGTGCCGCCCTAGGCGAAGAATTCGGACTTCCAGCCGGCAGTCTGGTCACAGGAAAAATGGTGTATGCCCTGCGCGAACTGGGCTTCGACCATGTTTTCGATACGGACTTTGCCGCCGACCTCACCATCATGGAGGAAGGCTCTGAAATACTGAACCGGCTTACCCGCTACCTGAACGGTGACCAGTCAGTGCGACTGCCCATCCTCACCTCCTGTTGCCCGGCATGGGTAAACTTCTTTGAGCATCATTTCCCCGATATGCTGGATATTCCTTCTACCGCCCGTTCTCCGCAACAAATGTTCGGTTCCATTGCCAAAACCTACTGGGCGGAAAAAATGGGCATCCCCCGCGAGAAACTGGTGGTCGTTTCCATTATGCCCTGTCTGGCCAAGAAATACGAATGTGACCGTGAGGAATTTAAGAGCAACGGCAATCCGGATGTAGACTACTCCATTTCCACCCGTGAGCTGGCCCGCCTCATCAAACGTGCCAACATCGGTTTCACTTTGTTGCCCGACGCGGAGTTCGATACGCCTATGGGAGCCTCTACGGGAGCCGGAGTAATCTTTGGAACCACAGGTGGAGTCATGGAGGCCGCCCTTCGCTCCGTTTACGAAATCTATACAGGCAAGCCGCTTCAGAATGTCAACTTCGAACAGGTACGCGGCCTGAGCGGTGTCCGCCGTGCCACGATAGACTTGAACGGTTTTGAGCTGAAAGTAGGCATCGCCCACGGATTGGGCAATGCACGCCATTTATTGGAAGACTTGCGCAACGGTCATAATGAATACCACGTCATTGAAATTATGGCATGTCCGGGCGGTTGCATCGGTGGTGGCGGTCAGCCTCTCCATCATGGAAACTCAGAAGTGCTTTATGCCCGTGCCAATGCCCTTTACCGGGAAGATGCCAACAAGCCGTTGCGCAAGTCCCATGATAATCCGTATATCAAAACATTGTACGAAGAATATCTGGGCAAGCCTCTGAGCGAGAAATCCGAAAAGTTACTGCATACGCATTACTTTAACAAATCTATTGACTAACCTTTAAAACGAAGAAAATGATGTCTGATATAAAATTAGCCTGCGAGGTAGCAGAACAGATCAAAGCGATTTGTGACAAGCATGGAAACCATCCGGGAGAACTGATCAATATCCTGCATGAAGCCCAGCATTTACAAGGTTATCTGCCCGAAGAGACTCAGCGTATCATTGCCCGTAAACTGAATATTCCCGTTTCCAAAGTCTATGGTGTGGTTACTTTCTATACATTCTTTACCATGACTCCCAAAGGGAAGCATCCCATCTCCGTATGCATGGGAACCGCCTGCTATGTACGCGGTTCCGAAAAATTATTGGAAGAATTTAAACGGGTATTGGGAATAGAGGTAGGAGAAACCACTCCCGATGGGAAATTCTCGCTGGATTGTCTGCGGTGTGTAGGTGCCTGTGGTCTGGCGCCCGTGGTAATGATCGGTGAAAAAGTATATGGCCGCTTGCAGCCTGTAGATGTAAAGAAGATCATTGAAGATTTAGAATAAATATATCCTGTAGAGGTAGGTTCAGAACCTCATCCTCATAGCCGCCAGGCCAAGCAGGTAAATGGCGTTTCCCACACCGTAGGGGCGGGGTTTGCCCGCCCGATAATAGTCCGAAAAGTGTATGAGTGGATGTATTCGGGCAGGCAAACCCTGCCCCTACAGTGAGCGATTCAATAGTTACTTTGGCTTTTTGATACCTCCTATATTGGATGAGATCCACACTCATTTCCACATCATTATTACACAAAATGATTTCGTACAGAGTATAAATCCTTTTGACCTTATGGCTACCTCTTTTCTTCCTTATTACTAAGGTCTTTCTTCCTTTCACCTCTCATTTCTCAGCCTTTTGGAGTTATCTCCAAGCAGCTTGGAGTTAACTCCAAACAGTTGAGAGATAACTCCAAAGTACTATGGAGATAGAAGGTATACTATCAAAAAGGGTTAGTCATACAAGGGAAAAGGGTTAACTTCCCTAATAAAAGACCTTAAGTATATGGAGAAAGTAGACGGAAGAGACAAGCATTGTCCGCTTTCTGCGAACAGTTGTTCGAAAACGGACAATAGGAAAAAGCAATTTATCACTGATTATCAACACATTAAACAGATGGCACGCTAATTGACTATATATCAGTGAAGGCGGTCAACAAAAAGACAGCTTCAAAATCAAAGTAAATAATAACAATAAAAAATAACGATTATGAAGACAAATGTAATTCTTAAGGCAGTGGTAATGGTAGCAGTGGTAATGGCAAGTGTAATGAACTTCTCTGCAAGTGCAGGCAATCCGGCCAACTTCGTTCAGAATGATGAAATGAATGGCAATCTGGTGACCGCTAAAACAATCTTCAGGAATGAAGAAGGGTATTTGTTCCGTCATCTTCGTTACACATTCACCTACGACGGCGAGAACAGAGTGACAAGCAAAACAGCTTCCAGATGGGACAGCTCAAGCGAAACCTGGATTCCTTATTTCAAACTGAACGTAGAATACAATACCAATGAAGTGGTGGTAAACTATGCACGCTGGAACTCTGAAAGCAAGGCTTTTGACAGGAAGATGGAAAAGAGCGTTTATACAATGAATGAAGACAATACCGTGTTATTTGCAAGTGTGAAATAAGAAGTAAGATATATAAAGAGCCGGTTACTGAAAGAATTTATTCCCGGTAACCGGCTTTGTTATTATGATCATTTTTCAAATAACATTCCCCAAAGTATAAAACGGAACAAAGTGTAAATACGACTACGAATAATTAGTAATAATCCTGTTTTTAACGGATTAAATTAGTTTATTTGTATCAAACCAATTTAATACTAACAAAGATGAAAAGGGAAACAAAGGTATTATCCGGCTTGCTCATTATTATGACAGCCATTTCCTGCAAGTCAGGGAGTAAGGACTCTTCGACGGAAGAAAGTGATTTTTTAGCCGGTTGTCCCGTAGTGGGACAGTACGTACAAACAGGGAACGACAAAATACTGTCAGCTGAGGAAACATTACTGACAGATACTGTCCGCTTTCCTCTCAGCTATTTTGCAGGAGAAATAGAAATCATCAAACTGGATAATCGGGAAGAGGCTTTGGTGGGGGCAACTGAAATAACTGTTTCCGACCATTATATCCTGGCCCACAGCGGATATCCCCCCAAAGCATTCAAACTGTTTGATAGAAAAGGAGTCTATATCGGCGATGTAGGTGCAGTGGGAGAAGGGCCGGGAGAATACCGCACCGTGTATGACGCACAGATAGATGAGCTGAACCAACGCATCTACCTCATGCCCTGGCAAAGTGACAGGTTACTGGTGTTTGATATGCAAGGAAAAGCGTTGGAACCCATTCCGCTGGGTGTCCGCTGCCCGAAGGCAAAGATCAAAGTCGATGCAGCCAAGGGGACAATTACTGTTTTCTCATTGCCCTGGCCTCAATTACCGGCATTTGTATGGACACAGGATATGACCGGAAAGCATCTCGGTGAAATAGCTCCCGGACATCTGGCTGTTACACCTAACTTCAATACCGAGATATGCTGTTACTCCAACATGGAGAATGTGTCCGACTTCAGCTTATACTGCATGGACCCCACACGGGCAGACTCTCTTTATCAGTATGACATGACCAATAACCGGTTGCAACCTGTCTTTACTTTTCACCATAAAGCTGCCGATCCCGTGCCTTGGCATGGATATTGCGAATGGCCCCATCATTTTGTAGGAAACTTCTCCGGACCTCCGGTAGTAGAACAGCATGAACATGGAACCACAATGACACCCGGAGAAACCTTCCACTATATCATAGACAAGAAAACTGGAAAAGGAGCTTACATGAAAATGTATAATGACTATTTCGGCAATTTGGAAATCGGTTATCCCAGTTATGCTTTTTCCAAAGGCTATTTCATCCGGAACATGGAACCGGGGGTATTGCTGGCTGATATTGAAAAGGCATTGAAGAACAAAGATCTATCCGACGAAATGCGGAAGAAACTGACAGATCTGCAAGGGACTATTAACGAAGAAGATAACAATTATGTTTTAATCGCCCGCCTCAAAAAGTAATATGGCGCATACAAGAAATGTGTCAAAAGTACCTCCGACGAGACTTTTGACACATTTTCTTTTTTTATTGGCGTTCTGCTTATCCGGAGATTTCCGGATTCTGAGTTTATTCCAAGCAGATGATAATATATATAAGCTGCTTTGTAATAAAACCCAAACGAATTATTTCCCAGCTTTATTGCCCGAAGCCTTTCTATCCGGATTCTGCTTGGCCTGTCCCTGCTTGCCCTGAACCTGTTTCTTCCGGCGCCAATAGTCACCATTGCTTTTGCTGCCCCGGTATTCCTTATTTGCTTTCGCTTTTTCTTTCAATTCTTCAGTCTTCTCGGTCTGTGCTTTCACCCCTTCTGCGGTTACCCAGGGATGATCTTCTACGACCGGAATCTGTAGTCCTATCAGTTTTTGAATATCCTTTAGATAAGGCAGCTCCTCTGATTCGCAAAAGGAGATGGCAACTCCCTCGTGACCGGCTCTTCCGGTACGACCAATGCGGTGCACATACGTTTCGGGAATATTAGGCAATTCATAATTGATTACGTGTGAAAGCTGGTTCACATCAATGCCTCTTGCAGCAATATCCGTGGCAATCAGCACCCGCAGGATGTGCGCTTTAAAACCTGTCAATGCCCTTTGGCGTGCATTCTGCGACTTGTTGCCGTGAATGGCCTCCGCCGTTATCCCGTTCTTGTTCAGAATCTTTGCCAATTTATCCGCTCCATGCTTGGTACGGGTAAAAATCAGTACCGACTCTATCTCCGGATTCTTCAAGAGATGCAGCAGCAAGTCTTTCTTCTCCTTCTTTTCCACAAAATATACACTTTGCTGAATGGTATCAACGGTAGATGAAACAGGAGTCACTTCCACTTTCTCCGGTTCGGTGAGTATGGAATCCGCCAGTTTCTCTATTTCGGGAGGCATGGTAGCCGAGAAGAATAAAGTCTGCCGACGGGCAGGAATCAGTTTCAATACTTTCTTGATATCGTGTATGAAACCCATATCGAGCATACGGTCTGCCTCATCCAACACAAAATAATCCAGACCTTTCAATGAAATGAAGCCTTGCGACTGCAAATCAAGCAAACGTCCGGGAGTGGCAATCAATACCTGTACCCCTCGTCTCAGTGCTTCCACTTGCGGATTTTGAGGTACGCCGCCGAAAATGACGGTATGCTTCACTCCGGTATATCGGGCATACTGGTCAAAACTCTCGCCTATCTGTATGGCAAGTTCACGTGTCGGGGTAAGTATCAATGCCTTGATACCTTTCTTATGGTCCGATTGATAAAGCCGTTGTATGAGGGGGATAGCAAAAGCTGCTGTTTTTCCTGTTCCTGTCTGGGCGCATCCCAGCAAATCTTTACCTTTTAATAATACAGGAATTGCTTGTTCCTGAATGGGGGTCGGCGTGGTATAGCCGGTTTGTTGCAAAGCCTTCAAAATAGGCTCTATAAGATCTAGTTCTTTAAATGTCATGTGAAATAATTAAGTTGGGCCTCACGGCCTGTATCTATTTATTGGGGAACAAAGGTACAGTAATGATTCTGCCCGGAAGTATTTCCGGGCAGAGTTTATGGTTATTTAACTAGCTTACAGCTTACCTCTACTTACAGAACAAATAAACATTTCCCCCGAAATCAGAAACGACCAACGCATTTCCCGACAGGGCTACCGACCCGAAAATCGGGGCTCCTGTAGCATATTTCCATACCACCTTTCCATCTTCCTTGTTGATTCCGTACACGGTGCCGTCCGAAGCGGCTACATAAACCGTATCGCCGGCCAGCACGGGACTGGTTTCAATAGTGGCAGAAGGCTTGCGGCTATAAGGGCAGGTATAGACCAGAGCATTGCCAACAGGACAAGTCCATTTTTCTTCCAGAGTTTCACTATCCAGAGCTATCAGCCCCTTCTGCGCCGAACCGAAGATAATCTCCTTATCAGTGAGTAACGGAGTGGAAGTAACATCCACATTATAAGGCAAAGGTTTGCGGACGATCACTTTTCCGGTAGCAGCCTCCAGTATAAAGAAAGATTTATCCGAAATAAGGTACAACAAGGCGCCATGCATGGCAGGAGATGCACCGCGGTTACGCAAGCCGTTTTCACTGGCCGCCCAAAGCTTCTTGCCTGTTTGGGCATCATTACAGTAAAGAGCATTCCATTGCGCACCGGCAACCAGCAGGTTATTACCCAAAGTCAGCGTACTGGTCGTTCCTTCACCCTGTCCCCACTCTTCATTCTTCCAAATCCGGTTCCCTGTCTTGACCTCGAAAGCACACAAGCCTTTACCGGTACCCGCATAAACCACTCCTTCATCAGCCACCAGACCATCGATAAGGGCCGGCAAGCCATTTACGGGCAATTGTTTCTCCCAACATAACTTTCCTGTCTCCACATCAATGGCATACAAAAATCCTTGGGCATCCTGGGCAAATACGATATTCTGATCAATGGCAATGGTATTTTTGATGGAATTACGGACAGGATAACTCCAAAGGATTGTACCGTCCTTCCCGTCCAAAGCATATACATGGCCCGCACCTCTCAAATCCTCATCTACAGAAGCAACAACTATTTTTCCACGGTGTATCAGCGGGGAAGTCATATAGAGATTGGCTCCCACATTGCTGGTCCAAGCTAATTGCAAAGGCAAATTCAACGGGGTGGAAACGGGGGCTGAGTGCACAGCATTCCCGAGCAGATTCTCCCAATTGGTGGTAAATACGGGGGTTGCCTTTTCAGGCTGGCAAGTAAAGTTGCTTTCTGTTTCGGCCACCTCTCCGTTATTAAAACAGGCTTTTACCTGCAAAGTCATTTCTTTGCCCAGGTATTTATCCGGCAAAGGGAGTTCTCCGTTCCAGGACCAGTCAGTGGTTTGGAGCAGTTTCTTGTTCTTCACCACGGGTTTTCCATCGGCCAGACAGGTATAGACCACTTCTTTTACCGGTGATACGGAAGAATAGACATTGACTGCCACCGGAAGAGTGCCTGATGCCATCACTCCGGCAGGTGAAGCAACGCAGATGTTCTTGTCAAGATACGTATAGCGGAGTTCGGAAGTGAAATCTCCCTTACGGTCTACGTGCATCACACGGAAAGCGGTGGTGGAATGGTCTATGCCTCCTTTATCCAGTGAAGAGGTGCAAATGCTGTAAACATCTCCCTGCTTCTTCATATAATTAATATGCCAGTGTCCATATACCCATGCTTTCAGGTTATGTTCATTCAGGTTAATGCTTCCGGCATTCTTGCTTTTAAAGATGAAGGTATCCTCATAGGTCAGCAAATCATGGTTGAAAACCATAATCGGAGTTCCGGGACGGATATGTGCCAAGTCATTTTTCAGCCAACGGCAAACGTCATCGGAAGTATAACCGGGAGCATGATCTCCACCGGGCATCGGGGTGACAATGTAGTGCACATTACCCGCATCGAAGGAGTAATATACAGGACCGTAATTGTTTTCAAACACCTCTTCGCCATATTTTCCTTTTACCAAATCATGATTTCCGATGCAATAAAAAACAGGACAATCCATGTTTTCGGTATTCATCAGTTTGATATGAGCTTTCAGGCCCTTTTCGTAACAGATATCTCCGGTATGGATGATGAAAGCCGCTTGTTCATTCGCCGCATAGTCACGGACATTGTTCACCCAGTCCTCATGGTTTTCCGTATTAAATATTTCTGTATCGGCTATATGGATATACTTGTGAGAGCCATCTTTACGAATCCGTCCGTCATAGGGCATCAATCCGAAATCATAACCGTCCTGCCTGCCTTCAATCTTATGATAATGGCGGTTGAAGGTTTTGTAGCCCGAAGGAGTAGTGATGAAAATAAAGCGTTCGCGATCATGGCCGGGTAAGGTAAAACTGCCGTCGGCAGCCGTTTCCACCACATTCAGGCCATCGGACACTTTCACTCCCGCCATTGGTTTTTCGCCTTTATCAAACAGGCCGTTATTGTTTTTATCTATATATACATGGCCTGTATAAGCAGCCATAACCGGCAGCGCAGCTACCATAAAGCACGATAATAAGAAAGTCTTTTTCATTGATATTTGTTTAATTGGGGTTTATTTAAGTTCGAATTTCGAGAGAACAAAGCCATGATCCGAGGGATAGAAGAAGTCTTCTCCTTTGAAAGAAAAAATCTTGCCCAGGCTGTTATCATAGCATTCAGATTCTATTACCTGAATTGTTTTTCCTTGATAATAAATGAAATCAATACGGTCCATGCGGCGTTCGGTTTCCAACGAGTCGGCATCTGTCAGCCATGTTACTCCCAAATGCGTTGCCGGATCGGGATTCATCTCGCGAAAACTATCCTTGAATCCTGCCTTCTGCATGGCTGTAGAAACAGGCCAGTTCACCACCGCTCCCCCATGATTATACAAGTCACGGGTAGCTTCCGTCCAGTCCAGATGAGAGTGTACATTGAAATCACCTCCCATGATGACCGGAATGCTGTCAGCCTGGGTCAGCATGGGTCGTAGGACAGTCAGAATCTTGTGTATTTCCTTCTCACGGGTTCCTTCCCTCTCCCAAGCCAAGATGTCTTCTTCGGATTTATCTGTGGGTGCCAGGCGCATATCGGGCAGATAATGCAACCAGGTATCAAAAAGACGGACAGGTGTCCCGTCCACATCTATCATTACACCACCGAAATTAAAGGTGCTGATGCTATCAGGAAAAGCATATTTCCCGGTAATGGGATAGCGACTATAAATGCAAAGATTATCAGAGATCAGATTATACTGATAGCCCAGCGAATCGGCCACCATCGGGGCGGCTCCATAGGTTTCAACCATTAATATAACATCTGCATTACTTTTTTTCAGGATGCCGATGGTACCCTCGCATCCTTTTCCGGGATAAGTTTTTGAATGACCGCCATGCCATACATTCCAGGAAAGGACAGTCAGCGTCTTCTTTGACTCTTTTTGCGGCGCACAGGCAGCCAGTGCAAACAAGCAACAAAGTATTGCCATGAAAATAGAAATTCGTGATCGTATCATAATAGATTAGATTGGTTAATTTTGGACAAAGGTACATAATAATTCAAGAGACAGCACTATAAAATATACCCTAAATAGGGTATTTCCTCACTGAACATCTTCCCCTATCTTTGCATTATAAAACTATAACCCACTAAATGAAAAGATTATGGCAAGAATAAAAAAACAATTGACTGAACTCATCGGGGGTACTCCCCTGCTGGAACTGTCACGCCTCAGCAGCAAACACGGCGCGAAAGCACAAGTAATTGCCAAACTGGAATATTTCAATCCCGGCGGAAGCGTAAAAGACCGCATTGCCCTGGCAATGATAGAAGATGCGGAAGCAAAAGGCATCCTGAAACCCGGAGCGGTTATCATTGAACCCACCAGCGGAAACACCGGCGTAGGATTGGCGTGGGTTGCCAGCGTAAAAGGTTACAAAGCCATACTGACCATGCCCGAAACCATGAGCAAGGAAAGACAGAATCTGTTGAAAGCCATGGGTGCGCAACTGATACTGACCGAAGGTGCCAAAGGCATGAAAGGAGCCATAGAAAAAGCAGAAGAGCTGCGTGCCCAAACTCCGGGAGCAGTCATTCTGGGACAATTTGAGAATCCGGCAAATCCCGCCGCCCATGTGCGTACCACCGCACAGGAAATTTGGAATGACACGGACGGAAAGGTGGATATCTTTGTAGCCGGAGTCGGCACAGGAGGCACCTTGAGCGGAGTGGCGGAAGGACTGAAAAAACAGAATCCCCATATACAGATTGTAGCTGTCGAACCGGATAGCTCACCCGTCCTTTCGGGTGGAAAACCGGGGCTGCACAAGATACAGGGTATCGGAGCAGGGTTTGTGCCCCATACCTACAACGGACAGTTAGTAGACCAAATAATCCGGGTGAAAGATGATGACGCCATCCGCACGGGACGCGAACTCTCTCTGACAGAAGGATTATTGGTCGGAATATCTTCGGGAGCAGCAGCCTATGCCGCTTTGGAACTGGCCCAATTGCCGGAAAATGAAGGGAAACAGATTGTAGTACTCTTACCGGATACAGGAGAACGATATTTGTCTACCGTACTTTATGCTTTTGAGGAATATCCGCTATAACATGGCCGATGCCACAAATAATTCAAATTTAGGATGAATATAGCTGCATTACTTTCAGGAGGTGTAGACAGCGCAGTTGTCGTACACCTTCTTTGCGAACAAGGATACAAACCGGACCTTTTTTATATAAAAATCGGTATGGACGGTGATGAAGACCTTACCTGCACAGCAGAAGAGGATATTGAACTATGTACCGCCACTGCCCGCAAGTACGGTCTGAAACTAAACATCATTGACCTGCACCGACAATACTGGGACAATGTGGTGGCCTATGCCATTGATAAAGTGAAACGCGGCCTTACGCCCAACCCGGACGTGATGTGCAACAAACTCATCAAATTCGGTTGCTTCGAGCAGGAGGCAGGGCATTTGTATGACAAGACCGCTACCGGGCATTATGCCAGTATCCTTGAAAAAGATGGAAAGACATGGCTAGGCACTGCCCAAGACCCGATAAAGGACCAGACCGACTTTCTGGCACAGATAGATTATCTGCAAGTTTCCAAACTCCTCTTCCCCCTGGGCGGACTGATGAAAGAGGAAGTGAGGGACATCGCCCTTCGTGCCAAACTGCCCAGTGCGCGCCGCAAGGACAGCCAAGGCATCTGTTTCTTGGGGAAAATCAATTATAATGATTTCCTGCGCCGCTTCTTGGGCGAAAAAGAAGGTGCCATTATCGAACTGGAAACTGGAAAACGTATCGGTACGCACAAAGGTTACTGGTTCCATACCATCGGCCAGCGCAAAGGTTTGGGCCTGAGTGGAGGGCCTTGGTTTGTCATCCGCAAGGATATAGATGAAAACATTATCTACGTTTCCCACGGTTACGATACGGAACAACAATATGGAACGGAGTTCGCCCTACGGGATTTCCATTTCATTACGGATGATTTATGGAAAGGAGCTTCACCGGTAGAGATTTCATTCAAGATCCGCCATACGGAACCTTTCATGAAAGGGACGTTGACACGGGAAGATAACTTGTTCCGAATCCATAGCCACGAACCCTTGCAAGGGATAGCACCCGGACAGTTCGGAGTGCTGTATGACAGGGAGGCAGAGATTTGTGTAGGAAGTGGGGAAATCACAGGATAACAATAATCGGGTGACACAATCAATGAATCCGGATGAAAGACATAAAGCCCATTGTTAGTCCCTACCCACTTCCAGTTATGTTTATCATCCATGTACATGGCGAACATATCGTCAGCTTGAGTTTTGTGTCCTTAAACGACAAAACATCACTGCATCTGGTAATGTGCGAGGCCGAAAGGGCATATCATACAACAAATAGTGTATCTTTGCAAAAGAAATTATTTTGGAGCACAATCAAACAAATAAAAAAATGACCGATGGAATGAATACTTTGCGCTATTCGGACGTATTTCTGGCAATGTATTTCAACGATGGAATGAGCTGCCTGCATCGAAACCACTCTCATGTACTGGTTTACCTGTGTTCAGGTGAACTGGAAATAAACGAAAGGGGCAAAATTACGCGTCTGCATAAAGGTGACTGTGCTTTCATCCGCAAGGACTACAGCGTACAGATGACGAAACAGGCCCGAAACGGCGAACAGTTCAAGGCTGTTTTCCTGATGTTTACCACCAAATTTCTTCGCGATTTCTACAACAAGTTAGACAAGAGTACGATACCCAAGGAAGCGAAACGCACCCCAACAAGTGTTTACCAATTGCCGTCCAACCGACCGGACATTGTAAGCCTGTTCCAGTCCATGACACCTTATTTCGACTCCGGCATTCAGCCGACAGATGAATTGCTCCAATTGAAAATGATCGAAGGTATCTATGTGCTGCTTAACACTGACAAAAGTCTTTATGCTTCCATTTTTGATTTCGCCAATCCCTGGAAGATTGATATTCTGGAGTTTCTGGAGCAGAACTATAAGAATGACCTTTCAATGGAAGAGATTGCCAACTATACAGGACGAAGTCTTTCTTCATTCAAGCGGGATTTCAAGCAATACAGCGAACTTTCTCCGCGGAAATGGCTGATACAACGCCGCCTAGAAGCTGCACACGAACTGATATGGACAGGGGGACGCAAGGTTTCAGAGATTTGCTTTGAAGTAGGATTCAAGAACCTTTCTCACTTCTCGAAGATTTATAAAGAAGCTTATGGAGTAACTCCCACCGGAAATGGATAACATTCATCCGGTACTATATTATATAGGAGTTATGTCAAAAGCCGGCAGTTACTATTTAACCATTCACTGTTTCGGGCGGATTGAATCTCATAGCCGTCAAACTAAGAAAAATAGGGATGAAGTTACCAACGACTATGAATCGCAGTCCTATTTTAACGCTAAGAAACTTAGCTGGACGGCTATGGGATTGAATCTGCCTGAAACGGCTAAATGATGACAAAAACCGGTTTTGACAATCTCTTTTTTATAAGTGGGCCTCTGAACAAAAGACTTTGAGCCACATAACAAAGCTCTTGCAAAATACTTCCCGTAACTTTGCCCCAGAATATTAAAAACAAATCAATTATGAATGATATTTTTGCAAAAGACTTGAGCGGAGAGCTGGTTTCACCCAATGAACAGGGTTATGAGGAACTGATAAAAGAGATTTTTGCCACCATGCGTACAGCGACAGAGATGAATACGGGTTACCATACACCCGAAGAGGTCCATGAATACATGAAGCACATCCTTGACAAAGAGTTGGACGAAAGTACCACTGTCCTTCCTCCTCTCTATATAGACTACGGCAAGCCCGTACATATCGGCAAAGGATGCTTTATCCAACAGGGATGCACATTCTTCGGGCGAGGCGGCATCACAATTGGCAATGGAGTGTTTATAGGGCCCAAAGTCAATCTGATTACAATTAACCATGACCCGGACCCGGAGAACCGCAGTGCAACATACGGATGTCCGATTGTGATTGAAGACAAAGTATGGATTGGCATCAACGCCACCATATTGCCGGGCGTAAAGATTGGCTATGGAGCCATAGTCGGAGCAGGCAGTATAGTGACCAAAGATGTTCCTGCAATGACAATCGTGGCAGGCAATCCGGCACGTATCGTAAAAAAGATATCTTGAAAAGAACATCAGAAAAGCTTTTGGAACTATCTCCATATTTTCAATCAAGTTCACGTTATACACTCGTTTTGCGGAACACATTCCACAAAATACATTAAAGATAGCGGTGAAAGTAGATATGTCGAAAAAGCCACCTACGCCTGAGTGGACAAGCTGGCCAAAGGACGCTGCGGCACTGAAGTTACAGACGCAAACAACGTCATCTCCTCTGAAGAAGACGGCAATCAGGACGAGGCCTCCTTTGGGTAACAAGGGCCGTCCCCGCAACCGCCCGGCTGCAAAGTTGTACCTGTCCGGCTGCATTCCTACAGCTGCCCGGATACAAACTTACAGCTGCCCGGATACAAACTTGCAGTTGCCCGGATACGGGAAACGACCTACCCGGATACAAACTTGCAGCTGGACAGCTAAAAGAACATCGTTCTTCGACAGATTGGAATAAAACAGGAAATAAGGGGAAATAATTTCATAAACGCATTGCATGAGTTGATCGATTAGTTAACTTTGCAACATCAAAAGCAACAGAATAGAAACGATTAGAAAAATAAAAGTATTCAAAACTTACTTCAAGGAATTTCATATTGCCCAGACCAGTGAAGTGAAGGAAAAAATAGACTATGTGCTCGCATTGGCAAAATATATGTGTGTGATAGCTACCCAATTGATAGTACATTCAAGAAGAATGAACGGATTACAAATCCTGATACCCGTTTTGACGCCAAGCATTAAATATAGTATTCCACCGCATCCACAATCCCTGCACGTAGGGCATATTTTGTCGCTTCGTGCACATTGTTCACCTCCAGTTTGCGAAAGATATTTTTGCGGTGAGTCATTACCGTGTACACACTGAGGAAACGCTCGGCCGCAATTTCTTTCGTTGTCTTACCCAATGCCATCAGTTTCAAGATTTCACGTTCGGTTGCCGTAAGCGGTGAAACCTGTTCATCTCTCTTTTCTTCTTTATGTTGCAATTGCCAGGCAATGCGGGTACAAACATAAGGTATGTGCTGTTTGGCTTTCCGCAGCCCCTCCTCTATTTCTGCCATCGGCGCATCCTTCATCACCACACTGAAAGAAGTGCCGCCGCTGAAAACCATACGCCGGATAAAGTCTTCGCTCAAACTGTCACTGAACAACATAAAATGAGCCTCCTTGAACCTTTCTTGTAAAATAAGCAGATAGTCGGCGGAAATATCCAGCAACGTATAATCCAATATAACGATGGCATCAGGATGAATGATGAGTAATTGCGTGAGTTCCTTCTGACTACCGGCTTCCTTAGGGACAGAAAGCCCTCCCACCCGGAGGGCTACGGCTTTCATGCCTTCGCGGGTAATATCCTGGTTATCGACAAGCAGTAATGTTTTCATAACGATACTTACTAACATGGAACTTACAGATACAAAAAAGCCTTGCATCATTGTGTGCAAGGCTTCTTTCTTCGGTGGGCGTTGACGGATTCGAACCGCCGACCCTCTGCTTGTAAGGCAGATGCTCTGAACCAGCTGAGCTAAACGCCCGATAGTGCTTTCTCGTGCAATATTTAATTTCTTTCTTCGGTGGGCGTTGACGGATTCGAACCGCCGACCCTCTGCTTGTAAGGCAGATGCTCT
>CAVJPC010000221.1:0-2077 GCA_963651205.1 Bacteroidaceae bacterium
ACAATATCGATCCGTTTAAGTGTCATTGATTCAGCCACACTATTTGACTTGGCAATACGAAAACTAACATGTGCCAAGGCATGATACATTGTCAGTGTAATTGAACGACTGCTTGTTGTAGCGGATGCTTCAGCAGAATACAAATAGTCATTCTGTTTATCCTCCGGATCATTGAACTTAATTTCCGATAAGATACTGACCGGAGTTTTCAATACGCCATTATCATAAGTGATTGTACTACCTTCAGTAGCCGGATAACAAGCCTGCAAATAGGCTGTCTCTGCTTTTATGTCTATACCATTTGCCGACATCCAACTACCGGTTTCATTACTAAACCGTGTTTGTGTTACTTTACCAACATCGGCACTGCTATAATAGTCGCTATATACACTACTCGCATCCTTTTTCCGGGCATACACGTTTACTTCACTAATTGAGGTGACAGCAGATTTAGTATTACTATCCGCCAGTTCAACAGCCTGCAAACGAAGAATATTGCTTTCTTCTTTTTCAGATAAATTATCTGTACATCCGGTATATACTGCCAGATACATAAAACTGTATAAGATTAAATGTTTTGCCATGTTATTCTATTATTTTTAAGTTGCATCGTTTACTTCTGTTTCAGTTTGTTTATTAAACGCAGTGATGGTAACCTGATTAAGGATCAGATTATTGTTCGATGAAAAGTTGTAGGTGTAATTATAGCCGGGTTTCAGCTCTTGATTTACGACCTTATGAGTGTGTTCTGAAGTTGTTGCAGAAGCTGTTGTAGCACCCTTAGTTTCATTAACAACAATCTTATACTCCGTTTTTGTTCCCGGATAAACAATACCGACATAAGTATGTGTTTTCCCTGATTCCGTTAGTGGAAGAAGGGTTATGTCACTAGAACTCGAAGATCCGGTTAAATAATTACCAGTTAGTTTTGCGCTATTACCGGTATATACTCCATCGTCTTTGTATGTAATTACCAAAGTAATCTTTGCATGAGCAGGAGTAAACGCAAAGCTGACCAGATTCGCATCAGATGTCTTAGTCGCTATTAACTTATTGCTCTTTAAATAATTTCCGGCTTGCCTCTGATCTGCTTCTATAGAAGTAAAGTTGACAGGATATGTCGCATCAAATTGCGTATTTCCAGTAACTTTTATGGTATCTGTAGCGGTTACAGGCGACCATTTATCTTCTGCCGAAATATATTTATATTTATAGTTTGTTCCAGTGGCGCTTGTCACATTAATATTGATTTGATCATCATTCTCAAACGATGATTTCTCGTAGGCGACAGCCCCTAATGATGCACGTGTATGAGGAGTAATAGAAGCCTGTACATTCAAAGGGACTCCTCCTCCATCGACACGGATAGGTTCTTCTGAAGAACATCCGGCAAGCAACAGGCTGCAAATTACCGCCATTCGGATATTTACTTTTCTTATTATATTCATCTTGGTACTATTTTATTGTTCCTTCATTGTAATCTCCATTCACCGAACCGCCATCCAGCCATCCGCCAATCGTATTACTCTTAATGATCAGCAACTTATTGCGGATTGTAAGCGTGTAGATATAATGTTTACCGGATTCTCTGGCACATGTCAGGCTTACCTTATAATTCACCCCTTGATAAGTCAGTGAAATGTTTATCTTATCAAAGTCTGTTATTGATGATGTACCATCTGCAGGATAGATGATGCCACACCAAGTATATTGGGTGTCATTCGGACGTAAAAGACTAATACTCTCTGTTTGATCTTTGCCGGAATATAAACCTTTACCCTGAATCAACGTATTAGTGAATGCCCCGGAAAGAGTATTCTCCCCTTCAAAGTTGAATGTTATTTTCGTATTGACATGTTTAAATGCGTTTTCTCCGGTAAAACTGACTGTTCCATCGGTCGATATCACACTACCACTGACCAACTTATTACTTTTTCTATAATTCTCGGCCGTATTCTGGTTTTGAAGTATGCCATCGTAGGCAGCAGGATATTGTGCCTGATAGGTTGCAGTAGCCTGCAAAGTAACAGGTGCATTTCCTGCTATACTCCATCCGGATGATCGATTATAGCTATAG
>CAVJPC010000222.1:0-3191 GCA_963651205.1 Bacteroidaceae bacterium
GATCAGCGTCCGGTAGGCATAAGCGCGGAAAAAGCGGGCCTCGGCCTGATAGTGCACCTTGTCGGTGGAATAATCCCAGTTCTTGTTCTTCTCGGAGAAGACCAGCAATTCGTTGGCCGAAGCGATCAGGTTGTAGGACCAGGTCCAGTAGGTTCCCACGAACTGCGTGGAGGGGTTCAGGGTGAGGTCGGCGAAGGGAGTCAGCGAGCCGTCCTTGGCCCCGTTCTGATCGACGATGTCGGTAGCGATCTGCATTGCCTCGTACGGGCAGGCGCCGTTATGGATGAATGCGCCGTTCTCGCCCCAGGTGTTATATTCTGCGCGGGCGATCGAATAGAGACCGGTACTTCCGACCTCGAAGCCCATCGTACTCGTATAGGTATTTTCCGGGGACAGGTCGCTTTTCAGATCTTCTTCCAGGAAACTGCTGCATCCCGATGCAAGGGCTGCCATCGAACAAGCGACGCCCAATTTTATATAATGATTCATTTTCATGGTTAGGTCTCAATTAAAAGGTTAAGGAAATTCCGAGCATATAGGAACGCGCCGTCGGGTAAGAGGCGAACCAGGTGTTGTCATAGTTCAGCATCTGACGCATATTGGAGAAGGCGCAGACGTTGTTGACGCTGACATTGAGATCGATGGCGCTCAATCCCAGTTTCCGGACGAATCGTTGGTTCACGCGGTAACCCAGCGTGATGTTCCGGATCTGCACGAAGTTGAGTTTCTTGTAGAAACCATGGCTGAATTTGTTTTCGTACCCTGGTGAAACATAGTCGGCGTCGGGCGTTTCGGGGGTCCAGTATTTGGCGCCGTGAATGTAGTTACCCGCACCGAACGAATACGAACCGACGTTGGCGACATTGTCCGTCATCCATTTTCCGAATACGCCGTTGATCAGGAACGAGAAGTAGAAATCCTTGTAGGATAAACGGTTGCCCATCGACAGCGTGAAGCTCGGTTGCTTGCTTCCGATCACCTTTCGGTCTTTTTCGGTGATTTCGCCGTCACCGTTGACATCCTCTAGTTTGGCTGAACCTGGCTCGGCTCCGGTCTGATGTGCGATCTCTTTTCCTTCGGCATCGGTAAAGGTGAACTCATCGCCCTGCTGCCAGAGGCCGATCATATTGTAGTCGAAATAAACCTGCAGCGGCTTGCCGATGAACCACTTGTTGCTGACGTCGTCCTGACCGTCGCCGCGCAGTTCGACGATTTTGTCGCGGTTGAGCGAGAAACTGATGTCGGTGTTCCAAGTGAAATTCTTCTTGCGGATGTTCTGCGAGTTCAGCGTGAGTTCGATACCCTTGTTCTGCGTCTCTCCGATGTTGTCCATGATCTTGCTGTAACCGTTCATGATCGGTACGTTGCGAAGCATCAGCAGGTCTTTCGTGTTGGAGATGTACATGTCGATAGCACCGCCCAGGCGGCCGCCGAAGAACTGAAAGTCGATGCCGAGGTTGGTTGTGTAGGTAGTCTCCCACCTCAGGTTGGGGTTACCTTTGCCGTCGCCGGGGAAGTAGGCCGCATTGACTGCCTTCGAGCCGTCGCCCCAGATGTACTTGATACCGTTGGTGGCATAGAGCCTATCGAGGGTTCTTCCGACGGTGATGGCATTGTTGCCGTTGGCTCCGTATGAAAGACGGATTTTCAGCATATCGATCCACGAGGCGTTATCCTTGACGAAACTCTCCTCACCCAGATGCCAGGCCACTGCGGCCGAGGGGAAGAAAGCCCACTTATTGTTCCGGCCGAACACTGAAGCGCCGTCGGCGCGTCCGGTCAGCGTTACTAGATACTTATTGTTGAAGGCGTAATTCACGCGCAACATGCTCGATACCATCGTTTCCCGGGAATAACTCGAGGAGATCGAAATGTTATTCTCTGCACCGGACATCCGGTAGAAACTCGAATCGTCGTTTACGAAAGTGTCGCCGCTCTGCGACGATTTCACTGTTTTTTTCTCCTGCACGCTGAACAGTCCGGTGGCGTCGATACGGTGTTTCCCGAATACACCTTCGTATTTGAGGACGTTCTCCCACGTGTAGTCCGTGGTGCGGGAGTTGCTGATGCTAGCTTTGCCGTCCACCTGCTTTCCGGTGACGGTGTTGCGACCGTAGTAGGTTCCCGTGAAGTTATCGCGGTAGTTGTATCCAAACTGCGAGCGGAACGACAAACCTTTCACCGGGAACAGGATGTCGACGAACCCGTTGGCGAGGAAGTTGCGCGACGTATTCTTGCTGTCGGCATTCACGTCCTTCATCGGGTTGGGAAGATTGTCGTATTCCATCGGTTTTTCGTAATAGGCGTCCGTCTCGTCCTTGTAGATGCCGTAGGGGCTTTGTTTGATGGCGTGTTCGAGATTCGGGGTCGCGCCGCCGGTCTCACGGTTTACGAACTGCGAGGTAAGGCCGACCGTCAGCCACTTATTCAGTGTTTGGTTGATGCTGGTGTAGACGTTGATACGCTCGTAATTTGAATTGTAGACGACGCCGGGGTTATCCAGGTAGGAGACGGCGGCTGTGTAGCTGGTCTTGTCGTTACCGCCCGAGATGCTGAGTTGATGGTCCATCGTGAAGGAGGTGCGGAAGACATAGTCTTGCCAGTCGTGGGTGATTCCTTTGGCGTAATTCTGTTTTTCGCTGGCGCTGATGATCAGGCCGGCCATCGGGTCGAGTTCTTCTCCGGAATATTTATTTTTCCCCAAACGACCGATATCCTGCTTGTAACGGATGAATTCGTTGGGTCCCATGACTTCGATGCGCTGCATCGGTTCGGAGATACCCAACGATGTCTTGTAGGTTACGTGCATGGTGCCTTTATTACCTCGCTTGGTCTGGATCAGGATAACGCCGTTCGAGCCGCGCGAACCGTAGATGGCTACCGACGACGCGTCCTTGAGCACCGACATGCTCTCGATAAGGTTCGGGTCGAGATCGGCCAGCGAACCGCCATACGGAATGCCGTCCAGAATGATCAACGGGTCATTGGTCGCCGTGATCGAGTTCTGGCCGCGGATCAGCAGAGTCTGGTCGCTGCCCGGAGCAGCATTGCCGGTCGTGATGTTCAGACCGGCCACCTGTCCGACCAGGCGGTCCATCAGGTTGTTGGTCGAAACCATCTCCAGTGTCTGTTTGTTGACTACGGCCAGGCCTCCCGTGAGGTCCTTCTTCTTCTGCGTACCGTAACCCACG
>CAVJPC010000223.1:0-2127 GCA_963651205.1 Bacteroidaceae bacterium
GCAGGTGAAGGATGCCTTGTCGATGATACTTTTCAAGAAAGGATTAAAATAAACGCATATGCAACCTAACGAGATCATAAAGAAACATATCGCCCCTTACGGACTTCACTGCGGGGGCTGCTTTGCCTTCAACGGTGGCAACATACAGAAACACAGCACCGAACTCATCAAAAGCCTGGGTAACTTCGATGTTTATGCCCAACGCTTCGTCACCGTGCTCGACGAACCAGTCTTCGAAAACTACCAGAGTTTCAAAATGATGCTGCATTATTTCTCGGAAGCCAAATGCAACGGCTGCCGCGAACAGGCATGTGCCCTGTTCAAAAAATAAACAAATCTGTCTGTACCCTCAAAAAATACTAACTAATCACATGGAAATAAAGATACGTAATGTTCAGGAAAATGATTTAAAAACAATCTGCAATTTCCCCCAGGATGAACAAGAATTATACTTCATGTTCCCGAAAGCCGATTATCCTCTGACGGTGGAGCAGCTCGAAAATGCGATAAAAAATCGGTTTGATGCTACCGTTATCTTGCTCAATAACGAAATTGCAGGCTTTGCAAACTTTTACGAAGTCAAGGAAAATCATTATTGTTCTATCGGAAATGTAATCGTAAGCCCACACTTTCGTAATCATGGGGTTGCTTCCTCTCTGATAACAATGATGGAACATATTGGCAAAGAAAAATATAATATTTCCGAGCTCCACCTATCCTGTTTCGACACCAATACGAAGGGGCTTCTGTTATATACAAAGCTGGGATACAAACCCTATGAGATCGAAAAATGGATAAACAATGCAAATCAGGTATCCGCCCTGATCAAATTGAAAAAACTTTTGTAACATTACCTCCATTTCCATTAAATTCATTACCAACATGATACGCAAACTCGAAAAACAAGAATACAGCACCGCCTCGAAACTATCGCTCGAAGTATATCTGCATAGCGGGCAAGCTGACTTTAACGATGAAGGGTTGGAAGCCTTTAAAAGCTCCATTTCCGATAATCAGTATATGGACAAACTGACAATCTATGGAGCTTTCGAAAATCAGGAGCTCATCGGTATCATGGGAATAAAGAACGAAAACAACCATATTTCATTATTCTTCATCAAACCGGAGCATCACAGGAAAGGCATAGGGAAAAAGCTATTTAACTATATGATGGCCGACAATCCAGCACTGGAAATGACAGTCAACTCCTCTTCTTATGCCATACCTTTTTACAAAAGTCTCGGGTTTAAGGAAGTCGGCGAAAAGCAATGTATTAACGGGTTAAAATTTTTCCCGATGAAGAAATAAGGTGTTTCCTACACTCCCTCCTTTATTTATTTTATTTCAAGAAGAAGATAAGAGCAACACATAAATCAAGTACCTTTGTCCATCATGAAGAAATTAGTAATTGTCGGATGCGGACGGCTAGGCGGTATCGTCGCCGAAGCCGTTATCAAAGGCATTTTGCCTGAATATGATTTAGTTGGTGTCTATTCCCGTACGGTATCGAAGGCCGAAAGCATGGCCGCCCGGATGCAGGAACAGGGAAAACCTTGCCTAGCGTGTACAACCATAGCAGATTTGCTGGCGTTGAAACCCGATTACCTGGTGGAAGCCGCCTCGCCTGCCGCCATGAGGGAATTGGCTATCCCCACCCTGAAAAACGGTACTTCAATCGTAACCCTTTCTATCGGAGCGCTTGCCGACGACGACTTCTACCGCGAAGTCTCGGAAACAGCCAAGGCACACGGCACGCGCGTCTACCTGGCCTCCGGAGCAACCGGCGGTTTCGATGTGTTGCGAACGGCTTCCCTGATGGGAAATGCCACCGCGAAGTTTTTCAACGAGAAGGGCCCCAACGCCCTGAAAGGCACGCCCGTCTACGACGAGTCACTGCAAACGGAACAACGTACCGTCTTCTCCGGAAGCGCAACAGAAGCCATCAAGCTCTTCCCAACCAAGGTCAATGTCACCGTTGCCGCCTCACGGGCTTCGGTAGGCCCCGGGAACATGCAGGTCACAATGCAGTCCACCCCCGGATTTACGGGCGATACACAACGGGTAGAGATCAGGAACGACCAGGTACATGCCGTAATCGACGTCTACAGCGCGACAGCAGAGATAGCC
>CAVJPC010000224.1:0-2210 GCA_963651205.1 Bacteroidaceae bacterium
CCTAACATCGTACCCTTCACCTAGCAGTTGGGAAAGTAATCCCGGATAACTATTCTGGAATTTATTTTTTATTCCTGACCCGTAAGTTATACTATTGCCAATACAAGCAACCTTTACGTTTTTTCCTTCTTGTGCTATCCCCCATAAGCAAAACAGGCACAACACAAACAAAATAAGACTTCTTCTCTTCATAACAATCAAACTTTATTTCAGGCTGACTCTCTCACGCTGATGCGAACGGTTCCCATATACTATAATTACGATAAAACAGATCAGTGGCAGTACAAAAGAGAGATTTACCGCCGGCATGCCGAACAAAACACCCTGATCGATAATACTTGCCTGAAGCGGCGGCAACACAGAGCCACCCAAAATGGCCATTATCAGTCCGGCAGCCCCGAACTTGGCATCATCACCCAGTCCACGCAACGCTATTCCATAAATGGTGGGGAACATTAATGACATGCAAGCTGATATTCCAACGAGGCAATACATTCCGAAGATATTTTGCAAAAAGATAACTCCCACTGTAAACACACAAGCAGCAACAGCCAATACCTTCAATAAAAAGCCCGGACTGAGATAGCGTAAGATGAAGGTACACACAAAACGACTGATACAGAAAATAACCATTGCCACTATATTATACTCTTGCGACAATACTTCAGCCGCTTTCTCTTCCATTCCACCTGCCATAAACAAACGAGTACCATATTGAATGATAAACGTCCAACACATAATTTGCGCACCCACGTAAAAGAACTGGGCAATAACCCCTTCCCGATAGTGAGGAATATGGGTAATGCGTTTCAGCGTCGGCAAGAAATTGATGTCGTGCGATTGGTCGGCACTCTTAGGCATCTTCATCGTACGAATCAATAAAAGCATCAGCAAGACTACAGCACCTATAATAAGATAAGGAGCAATCAGCACACTTAGATCCGAATTGCGGACCGTTTCAAATTCACTGGCAGAGAGCTGGCTGCGCTCTATCGTATCCATAGGATTCAGGCGGTTCTGAATAAAGTTCATAGCTACATACATGCCCAGCAATGAACCCATCGGGTTAAAAGATTGCGCCAGATTCAGACGACGGGTAGCCGTCTCTTCCGTTCCCATCGAGAGTATGTACGGATTACTACTGGTTTCAAGAAAAGACAACCCGCACGTCAAGATGAAGTAGGCTATCAAGAAAGGATAATAACTGCCCGAAAGCATAGCCGGGAAGAACAAAAAGGCACCAACCGCATACAGTCCTAACCCCAGCAATACGCCTGCCTTATACGAAAAACGGCGTATAAACATAGCAGCCGGAAAAGCCATAGCAAAGTATCCACCATAGAAAGCAACTTGCACCAAGGCTCCGTCAGTTACACTCATGCGGAATATTTTGGAAAAAGCTTTCACCATGGGGTTGGTGATATCGTTGGCAAAGCCCCAAAGAGCAAAACAGCTCGTTATCATAATAAAAGGTATCAGATAACTCACTCCATCTTTACAGAGAATCGAAGTTTTTTTTGTGTCATTCATAATGGTAGTAGATTCTTTAAGTAATTTCTTTTATTTCACTTCGGCTTTTTATATCGCCTTTGGTCAATGCTTGTACCAGAATATTGCCAATAGCAGTTGCTTCTACGGGGCCAGCATGCACCGGAATGCCCAATGCTTCGGCCGTGAGGCGATTAAGCAAGCGATTACGGCAACCTCCACCAACGATGTGCAACCGTTCTACCGGATGTGGAATCAGGCTGTTCAGTTGTTCAATACCCCGTTTGTAGCGTTGTGCCAGCGATTGTAGCACACATCGCACATATTCTCCTTGCGAAGCCGGTACACGTAAGCCGCGTTCGCGGCAATAGTCGGCTATGGCCGCTTCCATATCCATCGGATTTTGGAAGGATTTATCGTCCACATCTATCACGGAGGAGATATCGGCTGCTTCAGCGGAAGTTATCAGATGCTCATAATCCGTTTCTTCGCCCCGTTCTTTCCACTGACTGATAAGGCATTGCAGCATCCAAAGCCCGGTTATATTTTGCAGGAAGCGGATTTTACCTCCTACTCCGCCTTCATTGGTGAACCCGGCTTTGCGAGCAGCTTCGGTCAAAATAGGTTGCTGTACTTCCACGCCCAGCAACGACCAAGTACCTGAACTCAGGAAAGCACTGCAACCGCCCTCTGTGGCGGGAACAGCAAAAACGGCACTCGAC
>CAVJPC010000225.1:0-2379 GCA_963651205.1 Bacteroidaceae bacterium
GGCAGCTTTCGGACGTTCAGGGTTCCCAAGACCTTCCGTTGACGAGGCTGCACCTGCGCCTTCTTTGTATTTTTAGTTGTCGCGCAGATTGAGTAATTCAACATCGCTAACCGTATGTAACCATGCCGACACTATCCATGCTCCCCAATAAATATTCTGATCCGTACTATACCATCCGCAGGATTCGGAAAATAACGAAATATGTTGATACGAACGCCGCCGTCCGTATCAATAAAGTCCCTCTGGCGATGATAAACGCCATGATGCTGCACTCGCTCAAAGATAGTGAGTCGTTCTCCGACGAAGATATCTTCAATCCCTACGACACCTCGCTGTTCTGCTGCTTCTCCGTGTTCCACCATATCTATCTCAACCATTACAGGGGATACGACTTCGCCTCTTTGGATAATTGCCAGATGGCGTTTGTGGAATTTCAACGGCTGCTGTGGGAGATAGCCGCCGCGTATAAAAGACACGGGGGATGGATACAGGAGAAATTACCCGATCTGAAACTATTCGACCTGAAAAACACCTCTGATAATATAGATGGGATTACCCAATGGAAAAGAAAGGTAGATTTCGGGCATATTTAAAAGTAAAGTTATTTTTGCCCGTAACTCATTGGTATAGGAACGTTTATTATTAATTCATATTAATTGGGAGTGATTTAATATTTTTCTTAACACATTAACTATCAAATATATTGTTATTTTTGTAAAAACCTAATCTTATTAACTACTATGGCAAGAGAACAGAAAAGCATGACGAAAGCTGATATCATTGACGAGATTGGCAGTAGAACGGGAGTAGATAAAACCACCATCCGGATTGTTATTGAAACATTCATGCAGGTTGTTAAAGAAGCTGTACTGCAAGGTTTTGTGGTGGCATTAAGGGGTTTTGGCTCTTTCTTTCGGAAAAAGAGGGCGTCTAAGAAAGCTCGAAATATTTCCAAGAATATTACGATAGAAGTCCCCGCGCACGAAGTGCCGGCTTACAAACCGAGTAAATCCTTTGTAAACGAACTCAAAAACGGTTAGGGATATGGCTGTAATCAGGGAAAAGATCGTTCTCCGCAAGCGCAGAAAAGAGGGCGAACGGCTGCCCAACCGGGTGAGGCTCGATAATGTCGGGGGAAAAGACACCCTGATTGTTGAGATTGTCGTCGATAGGAAGAACGGCATCACACATTGGTACAGGTTCCTTCCCGAACAGATGGCTGGCAGGAAAGCCGTTATCTTTACCGTGTCCGGCGGAGAGGTATATTGGCTTTCCGGCGCCAAGCCCACCCGGATTTATGAAAGCGACCTGCCCGAAGAACCACAGCCCGAACCAGTCCAGATACGCAGGGGCAGAAAGCCGAACGTCAAAATAGATACTTCTTCTCAAACTGATCCGGATTGGAGAAAGAAGCCGAGAAAAAGAAAAGTGCTGGTATTCGATTCCGAACAGAAATTAGCGTTGGTATGTGCCGATTTGGAAGCGGCATCCGATTATATCCATATTCTTCCCGAATCAATCAAAAAGCTTTGTAAAAATAAGAAAGCATCGCAGGATACCGGATTGTTCTTTCGCTACTTGTGGAAAAAACCCGGCCCCGATATTAATATCATGGATTTCAGCCTGACGTTAGCACGCTACGATGAATTGTGTAAAAGGATTCCCAAGGGAAAGGGCGAGTAATTACATGGTTTTGCAGGCGATCTTTCTTTCTGAAAGAGAGGGGGGCAATACGGTGGCTGGAAATGCTACAAAAAACAGCCGCAAAAAAATAGCGATTTACGTTAAATAGGTAAATCGCTATTTTCCAATTATGCTTTTAGCAACATAAATAAAGCCAAGGTACAAATGTAGCCAATGATATGATACATATAAAGAGATAAAGTATTGCTCTTAGTAAAGAATTAGGGCATTTCTTTTTAAAGAAAGCACCTATCATCTTCCAATGGAGAATAATATGAAGAGCTAATAAAAAGGTCAGGATCACTCCTGCCCATAAATGTATATCTCCCCAGTCATGCCTTCCCAATCCCCATAACTGTGAAGTCCATCCTTCGATTCCATCATGTTTGATGGCGTGCCGGGATGGAATAACGACTTTCAATATGAAGCCGCTTATACTGACGAATGCCATTGCGATCAGCAAGGCAAGGTCGATGAGGATTTTGACGGTCAAATTATTCTTCATGGCTTTATGTTACTCTTTGCAAGAATGGCTGTGTCCGCTGCACTCATGGGAGTTGTCATGCGAGGCGCAGCCTACACCGGAGTCTATAATTTTACCTTCGAGATAGTGAGCCGCTACATCGAGAATATTGCCGGAGCATCCTCTCACTACTTTGATTTGATGAGCCGTGAGAACATTTAAAGCACCTTGGC
>CAVJPC010000226.1:0-2591 GCA_963651205.1 Bacteroidaceae bacterium
CTCCGCAGGAAATCCCCAATGTCCATAGTTTTCAAGCCAGGTTCTCAGACCGTGCTGATGGGAAAGTTCCCTGAAACCTCCAACATATTCATAAGCAATCTTATCAGCTACCAGACGTCTCATATCCCATAAAAACTTATCTGATTGGGACTGGCTACCAACTACCTGACCAAAGTAAGCCGGTATGAACGGCAGTGCATCATACCCGTAACGTTCTTTAAAACTTTCCAGGAAACCATCCGTAAAGTTCTGACCTCCGGACTCATAACTATCCTGCACTACGACTTTAAAGGTCTTGCGGTCTTCAGCCGGAATACGTTTTAATATCTTCCCGATAAATGCATCAAAATGGCTGGCCACATGCTTTTTATTAATCTTATCTACTTCCAGGCCTGTTCCATCCGGGCCGGCCGGATTGTTGGTGACTGTCGTCGAAGTCATTCCGGTTCTCGACACCGTCCACTCTCCTTCAGGTACTTCCCATGTCAATGTTCCGTCTGCTGTCATACAAGCAGAAATGTCCAAAACATCTTTAGGATCAATATTCAATGAGGTATCTGAAATCTCAGGCTGGTCACGCCACATATAATAATCCCACTGAGGAAGAGGATCCTGGAACATTTTAGCAAATGTTTTTGCAGCATAATTCTCGATCCGGGGAACAGAAGATAGTTCTACTTCCGCAATGCCTCCTTCCTGGTGGCTGTTCTTTACCAACAAACGAAACTCATTTGCAGTCGTTTCGTCAAGCGTCATAACAATCGGGGCAAATGGTTGAAAACCGACGATAACGGCCAGATGATGCCAGTCAATAACAAAACTGGAAAGCGTACGATAAACATTTCCTTCTTTTGCCTGTAATTCGATCGTTGCATTAATATTCGAATGCGAAGGATAAATTGTCAGACTACGAGCAGTAAACTCTTTCCGAGTCTTTATATCGATACTATAATCTACATTCTGCGGAAGACGCACATCAGATAAACGATCGCCGTCAAACATCTTTTCCACTTGTTTTAATGTCGGTGAAATAGATATCTGGGCATTAGATAAGTTCAAAACCATCTGCTTTGACGCCGACGATGGATAAGCGATCACTTTCACATCCTGAAAATCAGCTTTCGGTTTCTCCAGTTTAACAACCACTTTCTGTGGCCCTTTCACTGTCAGATCCGAATGTGTCAAATAACGCATCGACTCACTTGGTTTTATCCAGGGGCCGCCAGCCTGTGTCCATCCCGGAGAATTAAACAGACCTATTTCAATATTTAATTCTGCCGCCTTCTTCAAAGCCGTATGCAAAATATCCCACCACTCGTCACTCATCAGCCGGACATTTCGTCCGCCTTCATAAGGATCAAAATAATTATGTCCGATAAACGCCCGGTTAATGCCGACACGCTTCATTTCTTCCAAGTCTTTTATAACTCCTTCCTTGGATATATTGCCACACATCCAATACCAATACACACTTGTCTGGACACTTTCAGGAGGAGAGAGAAACTCTGATTCCAGTTTTGCATTATTGACTTTAGATCCGGAACAGGACATAGCCAATAATGCAAAAACTATTATATTTAAATATCTTTTCATGGTTCACTTTATTAATTAGCAAGCTCTTTATCAGGAGTCTGACTCCTGATAAAGAGCTTTGATCTTATTTAAAAATAAGGACTTAAGGCAGCTTCTGCGGCAGGCAAAGCATATAGCAATGGAATATTAGTATATGCTGCGGGAGAAACCGTATAACCTTGCGGGAAATAATAAGCCTGAGGATTCGCTTTCACACGTTGGCCATAAGCCTTCATCACAGACTCAGCATTACCACAGCGAACCAAATCCAGCCATCTTTTATTTTCAAAAGCCAGCTCCACACGTCTTTCTTTTAAAATAGCTTCACGAATTGCACTCTGTCCGGATGCCGTACAATCTACCAGGCCGGCACGTTGTCTCACCTGATTCAAATAATTCAATGCTTCACCTGTCTTATTCTGTTCATTTGCTGCTTCAGCTAAAAACAACAGTGTTTCAGCATAACGATATACAGGCCAGTTATCATTGGTGTTACCAGATAAAGCATGTGCATGGCAATATTTCTTAATATAAGGGCACGGCTCGCCATTAGCAATCAGCGTACCGACAGATGCATCCTTTCTTAAATCACCCGGTTCATAAGCTGCGATAATATCCGGTGTCGGAATATTATACCCTTCGACCGTACGAGCGGATTCCGCTATACCAGTAATCGCTGTAATTTCTTCTGCCGAGATAGGTTGAGGCAAGAATGTATAGAAAAAGAAGCTGGCATAACCTTCCGTTCCCTCCTTATATTGAATCTCAAATATAGATTCCTTATGATTCTTATTGGAGGTTTCATAAACCTGATGATAATCCGACAAAAGCTCATATCCGGTCACTTCTTTCAATATCGCTTCAGCTTCCGACCATTTCTTCAAATTAATATACACATTTCCCAACAGCATTTTAGCAGCTCCCGATGTTGCACGTCCTCCTTCCTGACTTGCTTTATCTGGTAATAAATTTGCAGCTTGTTGAGCATCCGAAATAATCTGGTTATAAACATCTTCCAC
>CAVJPC010000227.1:0-8596 GCA_963651205.1 Bacteroidaceae bacterium
CAACCATACTTACAAGTAAGATGAAGGAGTAGTCAACCTAAAGCGTTAAACTACATTGCCTAGTACGTCCGCCTACAGTGGGACGTACGTTCCAGTACAGTGGGATATACGTTCCACTGCAATGGGACGTAAGTCCTGCTACAGTAGGATGTAATAGGCGACCGCAAGAAAAGACTTAGGTGTCAGCAAGAAACAGCTTAAACATAGAGTAGAAAACGTTTAAACATACTCATATTTTGAGAAACCAAATCATTATTTATGGCATATCCTTTTACCAGATAATCTTTCAAGACATAAGGATCACGCCAAAAGACCAAGAAAAACATTTTCTACCGCATCCCCGAAGGATAACACTAAATAACAGACCATTGCACCCCTATTCCAACTTTCTTTCGTATCTTTGCGCCCGTTGAACGTTAACGAAACAATAATATATTCATGAAACAGTACAAATTAGTCAACAACCTGGTAGGTTGGTTAGCTTTTGCCATCGCAGCTTATACATACTGCATGACTATAGAACCGACTGCCAGTTTCTGGGATTGCCCGGAATTCATCACTACCGGCTACAAACTGGAGGTAGGACATCCTCCCGGCGCACCCTTCTTTATGCTTACCGCCAACTTATTCAGCCAGTTTACAAGCGATCCCAGTCAGGTAGCCCGGATGGTAAATACCATGAGCGCGCTGATGAGTGCGGCTTGTATCTTATTCCTCTTCTGGAGTATTACCCATCTGGTCAAAAAACTCATATGCCCCGATGATAACGAGATGACTCTGAGCAAGCTCATTACCATTATGGGTTCCGGACTGGTCGGAGCGCTGGCTTACACTTGGAGCGACACATTTTGGTTCAGTGCGGTAGAAGGTGAAGTATATGCTTACTCCAGCCTCTTCACTGCCGTAGTTTTCTGGTTAATCCTGAAGTGGGAATCCGTTGCCAATGAGCCTCATAGTGATCGCTGGCTGGTTCTGATAGCTTATCTGACCGGACTTTCTATCGGTGTGCACTTGCTGAACTTGCTTTGTATTCCGGCCATCGTGTTGGTTTACTACTATAAAAAGAACCCCAACGCTAACCTGAAAGGCAGCTTACTGGCACTGACAGGTTCTTTGGTGCTGATTGCCGCAGTGCTTTACGGCATCGTGCCGGGTGTGGTGAAAGTGGGAGGCTGGTTCGAACTGCTGTTTGTAAACAGTTTCGGTATGCCTTTCAACAGCGGTTTGATTGTATACATTATCCTGCTGGCCGCTTCCATCATCTGGGGTGTTTATGAAAGCTACACCGAAAAGAGCCGCAAACGCATGAATATAGCCTTTCTGGTAACTATCGCCATGCTGGGTATTCCATTCTATGGATACGGCTGGGGGAGTGCCTTGATAGGTATCATTATCTTAGGAGTATTAGGCGTTTATCTCTTTGCCGACTTAAATAAGAAATATCAAATCAGCGCACGCACATTGAATACTTCTTTACTGTGCATCATGATGATTATGGTAGGATATTCATCTTATGCCCTGATTGTGATCCGTTCTACCGCCAACACACCGATGGACCAGAACTCTCCGGAAGATATCTTTACCTTGGGTGAATATTTGGGCCGTGAGCAATATGGTACCCGCCCCTTGTTCTATGGACAGACTTATGCCTCCAAGCCGGCATTGAAAGAAGTAGACGGAGGCTGTGTATATGATGTAGTGGAAGGTGCTCCTGTTTATCAGCGCAAAGAAAAGGCAACTCCCGATGAAAAAGACAGCTATGAAGTAGTACGTCACAAGACCGATTACAAGTATGCACAAAACATGCTCTTCCCGCGTATGTACAGCGAACAGCATGCACAGGCTTATGAAGACTGGCTGGGTGGCATAAAGGGAGTGCAGGTTCCTTATGACCAGTGCGGGCAGATGGTAATGGTAAAAGTCCCGACACAATGGGATAATATCAAGTTCTTCTTCATCTACCAGCTGAACTACATGTACTGGAGATATTTTATGTGGAACTTTGCCGGACGTCAGAATGACATACAGGGACAAGGCGAAATAGAACATGGTAACTGGATTACCGGCATTCCGTTTGTTGACAAGTTCCTGGTAGGCGACCAAAGTCTGTTGCCTTCCGACTTGAAGGAAAATAAAGGACATAATGTATTCTATGGTCTACCCTTGCTATTAGGTCTTATCGGTCTGTTCTGGCAAGCCTATAAAGTGCGCCGCATCACCACTCCCGACGGAAAAGAGGTAGATGAACCCATAGGCATCCAGCAATTCTGGATTGTATTCTTCCTGTTCTTCATGACCGGTCTGGCCATCGTACTCTATCTGAATCAGACGCCGTTGCAACCGCGTGAACGTGACTATGCCTATGCAGGTTCGTTCTATGCTTTTGCTATCTGGATCGGTATGGGTGTGGCGGGCATCGCTCAATGGCTGCAAAGCAAATTGGGTGAAAAACCGGCTTCTATCCTTGCCACAGTGGTCTGCTTGTTCGTCCCCATCCAAATGGTAAGCCAGACTTGGGACGACCACGACCGCAGCAACCGTTATGTGGCACGCGATTTCGGACAGAACTATCTGAGCACCGTACAGGAAGAAGGTAACCCGATTATCTTTACCAACGGTGATAACGATACTTTCCCCTTGTGGTACAATCAGGAAACAGAAGGTTTCCGTACCGATGTACGTGTATGTAACCTGAGTTACTTGCAGACCGACTGGTATATTGACCAGATGAAACGTCAGGCATATGACTCTCCGGCAGTACCTATCGAATGGAGCCGTCTGGAATACGTACAGGGACATAATGAAGGAGTAGCCGTGCGTCCGGAAGTGATGGAAAGTATCACCAACTTCTATAAGCAGAATCCGGAAGAGGCTGCCAAGGAATTCGGAGAGAATCCGTATGAATTGAAGAATATCCTGAAATACTGGGTTCGCTCACCAAAGGAAGGTTTGCAATTGATCCCCACAGACAGTATTGTGATCAAACTGGATAAAGAAGCCATCAAGCGTTCGGGCATGATGATTCCCGACTCTTTGAAAGGCGAGATACCCGATTATATGAGTATTTCCCTGAAAGGCAAACGTATGCTGTACAAGAGTGAATTGATGATGCTTGAAATGCTGGCAAACACCAACTGGGAACGTCCGTTGTACATGGCTATCACGGTGGGAAGCGACAACCATCTGAATTTAGGCAATAATTTTATGCAGGAAGGTCTTGCTTACCGCATCACTCCGTTCAACACGACACAGTTGAACGCACGTATCGACAGCGAAAAGATGTATGATAACCTGATGAACAAGTTTAAATTCGGTGGCATTGACAATCCGGATATCTACATTGACGAAACCGTGATGCGTATGTGCCAGACTCACCGCCGTATGTTTATACAGCTGGCTACCCAGTTGATAAAGGAGGGCAAGAAAGATAAGGCATTAAAGGCTCTTGACTACTGTTCGGAAGTCATTCCAAGTACTACCGTACCCCATGATTACATCATGAGCAGTTCCAAAGAAATGGCCGATGATTATCTGGCATTGGGCGAAAAAGAAAAGGGAGAAGCCATTCTGAATGATCTGGCAAACAAATCAGTGGAATACATTGCGTGGTACCTGAGTCTGGATGACCAGCGCCTGCAAGGTTCTTATGAAGATTGTCTGCGCAATTTCTATATTCTGGATGAAATCAACAAGAGCCTTGCCCGCGCAAATGCTGCCGGCGGTGTACAAGGCGAAGGTGAACAACAGAAGAAATCGGATATGGCCGCTCACTATGCCAAGAAGTTTGAGGAACTCTATGAGGTGTTCAACAAACGCGTAGGCGGTGGGAAAAAATAATGGATAGTTTATAATAAGCAATAATTGAAGGTAACCTCATCCCCTTTTGAGCTATTCTTTCTACACATTGCGTTAACAGTTACCGTAGGGGCGGGGTTTGCCCGCCCGGAAACAGTTTGCTTCATGTATTCGGGCGGGCAGACCCCGCCCCTACGGTGAATGAAAGCGTTACCGGAATTGTTAAAACAGTTGTGCAGAAAGAGTAGCTTCAAGAGGAAATGAAGTTGCCACTTTTCTAAAACACACGCTCATGTTAATAGAACAACCCCCGCTGATACTCCGCTGGCTCTACCCACGCGCTTTCTGGCGAATGGACAAGAATGAAAAAGCGGTTTATCTGACTTTCGATGACGGGCCGATCCCCGAAATCACCCCGTGGGTACTCGATTTATTAGACAAGTACAATATTAAGGCTACCTTTTTCCTGGTTGGTGACAATGTGCGCAAGCATCCCGAAGAATTTCAGATGATTGTAGAACGCGGACACCGTTTGGGAAACCATACATTCAACCATATCCGGGGATTCGAATATCTGAGTAAAAACTATCTGGCCAATACGGATAAAGCTAACGAACTGATTCATACCAATCTGTTCCGTCCGCCACACGGTCATATGCGCTGGATGCAGTACATGGTGTTACGGCATAAATACCAGATAGTGATGTGGGATCTGGTTACCCGTGACTATAGCAACAAACTGAACGGAAGACAGGTACTCAGGAAAGTGAAGCATTATGTGCGCAATGGTTCCATCATTACTTTCCATGATTCCATCAAGGCAGAAAAGAACATGAAATATGCCTTGCCCCGGGCCATAGAATGGCTGCTGGAACAAGGCTATGAATTCAAGGTATTCGACTGACAGAGCCGAATACCTTTTTTATTTACTTGGTGTATGTGAATCCTAATTTATTCAAACCATTCTGTACATCGGGATGGCTCATAAACAGTTTCCACAACAAACCGGAACGATAGTTCTCTATCATCACCGCAATAGGTCCCTGGTCAATAGCCAAGTAACGTTTCGGATACCAATTGTCCGTTTCGCTGAAAGCATCGTAAAAGCCATACGGACCAAATACCTTCTCACCCATGCCATACAGATGACGCATTACCTGCAAAGAATACTCCGGCGTATAAACGATAGAAGATAAAGCGGCTGTAGGAGAAATTACCCCCAAATCTTCTCTTTCATTAGGTGCATGTGCTGCATAGCCATTCACTGAATAACTGGCGGTCAATCCCCAACAATCGGGACCAAAGCCTACATAATGTTTCGGATTGCGAATACAATAGGCACGATTCACCAGTGTCAGATTACGCATCTCATTGAAATAGCTGGGACAGTATTTATCGCGCAGCCCGGTGGGATTCATTCCCAAGAAAGAATATTGCGCCCAAAATAAAGGTCCGGCTTCCGTGCCTTGATAACGCAGATGCAGTTTTATTCCTTCCACCGTATGAGGAGAAACGATCTCTCCGTTTTGTGCCCACCCTTCACTATAAACAGCAGCAGGTACACCATGAGTAGGGGAAGCAGCAGCCAGAATATACATGATCATACATTCGTTATAGCCATGTACCGGGAAATTCATTGCCCAGCCATCTGTAGGGCTCCAGTGCCAATAAAGCACATTCTGCCCGTTCTGACGGTAAAAGTTCCAGTCTACCTCACGCCACAACTTATCTATACGTGCCGCCAATGCTTTTTCGTCCGGAGTGCCGTTTACATAATATTGATGGACAGCCAGCAAACCTTGCATCAGGAAGGCAGTCTCCACCAAGTCACCTCCATTATCTTTTACTCCGAAAGGCAATATTTTACCCGTTTCTCCATTCCACCAGTGAGGATAAGCTCCGTGGAAACGATCGGCTTTCTCAAGGAAAGTCACGATCTTGTCCATTCGTTCCAAGCCCTCCTGACGGGTTACATAGCCCCTGTCTATACCGGACAGGATGGCCATAATGCCAAAACCGCTTCCACCTGAAGTGACTACTTCGGGACCTCCGGCGGGATACACATTATCTATATGATAACGCTCACGGGCCATGCCGCTATAAGGTTCGCCTCCTTCCCAAAAATAGTGGAAAGTACGGCGCTGAACGGTATCCATCAAAGCATCATCCGAAAGCGTGTCGGCTACTGACGCCGTCTGCTTATCGGAAGAAGCTACCGGCTTGTTCTTACAAGCCAGCAATGAGAAAAGCAGCAACATCGCTGCACATAAGGGAATTTTCTTCATTTTTTCACTGGTTTAGGTTAGTGCAGCGTAAATGTTGCTGTTTTTACATGTTGGCTGTCTGTGCCGATCATCAGATCGAAATCTCCGGGTTCGGCCACATATTGTAATTCATAATTATAATATTTCAGCAGATCGGGGGTAATCTTAAAGGTTACTTCACGGGATTCCCCTGCTTTCAGAAATACTTTTTGAAATCCTTTCAGTTCTTTGACAGGACGGGTACTCTCGGCAACCTTATCACGAATATATAACTGGACTACCTCTGCACCATCTCTGTTACCGGTATTTGCCAATGTTACTTTTGCCGTCAGGCTGCCGTCCATAGACATAGAAGTGCGGTCCAATGTAAGTTCGCTATAGCTGAAAGTGGTATAGGAAAGCCCGTAACCGAACGGATAAAGCGGTTCATTATCTACATCCAGATAATTGCTGCGGAATTTCTCAAACCATTTGCCTTCATGCAATGGACGTCCCGTATTTTTATGAGCATAATACAAAGGGAGCTGACCTACATTCTTAGGGAAAGTCATAGTAAGCTTTCCACTGGGATTGACGGAGCCAAAAAGTACATCGCCAATGGCATAAGCAGCTTCACTTCCTCCAAACCAGACATTCAGAATGGCAGGGACATGAACCTGTTCCCATTCCAAAGTCAACGGGCGTCCGGTGAAAAGTACCAAAACGACCGGCTTTCCTGTTTTCAGAAGCTCTTCCAGCAAAGTACGCTGTACATCGGGAATATCCAGTGAAGTGCGGCTGCTGCTTTCACCGCTCATTTCAGAAGATTCACCCAAGGCGGCTACAATGACATCGGCTTTATTGGCTACAGCCAGTGCTTCCTGTAACAACCGGGCATCGGTACGGTTATCACGGTGCAGGCTACGACCGAACATAGTCGCCCGTTCTTCATAGGCGGCATCACTTATCAGGTTACTCCCTTTAGCGTAGGAGATCGTTGCTTTTCCTGCTGTCATCTCTTTCAAACCTTCTATCAGTGAGGGGGATTTATCAAGTACAGCCGCTACACTCCATGTGCCGGGCATATTGGTTCGGGTATCTGCCAACGGGCCTATTACAGCAATATTACCTTGCATTTTCAGCGGCAGAACGGGTTGTGATGTACTTTCGCCGCTCCTCCCGACAGAAGGTTCGTTTTTCAATAAAACAAAGCTTTCACCGGCTATACGACGGGCTACAGCACGGTGTTCCGGGGTAAAGATATCACGCGCAGGACGCTTCAAATCACAATATTTATAAGGATCGGCAAACAAACCCAATTTATATTTTGCTTCCAGAATAAGACGGCAGGCAGTGTCAATGGTCTGCACGGACACTTTACCCTCCTGTACGGATTGTTTCAAGGTTCCTACAAAGGCATCACTCACCATGTCCATATCCACTCCGGCATTGATGGCACGGGCGGCAACGGTTTGTAAATCTCCGATTCCGTGATCTATCATCTCATAAATTCCGGTGTAATCCGTCACTACAAAACCATGAAAGCCCCATTGGTCGCGCAGCACATCGGTCATCAACCACTTACTGGCTGTAGCCGGAATACCGTCTACCTCATTAAAGGATGCCATCACACTGCCTACTCCGGCATCAACGGCTGCCTGATAAGGAAGCATATACTCATTAAACATACGCTGACGGCTCATATCCACTGTGTTATAATCACGTCCCGCTTCAGAAGCGCCGTACAAGGCAAAGTGTTTGACACAAGCCATAATCTCATCGTTGCGTTTCATCTGATTTCCCTGATACCCCCGCACCATTGCTTTCGCGATCTCAGCGCCCAGGAAAGGGTCTTCCCCACTTCCTTCCGAGACACGTCCCCAACGGGGATCGCGACTGACATCCACCATGGGGCTGAATGTCCAGGAAATGCCATCCGCACTCGCCTCAACAGCTGCAATACGGGCCGATTCCTCAATGGCTTTCATATCCCAGGTACAAGACAAGCCCAATGGAATAGGGAAAATCGTTTCATAGCCATGAATCACATCCATGCCGAACAGCAAAGGTATCCCCAAACGACTGTCTTTCACTGCCAGTTCCTGTACATCCTTGATGCGGGCAACTCCTTTCAGATTGAACAGCCCTCCTACTTCACCACGTTTGATACGGGCGGAGATATCGCTACTCTTAGCCTGTCCTGTGGTAATTTCACCGGTAACGGGCAGGTTCAACTGGCCTATCTTTTCTTCCAGAGTCATTTTCTTCATCAGATTGTCGATGAAGCGGTTCATATCCTGAGGTGATTTCTGCGCATGCACGCTCAGAGCAGCAAACAGCAGCAATGGCGCCACTTGCTTTATTCTTTGAAACATTTTATTTATCATCATAGTTTTATTATATTCATTTTTAATCGGTTTTGAATCAATCATTGTTGGAAACCATCCACCGTAGGGGCGGAATGCTTCCGCCCGAACCAGCGGTCACGACCTTGGGAGTAATACATCCACAAATACACCCTTCGGAGTGTTATCGGGCAGATTCAATCTGCCCCTACA
>CAVJPC010000228.1:0-2702 GCA_963651205.1 Bacteroidaceae bacterium
ATGATACCGGAATCTCACTCAAGGATTGAAAGGTATTGATAATCGGCTTTCTGTACCTGGAAATCGTATTTGTCGTATTTCCGCAGATGGTGGGCATGTAGTTTCTGTACGCCTTTCACTATGTAGAAATTAATAAAGGTATTCTCCTTGCTGACTATCCAGGTGCTATCAGGCATTTGCTTGAATTCTTGTTCTATACGCAGTTGGTCCACCCAATTCAGATTGATATCGGTAGGAGTATTCAGCAGTACCTTTTTTATGGAATAACGGCCATCTTGTGTGACGTAGAGATGTCCGGTAAAACCATAGCTCTGACGGTTCACGGGCACAAAAGCCAAGTCGATGCAGGAATCGCCGGCCACATCGAGCGTATCCATTATATAATACTGGTAGTAGTTCACGGCTTGTGTAGAAGATAACGGACTGACGAAACGATTTAGCAAAATAGGGATGTTATTATCGAATATATTGATCGTTTTGAATATCTCTTCCAGATTGGAAGTAATCCCTACACCGTCATCCACCCCGTAGTCAATACCTTGCATACGTTTGGCCTTTACGAGCGTCTTTGCCACTTTGGGACTTTTCCGGTAATATACATCCGACAACTTCTCACGAACGGAGACGGTCAGGATCGGTTTCCCGTTGAACGCCGAGGTATCCACATAATTCTGGATAAATTTGAACTTGCGGAGCAGTTTGTTCTTATCTAGATTGGGTTTGAAGTCATCCAGCGATAAGACCAACTTCTCATAAACTTCGGCTTGATATTTGTCTTTAGACTCAATACGATTTTCATCCTTATGCTCAATTATTTTTTTGATTAGTTCCACTGCCGGATTATCTTTACGACGGTATTTTTCCCTCTTTGGTTTCACCACGACTTCAGATAGTTGGAACACGGCAGGTTGGAGCAGCAATTCCAGTCCTTCATTTTTTTGTCCTGCTTTCAAGGAGATTGTTTTTGGATTATATTCCAGAGAAGATGCGGAGAGTTTCAAATGTTTTCCTTTATGTTGTAGAGTGAATCTTCCGTTTTCATCGGTTAGCATTCCTATTGTAGTACCTTCAAAATACACGGAAACAAAAGGCAAAGGTTCACCGGAAATGGAATCTTTTACCATACCGGACACCGAGGTTACGTTTTGAGCATGTACCGTAGAAAAAGCAGACGCGGCTGTATGAAGCAGGGACAGAAGCATAAAATATCTGATTGTTATCTTCATATCTTCTTTACTGATGTTTCTGATTCAATTAATTCGCAAACCTGTTGATATTCACCGATAAGCTCCTTCATCATCTCTTTGACTGTAACGATACGCTCGACTCTAAAAGCATTTGAACCGGCAAAAGCAAATCCTTTTTCAAAGTTTCCTTTATAAGCATGATACAAAGCGAGTGCAATGCAATAAGGGCTCGTTTTACTGTCGCAAGTCCTGATGCAATGAAACGGACAGCATCCGGGATGTTCCGTACCGTCCTCCACTCTCTGTAAAAAAGGAGTGCGAATAGCCCGCCCAGGCATTCCTACCGGACTTTTAATAATCTTAATATCTTGTTGCCGGGAACTGACATACAATCTTTTAAAAGCATCGGCTGCATCACATTCGGTGGTTGCAACAAAGCGGGTTCCCATCTGAATGCCGGAGGCTCCCAGTTCCAACATGCGGTACATGTCTTCTCCCGTATAGATACCTCCGGCTGCTATGACGGGAATGTTTTTGTGATACATTTCCTCAAAAACAGAAATTTCAGCTATCACCAAAGGCAATTGGGCTTCCAATGAAAAAGTCGCATCTTCCAACTGAGACTCTTTATATCCCAGATGGCCGCCTGCTTTCGGGCCTTCAAGCACTATCGCATCGGGAAGATACCGATAGGTAGTTATCCATTTCTGACAAATCAATTTCGCGGCCCGGGCAGAAGATACAATAGGTACTAATTTAGTGGAACAATCCTCCGTAAGAAAAGAGGGCAAGTCTAACGGGAGTCCGGCTCCACAGAATATAATATCCACTTTTTCTGCTATACTGGTTTTTACCAGTTCTACGAAGTTGGTAAGTGCCACCATGATATTCACGCCGATGATACCGTTCGACTTTTCCCGTGCCTTGCGTATCTCTTCTGTCAGACCACGGTTTCCGGCTTCCACAAAACTATCGGGTGACTTGGCATATAAAAGACTAAGTCCGGTAGCGGAAATAACTCCGATGCCACCTTCGTTGGCTACTGCCGCAGCCAAGCCCGATAAAGAGACACCGACTCCCATTCCTCCTTGAATAATAGGAAGGCGGGGCATTAAATTACCTATTTGCAATGTTCTCATTGAGTGTTTTTTTATTCTTTTTGTCCTTTATGTAGAAATCTGGGGGCGAAAGTAGAGAGGGATTTTGTAGACAATTTGAATTTTACAAAAGGGAGAGAGCATGCAGAATTCTTTTATTATATGATAACATACATTTGAAGAAAATGACTACTTATTAATATGGATAGATTTCAACTTGAAATAACATTCTGGAACATTATTATCTTCTAATTAATCCAGTCGGCACAGCCAGCCCCGAATCTTGCCGTATTTCAGTTCTCTTTTTCCCCATATAGCCATTTCCTCATTTTATCACCCTGTCAATGACTTCACCTTGCCGTAGTTCAGGGTGCGAAGCTACGGCCGGGGCCCCTAAAAATCTGCAAGCCCGCTTCGC
>CAVJPC010000229.1:0-12072 GCA_963651205.1 Bacteroidaceae bacterium
TAGCCTGCATCTGTTCCATATTGTTGAAGTTGAATGCAGGGATTGCATATCCACCTTTAATAGCCTTAGCAAACATATCTCTAGTGTTTACCAGACCTAATTCTTTGTAATTAACCATTGTTCTTATATTTATAATTGTTAGTGAATTAAATTCCACTGCAAAAGTAATCATAAATGCGCTAATTATGGCAAGTTCGCACCAAAAATATCTCATAAAAAATGATTTTATCAGCTATTTTCTTCGCTAAATTACTTAAAGTGATTATATTGTAATGTCCACCTTACAATACTATGAAAGAAGAAAATAAGACTTTCAGAATAAAAAATATCTCGAAGTTTTTTCTATTTCAAAGAAAAGCAGTATCTTTGCGGTCCAAAATGGACCATTACACCCTATTTTGATTACCAAACAAGCAAATAATAACAATAAAATAATATACGAAATGAAAAAAGATCTTCATCCAGCAAACTATCGCCCCGTCGTATTCAGAGATATGTCTAACGGCGATATGTTCTTGTCTAAGTCAACTGTTGCAACCAAGGAAACCATCGAATTCGAAGGTGAAACTTATCCGGTTGTAAAGATTGAAATCTCTAGTACTTCACACCCGTTCTACACCGGTAAATCTAAATTGGTGGATACAGCTGGTCGTGTTGATAAGTTCATGAGCCGTTACGGTAACCGTATGAAAAAGTAATTTGTAACTTTACAGTAAAGTTTTAAAATAAAAGGCCGCATCTCGAAAAAGAATGCGGTCTTTTATTTTTCAAACAAACGGAACAAGTCTCTTTATATATTCCATTTAAAATTTGCCCATCCTGCTTTTTTGCCCTAACTTAGCCAACTAATTATGTACATAGGGCATGTTGCCCACCGTATAACCTTTAATATAATTCACCTACATGAAAAAGCTTTTTACTACGATGTGCGTTGCCGTTACTCTCGGCATACTGACATCATGCGGCACCCAGACCGCCCCGGAAAGATGTTACAATGAAGGGATAAACATTATCCCGATGCCTGCATCCCTGCAACAGCAGGACGGCCGCTTCAAACTAGCTTCCGGAACTTCCTTTTACGCTCCTGCCCCAGAAGCGAAAACAATTGCCGAATTCTTTGCAGCCAAACTGAAGACTTCCACCGGGTTCAATCTTGCTGTAACCGATACGGAAAAAGACGCTGGCATTTCGTTACTGATGGATCCGGCAATGGAAATCAATGACGAAGGTTACCAATTGGACGTTACTCCGCAAGGTGTGAAAATCCAGGCTAAAACTCCGCAAGGTGTATTCTATGGAATGCAAAGTCTCTTGCAGTTACTGCCTGCCGAAGTGGAAAGTCCCACCGTTGTGAAAAACATGGATTGGAGTGCACCCTGCGTAACCGTCAACGATGCCCCTCGCTTTGCTTATCGTGGCGTGATGATGGATCCTTGCCGTCACTTCATCCCGGTAGAAAACGTAAAGAAACAACTTGACGTACTGTCGCTGTTCAAAATCAACACCTTCCACTGGCACCTGACGGAAGACCAGGGCTGGAGAATCGAAATCAAGAAATACCCCAAACTGACAGAAGTAGGTTCCAAACGCATAGAAGGCGAAGGCTATGAATACGGCGGCTTCTATACTCAGGAAGAGATTAAAGACGTAGTGGCTTACGCTGCCGAACGCTTCATCACTGTAGTTCCCGAACTGGAACTTCCGGGTCATGAACTGGCCGCCATCGCTGCTTATCCCGAACTTTCATGCAAAGGTGAACCCACTACTCCACGCATCATTTGGGGTGTGGAAGACATCGTGATGTGTCCGGGTAAAGAAGATATGTTCAAATTTCTGGAAGATGTCATCGAAGAAATGGTTCCTTTATTCCCCGGTACTTATTTCCATATTGGCGGTGACGAATGTCCCAAGAGCAGTTGGAAGACTTGTCCGGCTTGCCAGGCACGCATCCAGGCAGAAGGTCTGAAAGGTGACAAACAGCACAGTGCAGAAGAACGTCTTCAGAGCTATGTCGTTCAACGCATGGAGAAAGTACTTGCCAAGCACGGCAAGAAAATTATCGGCTGGGATGAAATACTGGAAGGCGGATTGAGTCCTGAAGCGACCGTTATGTCATGGCGTGGAGAAGGTGGAGGTATTGCTTCCGCTTTGCAAGACCATGATGTGATTATGACTCCCGGTGGAAATGGTATGTACCTAGATACTTTCCAGGGTGATTCCAAAATAGAACCGGTCAGCATAGGTGGCTACACCTTGTTGTCAAAAGTATATAATTATAACCCGATACCCGATACACTGGTAGCAATGGGTAAAGACCATTATATTAAAGGTGTGCAGGCTAACCATTGGTCGGAGTATATGTACACCACCGATATTATGGAATATCGTATGTATCCGCGTATGCTTGCCGTATCCGAAATAGCATGGACTCCGCTGGACAAGAAAAATTATAAAGATTTTGAACGCCGCATCAACAATGCCTATGTTCGTCTGGACGGTCATGATATCAACTACCACATTCCGCAGCCCGAACAGCCTAACGGTTCTTGCAACTTCGTGGCATTCACCGACTCTGTTTCACTGAGTTTCACAACCACACGTCCCGAAACGATGGTTTATACATTGGACGGCAGCGATCCGACTCCCGCATCTGCCCAATACACTGAACCGATCAAAGTGACAGAAAGCACTACCCTGAAAATACGTACCGTACTTCCTTCAGGAAAGATGAGTCCGACACGTATCATCACTGTCGAAAAACAGACTTTATCACCTGCCAAGACGGTGGAAAAGACCACTCCGGGACTGAAAATGAAGATGGCCAACGGTACTTTCCTCAAAGCCAGTGAACTGGACAAAGCTACTGACTGGAAAGAATTGACCGTGAAATCTTTGCGTGACATCCGCAGCCAGGTAAACTCAACCGAAAGCATGCGCGGTGTGGAACAATATGGTGCTATCGCTACAGGTTATGTAGAAATTCCTGAAGACGGTGTATATTATTTCACTTCCAATAATGACGAAGTATGGATCGATGGCAAACGCCTCATCAACAACGAAGGCGAAGTGAAACGTTTCTCCCGCAATGACGCTTCTATGGCCTTGGCCAAAGGTCTGCACGAAATAAAGGTGGTGTTCCTGGGACATATCATCGGCGGTTGGCCTTCATTATGGGATGCTGCCGGCATTGATATCCGTAAAGCCGATCAAGAAAAATTCACTCCTATCAAACCGGAGCAACTGTTCTATTGATAATGTGAATTCCATAGAAGGAAAATCTTATAGTCGGTAGTAACTTCATCCCCTCTTGAGACTACTCTTTCGACACATCGCGTTAACATTTGCTGTAGGGGCAGGGTCTGCCTGCCCGAATACCTATGGCGAACCGTTTTCGGGCGGGCAAACCCCGCCCCTACGGCAAAATAACAGCGCTACTGGAAATGTTAAATAAGATGTGTAGAAAGAGTAGCTCTTGAGAGGTAAAAGATCGATTATTTTCTTATTACTATTAGAAAGCTCAAACAGGAGATATCAATTGAAACTTACCTTCTTTCCATTCATAAACTATCGGCTCCTTCTTTATATAAACAGCAAGTTTCTCCCTGTCTTCTTTTCCCATATAATCGGGAGTGGTATAAATAAAGGTAATCGCCGGCTTGTCTTCAGAAAGAGTCGCTTTTACCAATTCCATATCCGCCTTTTCTCTAACAGCCCGATAAGCCTCATCCACCATTGCATCCACCGACAGATAAAAAGCATCCACGGAAGGAAGCTGAATGAAATCGCCCGATACCAATTCCTGCCACTGCGTATCATAGAAACGAACCTCACTATCACACACCGGACCACAGACTGTATTTACCACGCAAATCACCTTCACCGAATCATTCACCGGCAACAGCTTCATTTCCATGCTGCTCCGTTCCGTGGTTTGCAGGAAAAGATAATCATCGGTCAATTTCTTCAATTCAGAAGGTTTGCCAAAACGATTCTTCACTTCCGCCTTCATGTTGCTTGCCAGGAAATCAGCAAAGTCCTCCCGGTTTACTTTAGTCAGCAAAGGAGTGACCGAATCGGGCATGGCAATAAAGAGAGTTTTCATGTCCTGGGCATGCAGAGAAAGTACCCCCAACAACATACCTATTATAAATAAAGTCTTTTTCATCACATTTTTAAATTAAAACTCCCCAAAGATACAGATTTTGTCAGCTTATTCCTTATTGCATTATATTTTTTTCTACTTTTGTGCAATTGATAACCAACTAAACATGAAGGATACTATGTATTTACACCCGGAAATGGAGACATTGACACGTCCCGAAATAGAGAAACTGCAATTGGAACGTCTGCAAAAGACCGTCCAACACTGCATGAACTCACCTTTTTACAAAAAACGCTTCGAAGAAAACAATCTGAAGCCCGAAGACATCCGCACATTGGACGACTTAAAAAAAATCCCATTTACTACAAAACAGGATTTACGCGATACTTATCCCTTTGGAATGGCTGCCGTACCCTTGGAAAAGACCGTGCGTCTGCACTCTTCCAGTGGAACGACCGGTAATCCGACTGTCATTCTGCATACGCAAAAAGACCTTGACGAATGGGCCAATGCAGTTGCCCGATGTCTCTATATGGTAGGGTTACGCCCGGGAGATGTTTTCCAAAACTCCTCCGGCTATGGTATGTTCACCGGTGGGCTGGGCTTCCAATATGGTGCGGAAAGACTGGGAATGCTGACCGTGCCTGCCGCTGCCGGAAACACCAAACGCCAGTTGAAATTCATATCCGATTTCGGAACTACTGCCCTTCATGCTATTCCCAGTTACGCTGCCCGTATGTACGAGGTAATGCAGGAAATGGGAATTGATCCCCGCCGTGATACCCAATTAAAGACTTTGATTATCGGAGCGGAACCTCACTCTGAGGAACAACGCCGCCGCATTGAAGAAATGTTGGGTGTAAAAGCCTACAATTCTTTCGGTATGTCCGAAATGTGTGGCCCAGGGGTAGCTTTTGAATGTCAGGGACAAAACGGTTTGCATATTTGGGAGGACTATTATATTGTAGAAATCATTAACCCTGAAACGTTGGAACCGGCACTTGACGGTGAAGTGGGTGAACTGGTGCTGACCACCATCAACCGTGAAGCGATGCCGTTGCTGAGATACCGTACCCGCGACCTTACCCGTATTCTGCCGGGTGAATGCCCTTGTGGTCGTCATCACAAACGTCTGGATAGAATGAAAGGACGCAGCGATGATATGATTATCCTGAAGGGGGTAAATATCTTCCCGATACAGATTGAAACAATCCTGATGCAGTTCAAGGAATTGGGAACTGACTATCTGATTACACTTGCGACGGCCGATTCGAATGATGAAATGACAGTAGAAGTGGAACTCAGCCAGTTGTTTACTGATGATTATGGACGTTTGCAGGCGTTGACCCGCGAAATTACCCGTCAGTTGAAGGATGAAATATTGGTTACACCGCGTGTGAAACTGGTACCGAAGGGAAGTCTGCCCAAATCAGAAGGCAAAGCTGTCCGTGTGAAAGACTTACGTAAAACCTTTTAAAAAAAATAAGTTTATGACTATACAACAATTATCCGTCTTCATCGAAAACAAATCAGGGACTTTACAAAAGGTATTGAACTTATTGAAAGAAGCCGGCATACAACTGATTGCTTCTACGATTGCCGATACAGTGGAATATGGTATTTACCGCATTATCTGTTCGGAACCCAAACGTGCTTATGAGACCCTGAAAGATGCAGATATATCTGTGGCGCTCTCCGATGTGTTCGCCATCACGCTGGATAATCAACCGGGACGGGCAGCTGATGCTATCACTATTTTCAGTGAAGCAAAAATAGGTATCACCTATCTGTATTCTTTCTTGTTGGGTAATAAAGGTATATTAATATTCCGTACAGATGACCCCGACCGAGCAAGAGAAGTGATTATTCTGAATAACCTTTCTTTTGTAGCCGAGAAAGATTTGTCTACGCTGATTTAAGAACTAATACCGCAGGCTACGCCTCCCCAGCTTGTCCGAGAAATCCTGTTGCACTTTCTTTTAGGCACGGATTACGCGAATTACACGGATTTTTCTTTATTCTTTCCGAGAATTCCGTGTAATTCCGTACCTAAAATCTTAGCATTATGTGAGCGGAAAACGAGTTCGCAGACAGCCTCCACCGGAAATTATCAACATAACAATCTTGGGGAGCGCATAATTGCCAGTTAAGGTGCAAGTTTAACAGCCCCATACCTTTGGAATTTGAGGTTAATAAAAAAAGGAAAGGTATTCTCGCGAACGCCTTTCCCACAGCAATGTTAAAACAATACTCTTATCAAAGAAAAGTTTTAACCTCATCTCTCCAGTCACAACCTTTTCCTTGAAACTAATACAGATGAAACGCTTATTAACCTAAAGTACTGTATAATATTATTGTTATACAAAATAGTCATCCCGTTCCTGTTGTTTGCTGGGTCAGGTCTAAAACAAGGGCATTGAAAAAGTCCCGATAGCTTATCATTCTGTCATTCCGAAAGTTAGTGAAGAATCTGAATACACCTACTTGTGCTTTATAAATTCTTCATTTCATTCAGAATGACTGAGCCCAAGGACATACTAAAAATACTTTTTCAGTGCCCCATCTGAAATCCACCCCTATAGTAAAAAAGCTGGCAAAATGGAGATTTAATCCATAACTTCCTCTTATTTTTCGGCATGTGTGCCACCTTCTGTTCCCCAATAAAGGTTCTGGTACAAATAAGAATCTGCAGATTTGTTAGTAGGCGAAGCCAAACGCATATCTTCGGATGATATAGGAGTCAGATAATAGGCTTCATGCCACTGGTATCCATCTTTCAACTCATTGGTAGCAGACATACTGCGGCTGTAAGGACGAAGATACTTGCTCAATTCTATGCTTGAGGCAACAGCTTCAGCAGAACCGTCGGCTTTAAACTCCCCATATCTTTTATAAAGCTCGGTCCAGAAATTTACACCTTCAGGAATCCATTTCTGAGTGAGCAAACGATCGAATGAGCGCCAACGGACCAAGTCTGCAAAACGCATTCCTTCACTAAAAAGCTCATTCATACGTTCACGGCGGATATTGTACAAGGTTTTATCCACCATTGTCGTACCCGAATATACACCAAAGTCGCCTTCCCGACTTAAATCAGTAGCTGCAATTGTAGCGTCAATATCTGTACTGACCCCTGCACGCTGACGTAGAGCTTGCCAATACTTGCGTGCGGTTGCATCCAGCGTCCCACCTGCTTCATAAGATGCTTCCATATAATTCAGCATAGCTTCAGCTGTACGGAAAATGGGGCAGGCATTGGTTCCGCGTACCTCATCATTGGTAGTCTGGTCATAATCATAACAATAATATTTGCGTGGTTGGTAACCACTGATACAACGTCTTTGTGTAGCTATATCAACTATAGCAACACCCGAGTCACCATTCTCTATAAACAACTTGCCGTAAGTGGGAGATGCGGGATCACTATCAAATACATTGCTTTCGCCCCATATAAATAACTGTAAACGTTCATCACGCCCTTCTTTTACTTCGTCCAAGGTAACATCACCTTTGTAGTTTTGGCTGGCATAGATAGGTTTGCCGTCTTTCATCAGAAAAGATTCGGCAAAGGTGCGTGTATAACCGTCTGTACTACCAATCTTGGTCCGATAAGGGGCACTGTGCTTTACGCCTAAGGCGCGGTCGTATTGTTTCCACAACAAAACTTCGGGCACGGAGGCCAATGAAGGTTGGCTGAACATTTCAAAATAAGGATTCCATCCTGTAATAACTCCTAATGCCGGATTCATTTGATGAGAATTATCTGTCAATGTCGTAGCATCGGCCACCTGTTTTGCGGCTGCTGCTGCCTTGTCAAAGAAAAACTTTATATCATTATCCGTATTAAAGGTTTTTCCGCTATTATATGAAACCTTTAAGCCCGGCCAATTGGCATCGCCCGGAACACGTCCCGAACCTTTATGATATTTCTCGAATGTCCCTTCAAACAAACCTACTCTGGAAAGCAATAATAAGGCCGTTTCTTTATTGACACGTTGACCATTGAATTGTTCACGCCCTGCCAGATAGCCAACCGCTGTCTCAAGATCTTCAATAATGAAACGTGCCACTTCATTGCGCGGAGCACGCTTGCTGGCTTCTACAAGTACTTCTTTTTCATCAGGAAGCACGGTAGAGACAATCGGGAAATCGCCGAACTCCACCAATGCCTTATAATAACTCAAGGCACGGAAAAAGTAGGCTTCGCCAATGTAATTTTTAATCAAAATCTCATCACCTGCTATTTCTCCTGCCTCATATTTGGGCAATACGGTTTCCAGAAAATAATTACAAATACGGAATTTCGCAAAGAAGTCATCCTGAAGATTCTTTCTTGAGGGAACTTCCCAATGGTCAGTAGCAAAATATTTGGTGTTTCCCTCCATTCCCTCTACCATGATATCTGTATTTTTATCCGATTGTGTCACACCGTCATTCCAGGATTCGGGATGGAACATATCTATCTTATACGGATGTTTCAAGAAATCATCGTAATATTTATTCAGGTAGTTGGCCAACTGGTCGGCACTGCCATAATAAGTCTCGGGAGTGATCTGGCTCACGGGATCCAGGTCAAGAAGGTCATTGCACGAGCTTATCGTCAGGGTAGTAGCTCCAAGCAAAGTACATAAACCGATGTGTTTTATATTTATTTTCATAATAACGTAATCTTTTAAAAGTTAGAAATTAAGGTTCAAACCGACAGAAATAGTTCTCTGCATAGGATAAGTTTTACCGGACCCCCAACCTTCGTCACCATAACCGCCAAATGCCTCGGGATCATAGATGTTGGAAAGGCCGGTGATAGTAAACAGATTGTCGCAGGACAAATATATGCGGCAACTGCTGATACCTGCACGCTCCGTAATGGATTGTGGTAAAGTATAACCTAGCTGGATGTTCTTGCAACGAACATAAGCTGCACTTTGCATATAACGGTCCTGTATTTTCTGATTTTTCTTAATACCACCGAAATAAGGTTTAGGATAATATGCACCCTTATTGTCCTCTCTCCAATAGTCCAGATGTTCTTTGAATGCCGTACTTTGCCATTCGTCGCCTACTGCGCCCCAAAAATAAGCATCACCTTCACCAAAAGCCCAATCACGTTTCAGTACACCTTGGAAGAATACGGAAAAGTCGAAACCTTTATATTGGGCATCTAAATTCAAGCCTGCACGATAACGCGGTGTAGAGTTACCGATTACTTTCATATCGCCATGATTCTCTACAGTTTCATCGCCGGGTGAAACTACGCCTTCACCTGTCAAATCTTTATACATAATATCACCTGCACCCCAGTTTGACCCCCAATTGGGATTATTCTTTTCTAACCAACTGGTCATTTCTGCACCTGTACCTGCTATACCAACACTCTCGTAACCCCAAATTTCATTTAGATTCTTACCGTTATAGTAATCGGTCACTTTGGCATTTCCTTCGTCCGGATGGTTTGTGATTTTCTGTTTTGAGTCCGAAAGGTTGAAGCGTGCTCCGTACTTTACTTGTCCAATCTGGTCACGCCAGCCAATTTCCAGTTCCCAACCGGTAGAGCGCATATCACAGTTATTAATTTGAGGAGCGGATGCACCTAAAACGGATGCTAATGTAGGTGCCGGACCAATCATGTCTTTAGTGGTACGGCTAAACCAGTCGAAAGTACCCGTCAGTCGGTTGTTGAAAGCAGCCCAGTCCAAACCGACATCCCATGTTTCCACTGTTTCCCAAGTCATGAGGGAACTGATGATTCCGGGTAATTCGGCTACATTTTGTTTCTGTCCGTTAATCAACCATTTGCTATCATCTGATTTGATCGCTTGTTGCTGGAAGAATGGATACCAATCCCAGAAAGAATCGTACTTACCGCTGGTATTACCCAGTTGTCCCCATGATGCGCGAAGTTTCAACATACTGATTTTATCACTAAGCTTCTCAAAGAATTCTTCGCGGGCAATATTGTATCCCAATGATACGGAAGGAAACCATGCCCAGCGATTGTCTGAGGTAAAGCGGGAAGAACCGTCATAACGAAGATTAAATTCGAACAGGTAACGTCCATCATAATCATAATTGAAACGTCCGAAATAACCGGCCGTAGCGCGGTTCCAATAAGAGTCGGAATTCTTTTTGTTAGCCTGTGCCTGGCTCAGATATGGTTTGTCACTGGTAGTCAGCTTCGTACCACTCGCAAACAAATCGTCCTGAACATATTTTTCAAAATTCACACCCAGCATGATTTTACCATTATGTTTGCCGAAACTTTTGTTGTAATCCGTATAGACATTAGTCGAGAAATAATCCTGTTCAAAACGTTTATCTTCCACATATGTTTCTGTCCCGTATCCGCTATCGCGTAGAAAAGGAGTATTGTCTACTTTATAGTGATATACAGGAATGGTATTTTTAGTCGTTTTATTATTGGCAGTTCGTAAAGCGCCCTCCACATAAATTCTCCAGTCCTTTATGGGTTCGATGGTAAATTTAAGCTGTTGGGTGTATTGGTCGTTATGCTCTGAATAAACCCCTCCTTCTTCCAATTCGGCAATTTCCATGCCCTCCATCCAGTGTCCGTTAGGATCTACAGGAGCACAAGTCGGCCAGCGACGTGCAATATTGTGGAAAAACAGACCGGTGAGGTATTGAGGTTTACTATAATCCTTGCGAGTCCATTTCAAGTTATAGTCCATACGAATCCAACTGGCTATTTGGGCACCGAGTTTCGTATTGATAGTGTAACGCTTCAATTCGTCGTGACCATGACGGATCAAACCATTCTGATCAAGGAAACTGCCACTGACAGACCAGTTGAACTTTTCAGTACCACCACTTAAACTCAAATTATGCTGATGTGAAACTGCATTGTCTGTGTAGAATTCCTTAAACCAGTCAGTATTGGCAAATCCGGCACCATACATACTCCATTTGCCATTACTTTGAGCTTTAGTTCCATAATATTCGGGTTGAGTAGGGTCTGTAAATTCTCCTCTTTGGAACTTCAGGATGTTCTCCATTGTTTCATCATTGAAGTAATTAGTTCCATTGGCGTTAAAATTGGCAGCATTATAGAAATTGGCAAAACTATAGGAATCTGCCATTTCGGGCACCTGTGTTGCAGTACTGAAACGTAAATCGCCTGAATAACTTACTCTAACTTTCCCTGATTTACCGGATTTGGTCGTAACCAGAATTACACCAAAAGCAGCCCGTGAACCATAGATGGAAGCCGAAGCGGCATCTTTCAATACAGATACACTTTCAATATCCAGCGGATTCAACGTATTAAGGTCGCCTTCGATACCATCAATCAATACTAGCGGACTGTCTACAGAACCTTTACCGATAGAACCTGTACCACGGATATTGATACTCATGGTCGAATTCATGTCGCCACCGCTGGAACTGGTAGAAAGATTCAATCCCGGAATAGCTCCTTGTAAAGCTTGACTTACATTGGACACGGGACGGGATTCCAATACCTTAGAATCTACCATGCTTACTGCACCTGTTACATTTACTTTTTTCTGAGTTCCGTAACCAACCACTACTACTTCGTCCAAAACTTTGGTATCATCTTTCATGATGATGTTCAAAGGGGCACCGTTCCATTTCACTTCCTGAGTTTGATACCCCACAAATGAAATAATGATTGTACTTCCTTTAGAAACACCGGACAAAGAAAAATCTCCGTCAATTCCTGTAATGGTTCCATTGGTGGAACCTTTTACTACCACAGATGCACCGATAATGGTTTCGCCTGTAGCATCTTTTACGACTCCGGTACATGTACCGTTTTGCTGTGATATTCTCACATCGTCTTTTCCATCTCCTGGAATGGCATAGACTGTTCTACCACAAATGGTTAACAAGAACAGAAATACGCCCACGGATCTTAGATGATTTAACATATTGTGATTATTTAAAAGGTTTGTGAAAAGCATGCAAACCTAAGATGTTTAAGTTCTAGGAGAACT
>CAVJPC010000230.1:0-3861 GCA_963651205.1 Bacteroidaceae bacterium
CAAAAGTTATCCCAACTTCATTATTATCCCAACCAAAGAGGTATATATCCTGTAAAACAGATTATTATACGCGATTACGGTTGGGATAATAATTTGATTGTCCAATCAAACTTAGTTGAGTTTTTGCTACTTCAGACCAAAGGCAGCTGCAAGAGATTTTTTGACTTTGGATGTTTTGTAATGCTTTTCAATGTTTTTTGTAGTGGCATCATCCATTATGGCAAGAGCCTTGATCATTTGTTCTTTGGATATGCCGACATACTTCATGGTCGTTTCGATACTTTCATGTCCGAGCAACCGTTGGATTTGTACGATGTTCACACCGTCTTCCAGCCAGTGTGTCGCCCTTGCATGCCGCAAGCTATGACAATGGAATTTGTCCGATACCATTGGTGATTTGGACGCATATAGTTTAAGACGTTTTGATACCGCCTCCTGACATAGCTTCGTATTTCTCCTGCCGTTGATTGGAAAGAACAGAAAGTCCGATGGAACAGGGGCTTTCCCATGGAACACGGATATATAATGACCGATGATTTTTGCCACGCTTTTTAGAAGATAGATGCAACGGCGTTTGCTTCCCTTTCCTGTCACCCTTATGCACGGACTCTTACTGCCAAGAGCGATATCGGCTATTTTTAGTGAAAGTACTTCATCTACACGTGTTGCAGTGCTGTACATGACATTGAACAGGGCAAAATCTCTCTTGCCTGTTATGGAGCCTGTGTCTATTGATGCAAACAAGGCTTTTATTGTTTCCCTTGATATGACCTCCGGCAGCTTTTTTACCGGACGTATCCTTTTTACCGATGTGATACTACATCCATACTTTATGAACGCGACATTTTTCCTCGATAAAAAAGCTATAAAGCTTCGCAAAGCCGCCAAACGCAGGTTGCAGGTTGACGGTGAACAGCCTTTTGCCTCTTTCATCCATGCAAGCCAATTTTCAATCGTGTCCACTCGGAAACAATCCCCGACAAGAGTCTCCCGCCTTATCCCCTTCACCGACTCCAGATAATCAAGGAAGAGTCCAAGTCCGTTCCTGTATGATCTGATTGCATTCCCGCTTAGGTTTCTCACTTCTGTCAGATAGTACCCTTGCCATTCATTGATGGCTTCCCCCACCATTATGTGTTCTTTAAGTTCCTTAGTCATTTTCGAAGTATTTGTTTAACCCCGGCAGCAGTTCATCGTAAGCGGATCCGGTAACAGACTCCAGTTCTTCCGAGAACAGCGGCACGAGTTTGTAATAGTATATTGTATTCTGTAAATATCTGTGTCCCATAGATCTGCTGAGACACACCAGCTTCCTGTCCCAATCAGAATTTGAACCGTCCCCGCACCATTTGTTGATGTTTGTCACCGCATAGTTGCTCCTCAGGTCATAAGCACGGGCATAATCATTACTGACCCGCTTCCACAGCTTTTTGAAGTTGGAGCTTACCCATGCGTCGGAATACGGTCTGTCGTATTCATTTGGAAAGAAAGTCTTTCTTCCGGGCATGATGGCGTCCATTTTCTTGTCGTATATTTCCAGGGCCTGTCTCATGGATTCATGTAATGCCACACGATGCTCATTATAGCCTTTCGTTTGGCAGATATTGATAACACCCGCTATCAGATCAACATTGCAACGTTCAAGAAGGCGGGCCTCGGTGGTTCGCATGCCGGAACTGTATAGAAGCCGGAAGAATACCGGAAGTTCAAGCCGGACCAGCGACGCTCGGATGTCATTACATGTGGCTGATGGGGTGAACGAGTCTGCCTCCGCAAAGAACGCGGCCAGTTCTTCCTGAGTGAACGGATGTGGCGTATATGTACAACGGTTGGCTCTGGGGGTGGTCAGAGGCAGTCGCAGTGCCGTGAGCCCTCTGCCATTGGCAAACCTGACAAACTCACGGACGGCTCCGATCCTGTTGTTGCGGCTTTTTGCGGACTCTTTTTCTCCGCGCTTGCAGAAATCATCAATAATGCAGGCTGTCAGCTTTTTAGCATTCGGATATTTTGATGCGCAGAACTCATTGAACCTTCGGAGCCTCTCCATTGTACGGCTATTGAGCCTGCCCGATGCATCTATATGGGATTGGTAGGTCTCAAGCATCTTGGATATGATACTCGGACGGAACGGAAGCTCACAGACTTTGGGGCGTATAGGCTTATGTATATAGCCGGGATCCGGAGGGTATGACGGCAACGAAAACCGCACCCCTGTTTCCGTGGCGATATGTCGGACCAGCCTTCTGATGATTATGCATCTGGCTCTGTGGGTATAGTATTTTTCACTATCGCGTCTGTGACTCCATTCGGCTATCAACATGTCGTTCATTACACCACCGTGTGATTCACAATAGCGTAGAAAGGACTTTAGATATATTCCGGTTGCATAATCCAGTCTCCCTTCCTTTGTCAGAAGATTTGTATATTCTTCAACAATACATCCGATATTCTTCATTTCATTCATCCGTATAGGTTTTAGGCAATGGATACTTCTCTATGCTGAGTCCCAGTTCCCGAAGATGCGTGATGTCTGAGTCAACGTACGCTTCGACTGCCTGAGGGCAGGTATGCCCCAAAATGCCACTTATTATGACTGATTCTGTGCCTGCTCCGAGAAGCCGTGTGGCAAGATTATGCCGGAACACACCGATTCCGCGATGGCTTTCGCCGGGACGCAGCCCAAGTTTGTCAAAGACTCCGGATATTATAGTCCCGATGCTTTTGTAAGAAAGTCGTTTTCCGGGTTGTACTTTACTTGGGAAGACGTATTCAGAACGGTCTTCCGCATTTCTTTCGTTCAGGATATATATCAACAGCGCATTGCCGACATTGGCTGACAACGGCAGCACAAGGGGGCACCCGGTCTTTACCTGTATCAACCTGATTTCTTCGTTCTCCCAGTCAATGTCTCCGGATTTGAGGTTTGCAATATCACAGCCACGCATACCGGTGTACAAAGCCAAAGCCACTATGGCTTTCTCTCTCAGGGTCATTCGATTGTCCAACGGATTGGACAGACAGTTCTTGATTGCTTCCACTTCAAAGTCCCGTAGATTGTTATAGTTCCTTTTCTTGGGTTTCATCTTCGGCAACAACGAGATGATTCGTGGAATGTCAGGTGACAGGTCTCGGATCTTGTCCAATGCCAATCTGAGGTGGGACTGGGTGTGTTTTGAACCTTTTCGCTTTCCGGTCATGAAAAAATCCAAGACCAATTTGTCTGTTACCTCATTCAACCTTACCGCCCCAGCAAGCTGCATCTTCAATAAGAACAATGCCAGCGTAGTGTATTTGGCGGATTTGGAAAGATTTTCCTCGGCCATGTTGGTCCTGTTCCGGAATTCATCCATTAAAAGCTTGTAACCTGGATTGAGTTTCTTGTAATTGGATGAAAAAAGTAATTTTGCACAAGGACGCCCATTCGGCAGATGACCGTACTCATCAAAGGCTCTTACTGTATTGAGATACATTTTCTTAAGATCCAAAGTGAACTTTGTGTATCTCCGGCTATTCACAATGCGTTCCCAATAGTCTTCATAGGATGAGATTGGGGATTTTTCATCGAACAAAGCAGCAAGGATTATCTTCACCTCCTTTATATATACTTTGTTGTAGTTGCAACTCTCCAAATGAGCAAGCAACTTTTGGTGGGTAAATTTTAATTGTTCTATGTCCATATATGTATTTGGCTTTAGTGCTAACACAAATATAGATATCAAATTATTATCCCAACCATAATCGTATATAATAATCTGTTTTACAGGATATATACCTCTTTGGTTGGGATAATAATGAAGTTGGGATAAGTCCTCCTTGTCTGGCTGAAATGGAACCTTTAAAACAATTGCGCAGCAAATTCTC
>CAVJPC010000231.1:0-2322 GCA_963651205.1 Bacteroidaceae bacterium
GAAGCGGACATGAACATATACGGTATATCGGTCATGCAGGACGAGATGAATGTCGGGCTGACCGATACGCTGGATGATTTCGAGGAAATACAGCGGCCGTTCGAGGAACGCAAGGCTGCGGTCAAGGAGATGAAAGAACAAATCCGACAACAGGCAGAGCAGAAAGCCGAAGACATTGAGTCGTATGTGATACTCAATTTCAAATCCTATCGGACAAAATCCTCTTTTATGCTTCGATTCGGGTTTGGGCTGGATGACAAGATCATCCCTGGCGAAATGTTCTCGGACATGATCGAACGGGTGGAGTAATTACGCAAATTAGGCACTATAAAAAAGATGGCAAGGCCGAGTAAAAAACCGATATTGAATACCTTCGCAAAGGTTGCTAATGCTTGTGGCGGTATTCTTTCGGATATTGCGGCAAATTTTGCCGTCGATCGAAATACCGTTTACAACTGGTGTGAAGATGATCCCGAATTCAAGCAAGCCCTCGAAGATTCGCGTGAACGGTTCGTCGATCTGGCCGAAAGCAACCTGCGCAAATTAGTTGCTGGTGTTCCTGCTGTCGAGAAAGACGAGAACGGCGAAAAGCGGTTTGCGGGTTGGATCGAACGACCATCCGAAACGGCAATCATATTCACCCTCAAAACACGGGGTAAGAAACGTGGATACGTGGAACGCCAAGAGGTGGATGCTAATGTAAACATGAAGGGTTCCATTAGTATCAGCGACTGGGTGAAAGAGCGCTTGCAAAAGAAATGATCAAACCTCAGGACATATACTTGCCTCTGTACACCGATACAGATCACTCCATCATTCTGATAACCGGAGGGCGCGGTTCCGGCAAGTCGTTCAATGCCGGAACTTTCATCGAACGTTTGTCATTTGAAGAAGGGCACGTTATCCTATATTGCCGTTATACGATGGTATCTGCCGCCATTTCTGTCATCCCGGAATTTACCGAAAAGATTGAAGCTGACGGTACGGGAGAGTTCTTCAATATCACCAAGACCGATGTTGAGAACGTTGTATCCGGTAGCCGGATATTATTCCGTGGTATCAAAACGTCATCGGGCAACCAAACTGCAAAACTCAAATCCATTCAGGGTATCACAACCTTTGTGTGTGACGAGGCTGAGGAGTGGACGAGTGAGGCAGATTTCGACAAACTCGTGCTCTCCATCCGTCAGAAGGGAATTCAGAACCGGGTTATCATCATTATGAACCCAACCGATTCCAATCATTTTATCTACAAAAAGTACATTGAAAAAACACACCGGATCATTAATATTGACGGTGTAGATGTACAGATAAGCACTCATCCGGATGTGTTACACATTCATACCACATACTTGGATAACATCGAATATTTGAATGAAGAGTTTATTTGCAAGGTGGAACGTATGAAGACCGAAAGCCCAGAGAAATATGCCCACGTGGTCATGGGGCGTTGGGTAGATGTTGCCGAAGGTGCGATCTTCAAAAAGATCAATACGGTTAAGGAGTTCCCGGCATGGTGCGAAAAAGTTGCCCTGGGGCAGGATTTCGGATACTCTAACGATCCGACCGCCATTGTAAAATGCGGAGTGATTGGCAATGCTTTATATATTGACGAAGTATGCTATAAAACCCATATGCTGACAAAAGATATTATTTCAGAGTTGAAACCTTATAACGATCTGAAAGTAATGTCCGAATCGGCAGATCCCCGATTGATCGACGAGATAAGTAATGCCGGAATCAAGATATATCCGGTAGAGAAAGGCAGTGGGTCTATTATTGCCGGCATCGAAAAGATGCTCGAAATGGAAATATACATAACCGAGCGATCTTACAATATGTTGATGGAATTTAGAAATTACGTCTGGGATAAAGATAAAGATGGAAGGCCGGTCAATCAACCGGCAGACGGGCAGGCCGACCATCTTATCGATGCAGTGCGCTATTATATATTGGGGATGATCCTCGGGAAAGTCCGACAAGTAAAAAACTACGAAGGATATTTTTAAGTCATGAAAACATTAGAGGAGATATTTGCATTACCAACAGAGGCGGAAAAGATATTTTATCTCAAGTACCGGCGCACGCCCTCGCCTGATGTAGATTCCTTGTACAAGGACTGGAACCCCGACCTCCACGAGGTGATGGATGAGAATATCCGCCCCGATAGTAAAGTGATTGCCGAAGAAGCCAAACAGGACCCCATAACAGGCAAAGATATTCCGGCTCGGTATAAGAAGGACGATATCAATCCTACTAACCGGATTATGCTTCCTTTGGAACAGGACATTACAAACATTCATACCGCCTGGACTGTAGGAA
>CAVJPC010000232.1:0-166922 GCA_963651205.1 Bacteroidaceae bacterium
GTACAATTTAAGGAAGAAAATGAAATGGTATAGAGCATGTGGGAAACTTTAGTTAGTAATGTAATGACTACACGGTCATACCAGAATAAAATTTCACATCAAAGACAAGGACGTTTTTTTAAAAGATCAAGAACTTTTCAAAAAAGAACAGGAGCTTTTCTTGAAAGACCTTGAGCTTTTTTAAAAACGTCTTGAGCTTTTTACCGCAGTCGGGAATCGTCCGAAAAACCAAATAATCTTTCGAGAGCAAAAGTCCTTCCCTGTGATTTTACAAGTGAACCCATAATCGTTCACAACCACTTGTACAAGTGTATAAGCAGTATCCCTTTAGTTTAATTGCGGTTTTAATTCGTTCAGGTAAAAGTCATAGAAACGATTTTTTATTTCATCCCGTACCCGATGAAATTCACTGTTTATAAATTCCGGTGTTCCGACTGCTTCCGAAGGGTCATCAACAGTATTCATTATAAATCAAAAGAAATGACCAAACACAAATCCTGAAATAGTCGCAATCACAATAACGAGAGCCACGTAGACAATTGTCTTCTTGGTTCCTAATACACCACGAATTGAATACCCCCTCTTATATCTTCTTTTATTGCATTTTCTTATATCAGCATGAAAACGCAACGAATTTTTCTATCATACCACGCAAGCAGCCGACCATCAGCACATCTTATATACTGGTATTATAACTGAAGTTTTTGGATTCGATTCCAAAAACTTCACCTTCCTATTGTCCCATCACCTGTACCTTGCTCCTTCCACTTCCGGTCTTCACCACCTGCACCTGTGCGGGGATACGTTCCGTCATCTCCGCCACATGGGAAATCACCCCTATCTTACGCCCTTGCATCTGCAACCGCTCCAAAGCATCCATCGCAATGCGCAGAGTGTCCATATCCAGCGATCCGAAACCCTCGTCAATAAACAGCGACTCCACATTCATCCGGTTGGAGGACAAGGAAGACAGGCCCAATGCCAAGGCGAGAGATACCAAGAAAGATTCACCGCCCGAAAGGGAATGAACACTACGCACCTCACCCATCATATCAAGATCCACAATCTGCAAGGCCAGTGTGTCAGGGATACGTTGCAGTTCGTAACGGGGGGCAAGGTCTTGCAAATGCCTGTTGGCATAAAGCAAAAGGACATCAAGTGTATAACCTTGAGCTATTTCCTTAAACTTGGTGCCTGTCTGGGAACCGAACAGTTCGTTCAGTTTCGCCCAATTTTCATAGATGGAGTTTTTTTCCTCCAACTCCTTCTCGATGCCGGCTATGCGTTCCTTACCTTTTATATGGTTCTGTATCGTCACCTCTATTTGGGCCAAGCGTCCGGTTTCCATTTCTTTGGCAGCAGTGCAGGCAGTCAATGTTTCAGTCAGCAACTCCTTGTCCTCCGTGGTATCCGGTTTTAGAGAAGCTTGCTGATGCTCCTCCCTTTTCTGCCTTCGCTCCGCAAGGATCGCCTGAAAAGTGGTTTCTTTCTCTTTCAGTGTGCCCAACGCTTGTTTCTCAGCCAGTATCCAGCTTTTGTCTTTGGACAGCAATTGTTCCAACTCGGCATACGTTTCCTTTTGAAGAGTGAGCCACTCGTTTATTTTCAATTCGTCTTGTTGCAAGACAGCATTCAAACGGACTAATTCCTTTTCCAACTGTGCGGTCTGCCCTTTGTAAGATTCCGCCTGCACAGTTAAAGAATGATGCAAGTTCATGGCTTTTTCCAGTTGTTGTTCCAGTTCCTTTTGCCGCCTTGCATGGGTTGCAACCACCGTTTCGGTGGGTTCACCATTCAATAGAGAGGCTCGCAGACGGCTGCGTTCATTCAGTTCAGTCTGTTGCTTTTCTTCTTTTTGTTTCTTTTCTTCGTACAAACGAATGGCATTGGACTCTTCATTTTTCAGGCTGTCCTTTTGGGCAGATTTTGAAGTGAGAGCCTCTTTTATTTCGGTCTGCTCTTGCAAACGGGTATTCCATTGCCTGCCGAATTGCTGGACATAATGTTTCAATGTGCCCTGCTCCAACAAATCTTTCCAATTGGGAATAATGGATACGTATGTTTCTACTTTTTTCAGCGTATCATCAACTTGCGCCACATAATTCTCAATCAATGCGGAAAGACGGGCCATCTCCAGCTGGCGGGCAGTCAGCGTGTTTTTCAGTTGTTCCATTTCTTTAGCAACCTGTTCTTTCGCACGATTCAGTTCCTCTTCCTGCAAGGATTGGACATTGGTCTGTTCCCTCATCGGATGATGGAGACTCCCGCAGACCGGACATGGTTTTCCTTCCTCCAACTGCTCACGAAGCAACAGCACCTCTGCCGGCAACAGACGGTTCAGGCGCTCGGCTTCCTGTTGCACCGATTTCAATCGCTGTTCCTCCGCTTCACTCGCTTTCTTTACTTTATCCAGCAGTTGCCGGTTCGATACGCTTTGCGTCCTTGCCATTTCCAGATTGGTAAGCAAGCTGGTAATCAGTTCAACGGCAGGAATCAGTTGGGAATAAGCGATATATCGTTCAAACCAGGTTTGCAAGGCGGTTTGCTTCTCCATCAACAAACTTATATCCTTCTCAGTCCTACAAACGGATTGATGCAGATTATCTTTAGCTTTCAATGCCAAAGCCGCCTCTTTCCGGCTTTCCGTCAATTGCTTTCTATTTTCCACCAATTGCACATCCAATGCTCTGGCCTTATCCAATTGCGGTTCTTGCTGTGACAAATAGACCTTAAATTCCGCCAGTTCTTTCTGAGCGGCTTCCCACTGCACGTTTGCGGAAGTCTGCAAAGCCGCATTCTGCCGGATGGCGACCTGTATTTCGCTCAACCGGGAACGACCGGCAGCTATCTGTTGCCGGGCATTACGCTGTTCCATATATATATCGCGGATATCCTGCGCCTGCTCTATACGGGCCAACAGTTCATAACGCGGACGGGCGGCTTCTATTTCTTTTCTGATGCCGGAAAGTGATTCTTCCGCCTGTATGCATCCTGTATTCAAGCGTCCTTCTTCTTCCAGCCATTTCAACTTGCCGGACAACGCCTCCTCTTTCTTCTTCGAAACGGACAAGCGGACTTGTAATTCTTCCTTTTCAGCCGAAAGTTGCTGTAATTGCTCATCTGTCAGCAACTCAATGCCTTTAATACGTTCCTGCAACAATTTATATTCGCCTTCCGCCCGCTTGGTGCGTTCATAGATGGAAGCAGAGATACGCGAGTAAATTTCCGTTCCGGTGAGTTTTTCCAAGATTTCGGCTTTCTCTGGCTGACGGGCTTTCAGGAAGGTAGCGAAATCTCCTTGAGCCAGCAACACAGAGCGGTTGAACTGTTCGAAAGAGAGTCCGATTAATTCACTGATACAGGATAATAATTCGGTCTTTGTTCCTTGCTGTTCCACTCCGGAGGTAAGGTTGGTCAACGTCATTTCCACTTTTTGCAAGGAGCCGTCCACTTTTCCACGCGAACGCCGCACTGTCCAACGCGAACGGAACACCTCTCCTGTCAAAGCGACGAAATCCACTTCCGAATACCCTTCGGCCGTACCCCGGCGAAGGATGGAACGGCTATCGTTCTGTGCAATTCCCCTGTCGGCGACATCCATGACAGAGACGTTATTCTCTTTCGCCTTGTTCATACGTGGCGTACAGTCAAACAAAGCCAGACACAAAGCATCCAGCAAGGTTGACTTTCCGGCTCCGGTACTGCCTGTAATGGCGAATATACCTGCCGAACATAAAGGTTCGACGGTAAAGTCTATCATAAATTTACCTTCCAATGAAGCCAGATTCTTCCCTCTTATCGCTACTATTTTCATACTCCCGCCTCCTTGATTACACTTTCCAACAATTGTTTCATGGTATCGGGCATCTCTGTCCCTCCATATTTTCGTTTAAAGACATCCAGTGCCATATCCAGCGGACGGATGGTTTGCAACTCCTCGTAGGAAGTGGCGACAATGCCGCTTGCCTTTTTTTGTGGAAGCATAGCAGCGATGCGTGCCAAGCGGACTGCTTTTCCTTTCAACGCTTCTTCTATCTTATATTTATAAGAAGGTTCGGGCTCGGTCATCAAAATCTTTATTTCCAAATAGGGCGACCGCAACGTGACATCCCCATCGGGCAAATCGCCGATGGCTTGCAGCACTTCTTCCAGCGGACGGGCCTGACGGGGAATACTCATCAAGCCGGCTAACGGTTCAAATGCCAATCTCTCCATGCCGGTACCCTCAGCCCCTATCGTTATCATGACCACTCCCGAAGCATTGTTCTTCTCAGCAAAAGACATCGGCATGGGAGTTCCGGAATAACGCACATTCTCCCGATGGGATACACGTTGAGAGCGATGCAGATGCCCCAATGCAGTATAGGCAATAGCCTCATTAAAAGCATCGGGAGATACACATTCCAAGCCTCCGATAACGGTACGTTCCGAACGGTCGTCCTCCGAGATTTCCGAGCCGGTGGCTTGCAGATGTCCCATGGCGATAACGGGAACTCCTTTCTCCTTCACTTCGTTGAAAAGCTGTTCATAAAGCAGTTGGACTCCCTTTGAGTAATTTTCAGCCGAAGGATAATCGCCCTGACGCAGATAGGGGACGGCAAGGCAATAGGCGGTCACTTCCCCTTCTGTGTAAAGGGGGACAATGAGGTGTTGCAAGTCTATATCACCTTCCGCATTGCGGCGCACGACACCGCGAACGGTGACATTCATATTCTCCAACAGGGGATTGGGAGCCTCCAGACGGGCTGCCGAGTCATGATTTCCGGCAATGATGATAATTTGCAAAGAAGGGTTTTCGGACGTAACTGCTCTTAGAAAACGATAATACATTCGTTGTGATTCCGCCGAGGGGTTCGGGCTGTCGAATACATCACCTGCTATCAGCAATACATCTATACCATGTTGTTTTATCTGCTGTTTCAGCCATTCTAGAAAATGGAGATGCTCTTCCCTCCGGTCGTATTCATAAAAAGTCTGGCCCAGATGCCAGTCTGCTGTATGGAGAATTTTCATTAGCTGTTCGGTTTGTTTCCTGCAAAAATAGGAAAACTAAATGAAAAAAGGTATTTCTTTTAGGTACAACCTCTAAATGAAAACTATTTTTCATGCAGAAAACAAGCAGACATGCCACCTTTTCGCTATCTTTGCCATACGAGATAAATAATAAGAAGAAAGGAGAACGTCATGAGTACAATCACATTGGAATCAATACAAAACGAACTGATTCGGGAAATCCTAGACATCAAGAATGTAAAGGTGTTGGAGTCTGTAAGGAAGACTCTTGTTCATGCTAAAAAGGAAATGGAATCTGTTTCTACCATGGTGGCAGAGGATGAAGAACCCTACATGACCAAAAGTGAAATAATGGACGGGCTGTCCGAGGCTTGCAAAGACATCAAACTGATGCGTGAAGGAAAGCTGAAAGGCCGTCCCATAGAAGAATTGCTCAATGAACTATAAAATCAAAGTATATCGCCGCTTCGAAAAAGAAGTAAAGAAACTTTCCAAGCGATATAAATCATTGAAGCAAGACTTGACAATTTTAGCCGCAGAACTCATGCAGAACCCTGACATGGGTACTGATTTAGGCAATGGCCTACACAAAGTACGCATGAGTATAGCATCAAAAGGAAAAGGAAAAAGAGGCGGAGCAAGAGTGATCACTCTCATCGCCACTCTATCCAAAGAAGAAAAAGAGATTGGCTTACATTTCATTTATGATAAATCAGAGCGTGAGAATATCACTGATAAAGAGTTACAAGCGGTCTTGAAAGACAACGGAATTATCTGAAAAAACGAACCGGTCATGCCAACTGAGGCATGGCCGGTTTGTATATCTATCATCATTCAGCCACCAGCCGCACCTCATAAATATGCGGAGTCACTTTCTCATTTCCTTTACCGATCTTTATCTCCAGCTGCTCATTGGATTGCATAGATGCAGGTACATCAAATATCCCCACCGATACATCCGAAGCCGGTTTACCAGCCAATCGTCCTACTTCCTGCCCGTTTATCCATACTTTTGCATCCTTACGAATCTCAGAACGGAACCGGATACGCACTTTATTGACCTGCTTTCCGTTCGTCTTCATACAATAACTGAACCAACCGGCAGCCTCACGCCAGTGAACCCCTTCATCGTCCCCCGTACGGGAATTCTCCATCCGGATGAAATGGTCGCTTTCCGGTTGCTGTTCCCCACAAATCACTTTGTCGGCGGTCATGCCATCCAATGCGGCACGCTCCTTTTCCTCTTTCGCCAACTGTTCCTGCCTTGCCTGCAACTCCTGTACGGACAACACAGGCCAATAGACCATATACCGGCACTCGTATAAACGGAAGAACGGTTCCACAGTGATGCCCTCATAGCGTTCGGGATAAACTCCGGACAATGTAAATGTCAACGGTTTACCTTCCACTTTCTTCAGATGAGAAAGAAGATTGTTCTTATCCCCCACAATGACAGGCATCGTTTGTAAAGGCAGGCGCGGTCCGGCAGCAATGTGTCCGCCACGACTGTCATCGGCAAACATACCATCCTGATTTTGCTTGCCCAACCGGGCGGCCAGCACAATCGGTCCGTATAAGATGGAATAGTTGGCAGAACCATCCGGTAGTGCAATGGCACGCAAATGCATCGGCAGTTCCAATCTTACTTTGTCACCTTTTGACCAAGTACGGTTCAAGCTAACATATCCCTCTTTGACCGTCACGTTCTGCCGTTTACCATTAACAGACAAGCGTAATGCTTCCGGCTTCGTCCATTCGGGAATACGGAAAAGGAGGGTGAATTCCTTCTTTCCCTTTTCCGGAGATATCACAAGAGTAGTCCCCTCTTCATCGGGGAAAGCCGTCTGTTGCTCAATTTGGGTATCTCCCCAATGCAAGGTAGAGGGAATGAAAAGGTTGACATACAGATTATTATCCTTGTGTCCATAAATCATTTCACCATAACGGGCATGATTTTCCATTCCCGATCCCACACAACACCAGAAACTGGTCTGAGGCTGCGAATAGACCCTGTAATGACCGGCACGCATCGGAGTGAAATAAACAAATCCGCCTTGCACAGGGTTTTGCGTGGAAAGGATATGGTTATAAAGTGCCCGTTCGTAATAATCCATAAAATGAGCGTCCGCACTCGTTTCATACAGCATTTTTGTAAGGCGGAGCATATTGTAGGTGTTACAAGTCTCTGGCCCCTGCTCGCTGGTGAGCATACTGCTGAAATCATCAGCCGGATGAAAATGCTCACGCACACTGTTACCTCCGATGGTGATGCTGCGATGGTTTACCACTGTCTCCCAGAAATAGCGGGCAGCTTCGCTCCAGTCCCGGTTGCCTTCCAAATCGGCAATACGTTTGAAACCTATCACTTTCGGTATTTGCGTATTGGCGTGCATCCCCGTCAATTTATCCTCTTGTTTCAACAAAGGCTGCAACACGGTGTGATGAGAAAATTGATGAGCCAGTTTCAAGTAACGTTTGTCGCCGGTGATAGCGGCCACATCGGCAAATGTTTCGTTCAGCCCTCCATGTTCGCTGCGCAGCATATCCTGTATCTGTTCATCGCTCAACTTGGATACCAGACGAATCATCCAGTCCGTGAGTTTCACCAACATTTCCTTTGCCTCCCGGCTATCGGTCTGAAGAGTTGCATCACGAAGACCAGCATATATTTTATGAATATTGTAAAGAGGAACCCAGCGGTCGTTCAATCCGAAACCGGACGCGCGAATGTTTCCGTCCTCTATTTCCTCCCACATTTTGCGCCCGTTTGGAACTCCACACAGATAACCGTCACCGGCGGCATCCTGGCAGCATTTCAGTTCACTTATCATATAATCCAGACGCGCCTTAATTTCCTTATTGCCTGTAGCAGCATACATATAGGAAAGGGCCGATAAATAATGTCCGCCAATATGTCCATCCAGCCCTGTATTTTCCCAATTGGTATAATTTTCGGCTTTAGGGGAAAGACCAGCCTCCTTCAAATAAGGAGCTAACAGACGGTCGGGGTCTATTCCCAGCAGATAACGGATATCCATATCCTCTGCGTGTTTGAAAGGGCTGGCGGTGAGCCGCACATCCCTGACCGGAAAACTTTCTACTTTTGTGGGCAGCTGAGCATGCAAAGCTACTGAAGCTATAGCAAAAGCGGAAGTGGATAAAAGGGTTTTAAGTAAATTCATAGTATTATCACTCTTATGTATTTTTATGATTCAAAGATACAACTATTCGGCTGTTCCGGCAAAACAAGTTTCAACCAGAACAACCGAATCAATAAAAAAGGATGCTATATGTCAATAACCGAAACCGGTTGCTTTTACATACACCTTATAATCTTTCATCATGCCGGGAGCTCCTTGTTCCGCACGCGGCAGAATACGGAAACCGGTCACGTTATATTCTTTGCCAAGATCTATCACCACCTGATGAGGATAAGCCGTATTATCCACCGTCTGCCAGAAAGTACTTTCCTGCAAGTCATAAATCTTATCGGCTGTGCGGTTACCGCTACGAGTCTCCTCGCTGTCTGCATAAACAATCTTCCAGTTTTCACGAGAGATTTTCTGTCCTTTCTCATCCAGCACGTCAAACTCCGCAATGGCGACAATGTTGGTATTATCAAAAGAAGACAGACCTTCCAGACAGAAGTAACGTCCTTTCGTAGCAGGTACTTTCACTTCCTGCCAACCGTTACCTGGTTTGAAAGTACCGGCAGCTACCGGTGTTTCCTTCTTCAGCTTGATGGTCTGCCCCTGTTTACGATGCGTTTCTGGAACAGCCACGCGAAGCATATCCAGGATAGGTTTATTCAATCCGATGATGGTCGCCTCTTTCGGACCTTTCAAATCAAGAACAATGATTTCGTTCACTCCTTTTTTCAGCCAGCAGCCCGGCATGAACAGGGTTTGTTGAGGGCCGATTTCCCAGAAACGTCCCATGGCATGACCGTTCACCCATACCATACCTTTTCCCCAAGACTCCATGTTCAGGAACGTATCAGCCACCTTATCCAAGGTAAAAGTGGCGCGATAGTAAGCGGGAATACTTTCATCATTTTTCTCTATGCCACAAGCGGCAGACGAGTTCATATCCTGAAAATTCCGGGAAGATACAAATTCATAATCTACGGGAAGATTATAAACAGTCCAGCCTTTCAGCGTTTCGGCATTCTTACCGTTCACCAGTTCCACTTTCTCGGTAATTCCCTTGCGGTCGTGAATGGACTTGTCAAAGTTCACACGCCCCATGGCTTCCACCAATAAATCAAGCTGTGTACCGGCTTTCAATGCAGGCAGTGTAAGTTCCTGTTCTCCACCACGGCGGTCCAGACGCCCCAACAGTTTCCCATCGGCAAAAACCTGTGTCCAGTCATGCTGTTCGGTGATTTTCAAAACGGTTCCCGCTTTCACATCTTCCGGCAAATGGGTACGGTACAGGATACTTCCCCAACCCTGGTCAAATTTCTCCATCGGCCGGATTTCCTCTGTCTGCTTCGGTTCGGGCAGATTGTCAACCAACGGAGCTATTTGAGTGAATTTAATGGCAGGGATTTCCATCACTGGTAAAGCTTCGGGAACTTCAGGCAATGTTTGTCCTTCGTCCAAGTAGTCCTTCAACATATCACGTAAAGCAAAATACTTGTCGGTGGTCCAGCCTGCTTCGCTGATAGGAGCGTCATAGTCATAGCTGCTGCACATAGCCGAGTAAGCCGGATTGTTGGCACCGCCCCACCAACCAAAGGTAGTTCCTCCGTGAGTCATGTACAGACTGAAAGAAATACCTTTGTCCATCATCTCTTTCAGGCCATCCACCATGATTTGTCCGTCACGGGTTTCGTGCTTGCGTCCCCAGTGGTCAAACCATCCGCTCCAGAACTCGCTGCACATCAGCGGAGCGTCGGGACGTACTTCTTTCAGTTTGGCAAACTGTTTGTCGATATCAGCTCCCGTACCAAAGTTTACAGTCCAGAGCAAATCATCCAAGCCGTTATTCAGGAAATTAGAGCTCCAGTCACATTGGAACAAAGGCACTTCGGTGAAGCCTGCGGCACGTACCGTATCACGGATGGCCGACACATACGGCTTGTCCGTACCATACGAACCATATTCGTTTTCCACTTGCACCATAATGATGTTACCGCCACGGGTAATCTGCAAGTCCTGCAACTGCTTGCCCACTTCGTGCATAAAAGCTCCCACGTGCTGCATATAAAAGGGATCAAGTGTACGTAACTGTACGCTGTCATTCTTCAACAGCCACCAAGGCAGACCACCCATTTCCCATTCCGCACATACATACGGGCCGGGACGCACAATGACGTACATGCCATGCTTCTGAGCCAATTTACAGAAAGCTGCAATATCTTTATTGCCTGTAAAATCATACTTACCGGGAGTTTCCTCGTGCAAATTCCAAAAGACATACAGACAAAGCGTATTCATGCCCAATGCCTTACACATTTCAATACGATGTTCCCAGTATTCACGGGGAATGCGCGGATAATGCACCTCGGCCGCTTTGACCACGAACGGTTTCCCATTCAGCAGAAAGGTATTCTTACCCGCTTCGAATGTTCCGGGCTGATTGCCGGCACATCCCGCTAGCAGCAGGACCGCCAGCAATAAAGTCAGTAATTTCTTCATCTTCATTTATCTATTATTATTTTTATTCTTATTTATCCGGATTACCGTAAATGAATAGGCCGGTAATTCATACCCGAATTTCTCGCTTACCTCCATGGTACCGGATACAGGACGAGCCTGTTTGTCAGAGGGTTTTCCTGCCAGAACTGTCTTTACAGCAGTAGTATCCATTCCTTCCAAGGACGGAAGCTCCACTTGCGCATTCACCGCTACGGGCAACAGATTCACCAGTTTCACAATCATATCTCCTGTCTTTCCATCACGGACCACCGACACGCCTATTCGTTTCTCCACCGCATCCTGTGTGTTATCCAAGGTCACGGAAGAAGCGATGTATTCACTGCCCGCATTTTGTCCGTACATTTGCTGCGCATAGTAACCTACGGTGGGTTTCACCCCCGTATTGTTGAAATAAATCAAATCCGGATTCCACTGGGTATGCCCCTCCTTGGCCAGTAACGGAGCGTAGGAAGTCATGGTCACCACATCGGCATTACGCTCCACGGAAGTCAGGTACAAGGCCTCGGCCAATGCTGTTTCTATGTTGTTGGGACGTCCTGGCAAGTGAGCCGCATACTCTCCCAGATACACTTTCGCCTTGTTACGGTCATAACGGTCATAGAAATCCTGGTTGTTGATAAACCATCCCGGGGTGTTATAATAATGTTCGTCCACCATCGGAATACCTATCTTGGAGGCGAACTTCCAGCCTTCCTCATAATCACTGCCCTCATAGAACGGACCTACCGTTCCAATAACGGTCACTTCGGGATATTTTTCCTTCACTGCATTGAAAATCATGGTGAAACGTTCTTCAAAGATATCGGTAATCAAATCCTCGTTACCAATACCGATGTATTTCAGATTAAAGGGTTTGGGATGTCCGGCTTGCGCACGCTTCTTTCCCCACACGGTCTTCTTCGCATCTCCATTCGCATATTCTATCAAATCCAGTACATCCTGCACATACTGCGACATTTCCTCCATCGGAATACCGCCCTGCTGGCCGCCGCAACCCAGTTCGCCTACCGAATGATGGCTGCAAGTTCCCGAATTCTGGCAAGGCACTCCGGCTGCCACTACAGGAACCGATTCTGCCCCCATGTCCTCGCAGAACAAGAAATATTCATGATATCCCAAACCGCGGGTCTGATGATAGCCCCACAAATTGCGTAGAGGCTTACGTTCTTCCAACGCCCCTATAGAGCCTTTCCAATCATAAATATTGTCCACGCCATCTCCATGAGCCACACATCCGCCGGGGAAACGGACAAAACGAGGATGAAGGTCTGCCAAGGTCTGTGCCAAATCGGCGCGCAGTCCGTTCTTCCTGCCTTTGAACGTGTTCTGCGGAAACAGAGAGATCATATCCAGATGCACTGTGCCTGTCAGTTTAGGCTCCAGCGACAATACGGCAGCATGTACATCCGCATTGGCAATCAGAACAGTACGTTGCTGTTTCCATTCCTTAGAAGATACATGTACAGCCGACTGCGCCACTTCCTTACCCGCCTGGTCCAACAGGCGAACCAGTATCTTACCTCCTTTACTGTTTTCGGGAAGACGTGCAAAAAGCGAAAAATCATACCTCTCTCCCTTTTTTAGGGAAATACCATCAAAGCCGTCGTTCTGTAAAGTAACTCCCGGCTTCACTTGAAGCACAGCATAATGAGGATTGTTCTCATGCAAAGGATTCTCTGAAGCAATGGTGACGGTCGAAGCCCCTTCCAATTGTCTGACACTCCACGCATAACCATTATCCCACCCTTCCCTAGAACCATCTTTGACAGAATACTCAAAATCACGGTTCTGAATGAGTTCCGCATAGAGTCCACCATCGGCAGCATAATTGATATCCTCAAAGAAAATTCCGACCAGATGCTCGCTGATGGGCTTCACCTGTCCGGCATCCACCTTGATGGTAGCAGTGACCGGCATCAGTCCGGCAAAGCGGACGGCATCCTGTTCGGCGCGCTCATTGTTCTGTATGTCGCGGTATTTCTTATGCTCGGCAAAACGGATCAACTGCTCTATGTCCGTATAAGGAACTCTCTGCATATAGCCGTTCAGGGTATCTTGATTGAGGACAATCTGCCGGGCGGTGGCCAGCCGGGGTACAACAGGTTCCGCCGCATTGACGTATTGTTGGGGAGACCACTTCAGCAAGTCGGAAGAGCAGGAAGTACCCCATACTTTTCCGCTGGGTGTGAGTTGCCACCGACAATACCAACGTCCATCCTCCGCTTTTTCCAAAAGAGGTTTAATCATTCTCTTTTCCGAGCCCCAACGTCCGAAGTCACATTTCAGATAGGCGAAACCATCGGATACACTCAGCCATTTGTCACCATCGGGACTCCATGCGAATTTCAGTCCGCTGCGTCCCTCGTCCTTCGGATGGGCGTAAGAGAAAAGATAGACCGAATCGGGTTCGTTATATATTTTTTCCACTGTGGCGCAGACGGGTTGGCCTGCCGCCAGTGAGGCGATTGCCAAAGATAACAAGGTCTTTTTCATGGTATATGCTTTATGGTAATATAATTATAATGTGGGAACGACCTTTCTGATGGTTCCGTCCGGATTAAATTCCATACGGTCTATACATACTTCGCGATGTACACCGGGGCCTTTCTCACGGTCTATAAAGTTCTTATTAATACGATGATATACCATGTACCACTCATCCGTACCCGGAATTTGCAGGACTGAATTGTGTGCCGGGCCATAGATTTCCTTTACAGAATCCTGAATCAGCACCACCGGCTTCTTGGCAACTTTTATGGGACCCAGCGGAGATTTCGATGTGCCGTATGCCACATGATAGTTGGGCGAACCGGTATCGTCCACCGACCACATAAAGTAGTAAAGACCGTTACGATAGAACACATAAGGTGCTTCACGATAGGCATAATCTTTTAAAGTTCCTCCTTTGGGAGTCATTACCGTAACCGTATTTTCTTTGATGGAAACCATATCCTCATTCAATTCAGCTCCCGCCATATATCCATTCCCCCAATACAGATAAGGTTTTCCGGATACAGGGTCCGTGAACACGTCCACATCAATCTGCTGCCCATGCCCCACGGGTGAATCTGTAACAATGGGATGTCCCAAATCCTTGAAAGGTCCGGTGGGAGAATCCGCTACCGCCACCCCAATCTGCTTGCCTCCACCGGCAACAGGATTTCCGCTGAAATAAAAGAAATACTTGTATTTTCCATCCATCTGTTTTTCCTCGATGCAAGGAGCCCAAGCATTGCCGTTCGCCCAAGAAACCTGGTCGGACTTCAAATCAAGCATCACCCCTTCGTCTTTCCAATCTTTCAGATTATCCGAAGAGAAGACAGTAAAATACCATCCACCCCATCCGGGCTGTCCGTCGGTGGTGGAATAGATATAATATTTTTTAGTCTGATGGGAATACAAGATCTCGGGATCAGCGTGGAAACCTTGCAGCACCGGGTTGTTGGGGATAGCGATATGGCCCATTTCTTTTGAAGGCCATTTGTCGGTAATGCGCTTCAGTTCAGCACGGGTTATGGGGATAATCGTTCCATGACGCGGATGGAAGTTCATCTTCACTTCGCTATCTATCACTTTGAAGTTCTTCAAATCAGTCGTTTCGGTAAACTGGTATTTACCTTTCATATAAACATCATACATCAGGATGTATTTATCCTGGCCAATCAGTTTGAAAGTTCCTGCACCTTCCACCGCATCGGTGGTCTGTTGCTTGTAGTCAGGCTCTTCCTCCCATAGTCCCGAAGTCAGCGAACGGGTGGTTGCTACCCGGATGCCGTTTCCGTGTCCTTCGGTTTTATAGAACAGGTGGTAGATTCCATCTTTATATACGATATCACCGTCTATACAAGATCTTTTGTTTTCGGGAATAAAAAGCGGTTTCGGCTCACCTTCCAAATCGGTAAATGCGGCATTGGCATAAGCATAGTAAATCACGTCCGCCCCATCGCCATATTTCATGGACCAATAAACCAAGTATTTCCCAGCCTTCGAATCGAAAATAGTCTGAGGCGCCCATACCCGTTTCAGTTTTTCCTGTCCGGCATAGCGTTTCTGCATATTGACGATAGAATGGTTCCAATTCACCAAATCCGTGGATTTCAGCAAGACCATGGCACGGTTGGAATCCCATCCATTGTCCGAAACCATGTCGGTGACCACCATATAGAATGTCTTTCCGTCTTCGCAACGCAGGATATGCGGGTCGCGCACACCACCGGTAGAACTAATGACTTTTGAATCTATCACGGGCTTGTTGTCATTCAGCGCCCAATAGCTGTATCCGTCCATACTCACAGCATAGCACACTGCTTCTTCACTGATATGATTTCCTGTAAAATAGGTAAAAAGATAAGCCACATAATCTTTTTCGGCCACATTGTTTTGATTATTGGCAGGTTGTTGCGCTCCTGCCAGCCAAGGCACAAGACAGGCCAAGAAAGAAATAAGGATTTTGTGTTTCATCATGATTAGTTCAAAAATTGTTTGATGCAAAGATAGAGAATACCCTCCTAACGATGGGTATATAAATCTTTCAAATAAGGGACTTTTTTCGGTCAAATGGGGAGAAAATAAGAAGAGAGTGCTCTTTTTATACCTCTCGGTTCACATTTCCATCTACGGTTTCATCCTCTGAAAGGGACACAAGCTGCTTGCCCGGACTAACGGTTACGACCTTAGGAGTAATACATAAAGTGAACCATTTTGGGGCAGTCACCTCTACAACAAAAGGATAGCAGAAAATACTTTTTCAAAAGAAAAAAAGTCCAAAGTTTCCCCACTCTAAATAAAAGCAGTAACTTTACCAAACAATACACTAACATATAGGAAATAATGAACAACCCAGAACTACAGCGTGCCTGGCAGATAATAGAGAATACCGGCACCCATCTCTTCCTCACCGGAAAAGCAGGAACCGGAAAAACAACCTTCCTACGCAATCTGAAGAAAGAATCACCCAAACGTACAGTCATAGTAGCCCCCACCGGAATAGCCGCCATCAATGCGGGAGGTGTTACCATCCACTCCTTTTTCCAACTGCCATTTGCGCCTTTCATCCCAGATACCACATTCAATACCGAACAAAAACATTTCCGGTTCAGCAAAGAAAAGATTAACATCATCCGAAGCATGGATCTGCTGATTATTGATGAAATAAGTATGGTGAGGGCAGATCTGCTGGATGCCATCGACTCCGTACTCCGCCGGTATCGAGACCGATATAAACCCTTTGGAGGCGTGCAACTGCTGATGATAGGTGACCTGCAACAACTTGCCCCCGTAGTGAAAGAAACGGAATGGAATATGCTGAGCCACTATTATGATACCTCCTATTTCTTCGGAAGCCGCGCCTTGAAAGAAACCACCTACGCCACTATCGAGCTGAAACAAGTCTACCGCCAGAACGACCCCTATTTCCTTTCCTTGCTGAACAAAGTCCGGGAGAACAAAGCCGATGAACAGACACTGACCGAATTGAACCAAAGATATATTCCCAATTTCCATCCCGCCAAAGAAGAAGGATACATCCAACTCACCACCCACAATTACCAAGCACAACAGATCAATGACCACGAACTTTCACTCATCAAAGAACCGACTTTCAGCTATAAAGCAGAAGTCACTGGAATTTTCCCCGAATATTCTTACCCTACAGATGAAACATTGATGCTGAAAAAGGGAGCGCAAATCATGTTCGTCAAAAATGATCCTTCACCGGAAAAACGCTATTATAATGGTATGATAGGCGAAATCAACTCTATAGACAAGGTTGGCTTCACCGTCCGCACCAAAGAAAATGACGAAAGAATTATTGTGCAACCCGAGGAATGGGCAAACAGCAAATATGTGCTGAACGAGGAAACTAAAGAAATAACCGAGGAACAAGAAGGAGTCTTCAAGCAGTATCCCGTAAAACTGGCATGGGCCATCACGATCCATAAAAGCCAGGGATTAACTTTTGAACACGCCATTATTGACGCCCACTCCGCTTTTGCCCACGGACAGGCATACGTTGCTCTGAGCCGTTGCAAGACATTAGAAGGGATGGTGCTCAGTTCCCCGCTTTCCATCAATGCCATTATCAGCGACACAACAATCGATAACTATAATCAGTATATAGAGACACATACTCCCAATGAAGAATTGCTCCATGTCATGCAGCAAACTTATTTCCTCAATCTGGTCAGCGAGTTGTTTGACTTCTCCCTAATTGCCCGTTCATTCAATGAGCAGGTCCGATTGATTGACGAACATTTCTACAAACTCTTTCCTCAGCTACTGGCAGAATATAAGAAGCAGATTCAGATATTTACTACTGAAATAGTGGATGTATCCTATCGTTTCCACAAACAATATGAACGTCTGGTAGCACAATATCCTGATTATGATACGAATAACGACCTGCAAACACGCATCATAAAAGGAGCTACCTATTTTGAACAAGAATTAGGCCCTTTCTATAAACTGGCAAAAACTACCCATCTTCCCACTGATAACAAAGAACTACGAAAGAAAACAAACAATACCTTGGAAGAGTTCTTGAACGCCTTGACCCAGAAACTGTCCCTGTTACATTATGTAGAGGAAAGTGGTTTTCGTGTCAATGACTATCTACGTAAAAAAGCGTATATCCTTTTAAGCGAAACCGATAATGAAAATTCTTCCAGCGCAACGGCACGAGACAGAAAAGAACGCACTAACCAAGAACATTCCTCCAGAGAACGGAAGAGAATCGAAGTCCCCAGCGACATACTCCATTCGGAACTTTACCAAAAACTCACCGAATGGCGTGGAGCCAAAGCGAAAGAGACCGGTATGCCGGCCTATGTCATTATCCAGCAGAAAGCTTTGTTGGGAATGGTCAATCTACTGCCTGATGATGCAGAATCATTGGAAGCTGTCCCTTATTTCGGACGTAAGGGGGTAGAGAATTATGGTTTGGAACTTCTGGGAATTATCCGGAGTTATATGAAAGAACAAAATCTGCAACGACCTGAAATAAGAACCGTATTTGTCCCCCGAGAACGTAAAAGAGATAAAGAAGACACCAAAAAGGTCAGTTTCAGGTTATTCAAAGAAGGAATGAAGGTAAAGGACATCGCTGAATCCCGTGGATTGACCACTCGTACCATCAGCAACCACCTTTTACACTATGTCCAGACCGGCGATATCAAACTACAAGAATTAGTCAAGCAGGAAAAAATAGATTACATCACATCTTATCTCCGGAAACTTCCCTCTCTGCCACAAGGACTGACGGAAATAAAAGAGAAGTTAGGCAAAGATACTTCTTACGATGAAATACGTTTTGTCTTTGAAGTATATAAAAAACTATAGAACAGCCCCAAGTGAAATGTCACAAAATTCTTTTTCACCACAGGTTTCCCAGATTCACAATCTTGATAATCAATATCTTGAGATCTTCAACCTATATTAATCTGCATAACCTGTGGTGACTTCCATTCCCTATCATTCCTTTTTAGTCAGACTTTCAAGTAAATGCCCCGTTTATACATTAATAATCTATCTAATAATACCTTTTTCTGTTAATAAGGAAAAGGAGGGAAAAGAAACAGCTCCCCCATAAGCCGATCAGGAAAAATAATCCCTGAAATAGATATTTAACATCTTTATCGCGTTGATTCCCGCTATTTATTTTTTTAAGCAATATGCACTATTTCATCTATAAAGAACGTACAAAATAACATGCATTTTCCCTTTAAAATGCCACCATGAGTGTTTCAAAACCTGCTATTCATCAAGAATAACAAAAAAAAACAAAAGAAAATATTGGACCATATACATATAAAATAATACATTTGCAGCGACCTGAAATAGAGAGGGGATAGAATCCCTAAACCAGACTATTTACTAATTAAACCTTATTAATCTATGCAATTCTACCAAAAAACTGGGGGAAACTGTGTAAAGACACATGCAATCTTGAAAAAAGCCTCTTTTTATGCATGCCTTACACTATTTGCCGGAATGGCTTTCCCAATGCTTTCATGGGCTTCGCAGTCAACTGCCATCGTACAACAAAATGCCAAGCAAATTACAGGTGTCGTAACGGATGCGGCCGGAACCCCTGTCATTGGCGCCAATGTAGTACAAGTAGGAACCACCAATGGTACCATCACGGATGTGGATGGTAAATTTACGCTGAATGTACCAGTAGGAGCCAAACTAAAAGTTTCCTATATCGGTTACAACGACCAGCAGGTTACCGTAAGCAACAGCAACAACTACAACATCACTCTGAAGGAAGACACAGAAGCTTTGGATGAAGTGGTGGTAGTAGGTTACGGTACCCAGAAAAAAGTAAACCTGACGGGATCTGTAGCAACTATCTCAGCTGAAAAGCTGGCAAACCGCACCAGTTCCAACGTCACCAATATGCTGGCAGGACAAATGCCGGGTGTCACCATTATTCAGAACACAGGACAGCCGGGAGCTGACGCCGGAGTGTTGCGCGTGCGCGGCCTGGGAACCATGGGCGATGCCAGCGCAATGGTCGTTGTGGACGGGGTGGAATCTACCATGAGCAGTGTAGATCCTAATGACATCGAGAACATTTCGATCCTGAAAGATGCGGCCGCTTCTGCCATCTACGGTGTGCGTGCTGCCAACGGTGTGATTCTGATCACCACCAAAAAGGGAACCAAAGGACGTGCTGTGGTATCTTATGATGGATATGTGGGCTGGCAAAGTGCCTCACGCATGCCCAAGTATCTGGATTCATACAACTATGCCGTGTTGATGAACGAAGCCTACACCAACGACGGTCTGAAAGGCCCGTATGACGAAACAGCCTTGCAGAAATTCAAGGACGGAAGCGATCCCGATTTCTATCCCAACTCCGACTGGCTGGGCACGCTGCTGAGTGAAAACGGCCTGTTCAACAACCATCACCTGAGTATCAAGGGAGGCGGGGACAAAGTAACCTACTCACTGGCATTCAACTATCATGATAAAGACGGTTTGATAGCCAACACCAATTACAACAAGTTCAATGTACGTGCCAATATTGATGCACAAATCAACAAGCGCCTGAAACTGACTACCAATATGGCTGTATACCGCAGCAATATGACTGCTCCCGCCGCAGGTATCACTAATTTGATGCACTATGCTTTCCGTGAAACTCCGGTCACTCCCATCCAGCTGAGCAACGGCAATTATGCTTTGTTCAAAAACGAGCACAACTCTGTAGCCTACGCCCGCGAAGGTGGTACTTACAAGGAAACACGCAGTAATTTCCAGGGCAATGTAGGAATGGAACTGGATATCATAGACGGACTGAAACTGAGAGGAATCGCCGCATCCACTTTCAACCTGACTGATAATCCGACTCATGTCAACACCATGACATTCTATCAGGCAGGTTCGGACACTCCGGTGAAGCAGACTACCAATTCTATCAAGGAATATGACATCAAGAGCATGGAACTGAATCTGCAAGCCTATCTGGATTATAACAAGACTTTCGGCAAGCACACCCTGGGAGCCATGATAGGTTACTCACAGATTTACAAACAAACCCGCTATCTGAGGGCTTACCGCAAGAACCTGCCCAATTCCAATTCATTGGATCAGATCAATGCCGGTGAAGTAACGGGACAGACTACATACGGTACAGAAATTGAATATGCACTCCGTTCGGTATTCGGCCGTGTGAATTATGCATTTGACGACCGTTATCTGCTGGAAGCCAACCTGCGTTATGACGGTACTTCACGCTTCCCTAAAAACAACCGTTTCGGCGCTTTCCCTTCTTTCTCTATAGGATGGAGAATCTCGGAAGAAGATTTCTTCAAGGCCGAATGGGTGGACAACCTGAAACTGCGTGCATCCTGGGGATTGCTGGGTAATCAGGAAACGGTAGACAAGGACGGAAATTCCACTTATTATCCTTATCAGAATACCTATCTGTTCGGCGAAGACTACAGTTTCGGCAACACGTTGAATCCGGGTATCTCCATTTCCAGCCCGATGGCTAACCAGAATATTACCTGGGAGAAAACCGACCAATGGAACGTGGGTGTGGACGCCGCTTTCTTTGGCAACAAACTAACCTTCGGAGCAGACTGGTTCCGCAAAGAAACCCGTGATATCCTGCTGCAACTTCCAGTCCCCAACACTTTGGGCGTAAGTGCACCGATGCAGAATGCCGGAGTGGTGCGTAACACCGGTATAGAGTTGCAATTGGGACACAACAACCGCATCAATGACTGGAGTTATTCTATCGGAGCCAACTTCAGTTATGTAACGACCAAAATTATGGACTTGAAAGGCGGTGATACTCCGGGACAGTCAGTAGGCGATCCGCTATGGGCATACTACGGCTACGTGTGCGACGGCATCTTCCAGAACGAAGAAGAAATCAAGAACCATCCCAAACAGACAATGGGTACTCCGGTTCCGGGTGATTTGAAATATCGCAACCTGAATGGTGATGACGTGATAGACAGCAAGGACCGCCAGGTATTAGGTTCCTATTTCCCGAAAATCAACTTCGGTTTGAATCTCTCCGTGCAGTATAAAGACTTCGACCTGAGCGCATTGCTGCAAGGTGCTGCCGATGTAAAGAGTGCTCCCGTAGCCGAAATCAGATACGCCTTCTACAATGGCGGTAAAGTAACGGAACAACATCTGGACCGCTGGACTCCGGAAAACCCGAATGCCACTTACCCCAGACTGTCCATGAGTGACTCCAAGAACCGTGTAACCTCCAGCTTCTGGATGCAGGACGCTTCTTATGCCAAACTGAGAAATCTGCAAGTAGGCTACAGCCTGCCCAAACAGTTGATCTCCAAATACGGAATCAGCCGCCTGAGAGTTTATTGCAGTATTGATAACCTCTTTATGATTTCCGGCTTCGACGGAGTAGACCCCGAAGCTATCAGCGGCAACTATTATCCATTGACCCGAAATTATTCATTCGGTCTGAACGTAACATTCTAAACATTGATAACTATGAGACTAAAATATAATTTTATAGGATTAATTCTGGCATGTGGTCTTGGTCTGAGCTCTTGCAATGACAGTTTTCTAGACAGAAACCCGAAAGACCAATTGTCCGATGCATCTTTCTGGAAAAATGCAGAAGATGCCCAGAAGTTTGCAACCGGTATCTATCTGTACTTGATAGAACCGGAAAACCACACCATCATGACGGACTGCTATACGGACAATGCCATTCCGGTACACGTAACGGCCGAACAGGGACAGTTGTCTGCCGGTACGGCAAATTCCAGCAATCCGCATTTCCTGCAATTATGGGAAGCAGCCTACAAAGGTATCCGCCGATGCCTGGTGTTCTACGAACATATAGGGGATGTACCTATGGATGAAAAAGAGAAGACACAACTGACGGCTGAAGTACAATTTCTTGAAGCTTTCTTTTACTCCAATATATTAAAGTATATGGGCGGCGCTGCTCTGCTGGACCATCCGCTGGAATTGAATGAAAAGCTGCCTTCACGCAGTTCGGAAGAAGATACTTATAATTACATTATAGGTTTGCTGGACAAAGCTGCCCCCAACCTGCCCGATATCCGCAGCAACAGTGACCACGGAAAACCGAGTGTAGGAGCATGCTATGCACTGAAAGCCAGACTTGCTTTTTATGCACACAACTATGATGTAGCCGAAACAGCCGCACGCAAAGTAATGGATATGAATGTGTATGGTCTTTATGATAACTATGGAGACTTGTTCCAGCCGGTAGCAGAACTATGCAACGAAATTATCTTCGACCGCGAATATCTGGAAAATCCGAAAAATTCTGATGAAGGAAGTTATATAGGACAGTTCTTCGCTCCCGTCATGATGGGAGGGTGGGAAGCGTTGTCACCCACTCAGGATTTAATAGATTCTTATCCATGTAAAGATGGCAAATCCATTAAAGAATCTCCTTATTACAAGGAGGAAGATCCGTTTGCCGACCGGGATCCCCGTCTGGGTTTCTCCGTATTGTGGAACGGTTCGCAGATAGCGGGCAAGACTTTCAACCTGAACAATATGGGAGATGGCAGCCATACCCGTACAGGATATAGCATGAAAAAGTATATCAATCCGGACAATGACGGTATCAATAATTACGACTGGACCAACTTTATCTATATCCGCTATGCAGAAGTGCTGCTGACCTTTGCCGAGGCTCGTAATGAGAATCTGTCTGCTCCGGATACGGAAGTATATGATGCGGTCAATCAAATCCGTCAGCGTCCCAGTGTAAATCTTCCTCCTCTGCCCTCCGGCTTGTCCAAAGACCAAATGCGCGAAGCTATCCGTTTGGAACGTCGTTTGGAATTTGCTTTCGAGGGAATGCACCTGTTTGATACCCGTAGCTATAAAACAACCGAAAAGGATGTTACTAAACCAGTATACGGGGTAAATGCAAAAGGAGAAAGCATCCTTATTGAAACTCGCAAGTTCAACGCCAACCGTGACTATCTGTGGGCTATCCCCTTGGAAGAGATAGATCTGGCTCAGGGTGCACTGAAACAGAATCCGGGTTGGGATTAACCCGGTCATTTATTTGGAGGGACAGACTCATAGAGTTGCCCCTCCAAATCTTTCTACACATCTCTTTTCATAGAAGTCGAAGGTAACCACCTTTCCTCACGAAAGAGAAAGAAGGTGTGTCAGAATACATCCACTAATCACCGATCATGTTTCCCCCCCTTGCCCCTCTTGAAAGGAGATAAAGTTACTTTCAAGGAATATATGGTTTCCCCACCACCAATTTATCTCCGGAAAAATCGACTTCAAACAAATGAGGGATACGAATATAACGTCCGTTTACATCCTTATGACTATGTACAGACATCAACCATTTCCCGTCCAAGGTCTGAAACAACATCCCATGACCGAAATCGGGGGGAGTGATCGGGTCTTTCTCCTGTATCCATGGTCCATCCAAGGTTCCGCTTTCGGAATAAGCCACCCCCTGAGTGTACACATTATAAATCCAACTAGTCCAAATCATACCGAGTCTACCTGTTCCTGTACGGAACAGATACGGACCATCAGTGACTTTATTCGGTTTGTCCTTGCCATCCGCATCTTTTTCACGGCTCCACGGCGATTCGCTGGCACGGAACAGCAATTTCCCTTCGCCTATGGTTCCACGTAAATCAGGCTTCAGTTCTATTTTCTCTATCGTACCGTCTAAGGCTTGCAACCATTCATAACAATATACCATATAAGGCTTTCCGTCCTTATCCACCCAGAAAGTCCCGTCCAAGGTTGGTTTATCAGCAGGCAGGTAAGTGGAGTCCTTCATCGGAACGTAAGGTCCGTCCGGCTTATCGCTCACCAAAACATGACTGGCACGGCGCTCTATTACATTCCCTTGTACCGTATCAATCTTCACCGCCTGATTGGTGAAAGTGGCAAAATAATAATACTTGCCCTTATACGGATGTAACTCGGCAGCCCAAATCATTGGTTTCGGTCCCATCCACGAACCGGAATCAGTCTTTGCCACATGGAACGGTCCTTCCCAAAGTTTCAAATCCTTGCTTTTCCAAAGCATACCGCCGGTTCCGGTCATATAATACATAGCCGTCTTCCTGTCTGCCAGAATGCAAGGGTCACTCAGTACAATAGAATCCAAAGGCACTTCCTTCCGTCTTTCCTGCTGACGTCCTTGGCAAGCAGACACCAGCCACGAAAGAGAAAAACCTAACAACAAAAACAATCCAATCTTTTTCATGCATATTCTATTTTAAGTTTCACAAATTCGACATTACAAATATACGAACCTAGAAAGGTAATGAAAACAGAAAGGCACATTTCCTCACGAAATATGCCTTCAATTCTAACTTAACCTAACCTAAAATTCTATTATCACATCACAGTATGTTAACCTTCTTCCTAAAAACCTATCTTTAATACCTATTATCTCTTTTTACCGATAGCAAAGATAAAAAATCTGATTGACAACCATAGGGGTAAAATCAAGCAAGATGGATGCAATAATCGGTCAAGAACAGACTATTGCACTATTTTCCATCCTTCAGACTATTTTCAACAGGGATTACTGAAAGAAATCCAGTGTCCAGTTGTCCATCCACTCCACGTATGGAACTCCTTCCTTAAATTGAACAGGTAACCAAATGTAACGGGCATCACTGGGATGCTCCGGACGCCAGATATCTGCCATAAATATAAAGGCATCTTTCTTCCCCTCCACCTTCAGAATATAAGTGCTCTGTCCGCCGAACGTAAGTTCCGACTTCGGTCCCACACAAGGGTTGGGATGCTGAGACCACGGTCCGAAGATGGAAGAAGACGAGAACATACGGGCCTCATTGGGAGCCCAACCGGTACAACCGGAAGTGATCATCCAGTAGGTTCCGTCTTTTTTGAAGATAGCAGGTGCCTCATTGTGTCCTGCCGGAGCCACACGCACATAATTCCCTGTGTGTGAAAGATAGTCATCGCTCAATTCCGCTATTTGGAGTGTGAGGTTTTCTTCAGAAGAGTAAATATGGTAGGCTTTACCATCCTCATCTACATAAAGAGTCATATCGCGAGACATCTGTCCGCCATCCAAATCACGCTTTACTATCAAGCCTTTGTTTACAGCATCCGTCCATTCGGGAGTCCACCATTTCTCATAATTCTTGGCATTCAGAGTATCCAGCACTGCAACAGCCTGCCCGTCCATATCAACAGGCAGCTTACCAGCATTGACACGTCCCGAACGGATGAAACGGTAAGGACCGGCAGGAGTATCACTGACTGCCACTCCGGCACGAGCGGCCGCATAACCTTTTCCTTTCAATTCCAGATGGAACCACATCACAAACTTCCCTGTTTTCGCATTATATATCACTTTAGGACGTTCCAATATACAGCCACGCGCTATGTCGCTGCTGTCGTTATCAACAACAGAAAGCGCCACGCCTTCGCTCTTCCAGTCGGTAAGATTCCGAGAAGAATAGCACATTACTCCCACCATGGCACTGCTGGTGGTATCGCATTTATTCTCGCCGAACCAGTAGTATGTTCCGTCATGGTACATTACTCCACCCCCATGGGCATTGATATGCTCTCCGTTGTTATCAGGCCATATCTCGCCTGAACTAATGGGTTGCAACGGTTCATTGCTGCATCCGCAAAGGAAAATCAAAGCTGTGCACAACTCACACAAGCTGTTTCTCAGTTTACTCATCATAAATTATTTTTATATAAAATGTTTCTTATTCAGATGGAAGCAAAGCATCGTAAGACATCCCCCAATGTTCTGCCAGGCGTTCCGCTTCCTGGCGGGTTAGATGAATGATTGCCCCATGTTTGGGAGAAGTAAAGTTAGTAGTCCTCATCACTCCTTGGTTAAACTGTCCCAAAGGAGTGAAATGTACGAAGTCGGAAGTTTCACTGAATCCGAAATTATGAACCTTCTGCCCGTACACATCATACATCAACACCCATCTATCCTCACCAATGCGTTTCCACAAGTTCGGAGCTTCGCACGCCGTGGGTTCAGGATCATACCAACGGGCATTATACTCGTAATCACTGTTTACCCTATCCGAAACAGCCTGCTTGATACCGGCGCCCCCATCGTGCGAAACGTAAAACATGTGATATTTATCTCCTATACGGGTAATATCCGCATCGATAGCAGAAATCTTCTCATCGGGATATTGAAAAAGAAGCTGAGGTAAAGTTTCCAATTTATCAAAGTCGTCATTGACATATACATAATAAAGTTTGTTTGCTTCATTCTTAAAGCGCATGGTGAAATACATCATCAGCTTTCCTTTTTTATCATCATAGGTCACTTCAGGAGCCCAAGCGCAACCTACCTCACTGTAAGCAGCAGATAATTTGTCAAAGCGCAGATTGGTACGCTTCCAGTGAATCAGATCCCAAGATTTCATCAATACCAACCCCCGGTTGTTACCCCATCCGTACTCTTTTCCATCGCGTTCCCATTCTGTATCACGATATCCGTCACGCTGCGCATAAATATGCAAATCGGTCATCGACAGATAGAATGCTCCATCCGGACCACGGAAGATATGCGGATCGCGGATACCTTTCTGTTCAGCTATCGTATCTCCGGCTATGACGGGCTTTCCTTCGTTCAAGGCGGTAAAAGTGTAGCCGTCGGGACTGATTGCCATGTGAAGTCCATGGTCCTCGTCTTTGTGGAAGACCATCAGATAGGCGCTCATATCTTTCTCTCGCGGAACCGCATTCCGATAACGGAAGCGGCTGAAACCCGCACTTCCTTTTCCAGCGGAAAACAGACCAACACGCAAAGCATAAAAACCACCATAATTATTGTGATGCAAGGAGGAAACATCCATATCACCGGCAAGGACAGTCCATTCTTCCCCGTCTTTACTCACCTCGACGGACAGACGGTTACCGCAATTGTGCAGTCTGGCAAAGAAATGTTTCCCAATGCGATTGGGAAGTTCCGTCTTGTGCTCCGCATTCCGGTAAATATAGAATCTCTTTCCATCGGAAACGACTCCGGCATAAGCCTTTTCATTATAATACAGGATAAGCCCGGCCACATTTCCATTCCCTGTCCGGATTTCCACTTGTGTTTCGTAATTTTTGTCTTCAGCGGTGGTCAACAACACCCGTCCGTCGGCAGGAGTCCGGCCTTTGGCCTTCATCCATAAGACATCCTCCTTGAAAGTCAGGGATTTGGAAGCATATTCTTTCCAAAAAGTCCACTGAAGTCCCAATTGAGGACCTTTGAAATCATCGGACAATTCCAATCCATGTTTAATTTCCTGCTCCGGAGTGACAGGGGTAGCGGCAGATGCGGTACAATACCAGCCGTCTTCCGTCCATTCTATCGGTTCAATCAAGGTGGAGCGTCCTAATGTATGATAGCGATTGGCATATGCATGATAAACAATCCACCAGTTGCCGTTCACATCATCTATCAGTGTGCCGTGACCTTTAGACCACCAATTATCCGTTGCGCTATACGTATGCACAATGGGGTTGTAAGGTGAGTCCTCCCAAGGTCCGATCACACTTTTTGAACGGGCTGATACAACCATGTGGCTGGTTGCGGGTCCTGCGGTTCCTCCTTGAGCAGAAGTGAGATAATAGTAGCCATTGTGTTCATTCAGTTTCGGGGACTCCAGACACATGCATTCCGTATCCCAATGATCAGGATACTTCCATCCGTCATATACTTTCTTCTTCTCCCCAACGGTAGCAAGTCCGTCTTCTGTTAACCGGATCACCTCCCCTTTATCCACATAAAGATAGCGATTTCCCTCCCTATCCACGACATGACCGGGGTCAATTCCTCCTACCTTCAAGTCTACGGGAAGACTCCACGGTCCACGAATATCTTTCGCCCACATCACCCAATTGGTTCCTGCGGCAGGATAATAAATATAATAAGTATCTTTGTATTTCAACAAATCAGGTGCCATGGCAGAGCCTTCATATTGAGGCATGACACGACATAACGGCTCCCAGTTCATTAAATCCTGCGAGTGCCAGATTAAGAATCCGGGAGCGTAATAGAAAGGAGAATGAGTCATGTAGTAATCCTTGCCGTCACGCATAATGGAAGGGTCAGGATAATCACCCGGAAGAATCACTTTAGGATAAGTCTGTGCATTCATCTGCAAGAATGACAAAAGCAATAAAAGAGATAATAAAAGTCGCATCATAGTATTTTATGGGGTTATTCATTACCTGTCATCGAGTTCCAACCCGATACAGCTGTTTTTTTATTCTTCAAAAATACATATTCTGCTAATAAAAAAGGGGGTATAATTCGTGCAAAATAGGACAGAAATCAGCCAAAAGCCGCTTTTTATTCTTTCTAAAGAAATAAATCACGTCGGATTTACCAAACTAGAGGAAATAAAATAAGGGCACTCTCTTTAAGAGATATGCCCTTCATGCTCTTTCAATATTTTATATATCTATCTTCTTACTTATATCCGACAGAATCAATAACCCGGATTCTGTTTCAAATCTCCGTCTTTGTTCAATTGAATCTCGGTGAGAGGTATCGGAAGCAGTGTATGGATATTGGCATCAAAACCTGTAATCACCTTATTGCTTGGTGCGGCAGGTTCCACATCCCCATTCAGTTTGATACGTTCGGCCAACGTATTGGTCCGGACTAAAGTCATACGACGGTTCTCCTCACTAATCAATTCACGGGCACGTTCATCCAAAATGAAGTCAATGTCAATCTGATCTGCCGTTACTTTACCAGCACCCGGAGCCACCGCACGGTAGTCTTTAAAGGCACGGTCACGCAACACATTGATGTCATCAGCCGCCCCCTGTGTATTCCCCTGACGGAAACGAGCCTCTGCACGGAGCAAGTAAGTTTCTCCCAAACGCATCACAGGCCAGTCCTTCACTACAGCATAACCAAAATCATCGGTTTCATCATAAGCCCCCCATTTAGTGGGATGAGGATAAAATACGTTCAATGAATCTCCCTCGTGAGGGATGACCTGGTCGCCCGTTTTTAATGTCACATTTCTTACACCTTTGTCTTTATCCACCAAGAACCCTTTGGCATCAATACCAACTTCTTTTGAAAAACCGGGCTTGTTATACCACATTACACGACGGATATTGTAATTAGAATTACGGATATCACCTTTCTCATACAATCCGTATTTCACAAAATTGCTGATACGCAAACGGCCATTACCACGACCGCCTATGGAATCCGCATTCACCATACCATCCAGTTTATGGAAAGCAGGAACCCAGTTACGACGTTGTTGCGGATTGTCAATTGTACCGCCATTCACATCACGGTTATACTCCATTTCGAAAGTCCAGATAGCCTCCATATTCCCCTGTGAACGACGCTGATTCCCCCAACGGAACATATCATGATAATAATCACCCGGCTCGGCCGCATATTTACCATATCTTGCTGAAATCAGTTCATATTTACCACCTGTTATAATAGGCGTCACCGCATCTTCCGCCTTCTTGAAATAGGAAGCATCACGCATACCCATCCGAAGATAGGCTTCTCCTGCCAACTGTCTTGCCATGTCCTGATTTATACGGCTTTCATTTTTGGCAGCTCCCACTACCGGAAGATTAGACATGGCATAAACCAAGTCAGAATCAATGACTCCATCCACCTCGGCAACCGCATTACGGGTATAATCTGTACGCGGAATACTAGTAGATTCTGTCACCAAAGGTACATCTCCCCATAATGTCACCAACATATTGTATGCATAAGCACGAAAGAACATGGCTTCGGCTGTTGCCGCCGCATCACCGCCTTCAGCTTGTGAAGCGATAATCTGATTCGCACTATTAATGAGCTCATATAATTTTTCCCAAAGGAAACTTACCCCTGCATTCTCTGCATTCAATTCCTGATATCTGTAAAAAGGAACCTCTACCCCCTGAGTGTCACCGGGAGCACCTACATCCGTACCTACCTGCCAGCATCCTACAAATCCCTGCTGACTGGACATTCCCCATATAGCAGCATATTGACGGTGCAGACCTACCAATTTCGCATTTACATCTGATACTTCCGGACCATAACTAGAGTACATTTTCTCATCCAGAAAACTATCGCTGCATGATGTAGTCCCAATAACAAATGCCGATGCAGCAAAAGTTGTTAATAATATATTTCTAAATTTCATAGTTCTTCGTTTTTTAGAATGTTAAATTAACTCCAAATACACAACTCTTAGTCATCGGGTAGTTACTGCTGTCATATACAGTTTCACCTCTTGTACTATCCCATGAACTATTACCACGAGCTACCTGACGAGCTTCAGGATCCCAACCTACCCAATCCGTGAAAGTAAACAGGTTACGTCCGCTCACATAAAGCTGCAAACCACCGATACCCATCTTCTGAATCATGCGCTGTGGGAAAGTATAACTTAATGTGATGTCTTTGATACGTGTATAACTGGCATCACAAGGGAAACCATATCCATGTTTGTTTGAGTTCTTACGCAATGAACGCCATTCGTTACTCTTGTTTTCCGGAGTCCAATAACCTATTTCAGTAGTGGTATTACGACGTCCCATTTCATCACCTGCCATACCGATCAATGAATTGTTCTTTTTCAATCCTTGTGTAGTCTGGATAAAGATACTCAATGTAAAATCCTTATAAGTGAACGTATTCGTCAGACCACCAATCCATTTCGGTGTTGTCTGCCCTTTGATGGTACGGTCATTGTCATCAATCTTGCCATCAGGTACTCCGTCAGGGCCACTGATATCCGCCAACTTCACATCACCAGCTTCTGCAATCGGGTCCCAATTCAAATGGTCGCCACGGGCTATCTCATCTTCCTGCCAGATTCCAACCATTGTATAATCATAAATCACACCTATCGGATGTCCAAGGAACCAACGGTTACCCAAGTCGTTCTGTCCGTCTCCATAAAGGTCTTTTATCTCATTCTTATTCCATGAAAATACCAAATTGGAACTCCAGGTAAAATCGCCTGAAACAATATTACGGGAATTCAGTGTCAATTCCACACCTTTATTAGCTGTTTCACCCATATTGGAGTACACGGTGTTGTAACCAGTTACTTTAGGTAAATTACGTTTCAGAAGCAAATCGTTGGTCTTTGAGAAATAGACATCAATATTACCTGTCAAACGGTTATTCCAAAGTCCGAAGTCCAGACCGACATTGAAACTCTTTGTGGTTTCCCAAGTCAGATCCGCATTCCCCATCAAATCATTGGGCCATAAACCTGCATTTGAAGCTCCTCCTAAAGCCAACATTCCTGAATCCATCTTCACACGTGACTGGTATACTCCGATGGCCTCATTACCCGCTTTACCATAAGACGCACGCAGCTTTAATGTGTTCAACCAATTACTGGAAGATTCCATAAATGATTCACGGGCAATATTCCAACCTAAAGCGACAGAAGGGAATACACCGTATTTGTTATTATCACCGAAAACAGAAGAACCGTCCCGACGAACTGTAAATGTGAACAAATAACGGCTGTCATAAGAATAATTGATTCGTCCCATTTGTGAAACAGTAGTATAAAGGTCTGTATATGAAGCTACGCTAGGTGTTTCCGCACTACCCATGTTATGCCACTGCTGATCGTCATTAATAAACTTGCTGGCCATAGCTTGAGAGCGTTGGTATTTCTTGCGCGAAGCGGCATACAAAGCTGTCAAATCCAAATGATGCTTTCCGAAATCACGGTTATAGGCAAGAATATTTTCAATGGTATAACTTTGTGTTTCTTCATTCTTTATTTCAGCATAACCGGTCTTATTATTCACCGACTTACCTTCATAATTATTATAACGTTTGGGCATATATGCATAACCACCATTGAATTTATAGGTCAATCCTTTGAGAGGAGAAATCAACTTTCCGAAATCAATCTCGGCATAACCGTTTATATTGATATTCCACTGACGACGTTCGGGATTAGTAGTAGTCCACATCAACGGATTGGTGAACAAAGTTTCACTGTACATCGGATTGATGCAATAGTTGCCATCTTCTTCATACATTTTCGCATAAGGAGACATAGCCTCAGCCATCAGAAAGTTAACACGTCCACCGTCACGGTTATGAGATACTATATAGGAATTAGTTCCCACCTTCATATAATCAGTCACATTCATATCAATGTTGGTACGAATGGAGTAACGTTTGTAGTTGAACCCTTTCAACACACCTTTCTGACTCATATAGTCGGCAGAAACGTAATACTTCACATTATCCGCCCCACCGCCGATACTTACGTTATGGTCTTGGATGATACCAGTTTGCGATACAGCGTCAATCCAATCATTCTCTATACCATTGGCCTGATTTTCCGCTTCGTATGCATTCTTCACATAATCATTGTACATGGTTTCTCCGGGGTTCTGTGACACATAATCTCTATAACGTTGAGTGATTTGCGCACCATCACAGAAATCTAGTTTATGAGAAAAATCCTCCACTCCGAAATATCCGTTATAACGAATGGTCGGCTTACCGGAAGTGCCACGCTTAGTAGTAATCAAAATAACACCATTCGCACCATTTGTACCATAAATGGCAGTGGCCGAAGCATCCTTCAAAATTTCCATGGATTCAATATCATTCGGATTGATGTCATTCAATGTACCTCCCGACTTGCTGATAGGCACACCATCCACAACAATATATGGCCCGGAATTAGCATTGATGGAATTCTGGCCACGCACCAAAGCATCCGGCGCATCGCCCGGAATGGAAGATGTTTGTGTAATAGTAACACCTGCTGCCGCACCTTGAACAGCTTGTAAAACATTCGTCACAGGAAGTTTTCCCAGACGCTCCTTCCCTACTGAAGTAACAGAACCGGTCACATCTGATTTCTTCTGCACACCATAACCGACTACCACCACTTCCTCCAACGTTTCTGTATCCTCTTGCAAAATAATGTTAAGTGATTTTCCCGGAATAACTTTCATCTCTTGATTCTTATATCCTATATAAGAAATAACCAATGTAGCTCCTGGAGCCACATTCAATGTAAAATTACCATCGAAATCAGTAATTGTACCATTGGTAGTACCTTTCTCTAAAATACTGGCACCAATAACCGGTTCCCCTACCGGATCTTTAATCGTGCCTGATACGGATTGTTTCTGTTGCTGGACAGTTTGTACGGCAGTTACAATTTCTTCGGCCATCACACTGAACGGCTGAGTCGCAACGAAACCTGTGCAAAGCAATAAGGCTGTCAAAGCCTTTCGATTTTTTAAGAACGAGTTTGATTTCATCGTTTTTCTTATTAAATTAGATTATAGGTAATAATATTATCCGAATAGAGTTATGATTAGAAACTCCTTGGGCTAAATTTTGTCACATTCCCAATATTAATCGGGGGCAGATTTATTCCTCATAAGCATTATACTTAAAGTTCGTTTTATCTATTTTTCACGTTGCAAACTTAAAGCTTTAAAAGAATAAAAAAGGCTAAAAAATAATCAAGAGTAGTAGAAATATTAAGCATGAACGATTTTTCTATAATGAATTCCGAATTTTATATTCCTCTACCTAAAAGGTCTAAAAAAACGGACTACGGGTTAAAATCACTTCAAGCCGTAGTCCTCCTATAATCTAATTCGCAAGTTAATCAGACTTGCTTTATCAGTATCAACAACGCCTGTTGAAAACTATCATTATTTTGTCAATTCTTCATCAGCCACTGCTTCTTCCCAATTAGTAAACATCGGAATCGCTTCATCATAGCCGTCATATCCATAATTTTGCCGCAACCGCGCACCTGTATTAGCAGTAATAGCCGAGTTGGGAATCGGCCAAAACAGATTACGCTTATCTACTTGATAATTCAATTCCTTGTTGGAAACAATAGGCCCATGATTGAAAATGTTGTAGCGCGTAGTACGCTTATACCAATAGCTTCCTCCATTCAAATCCGTACCACTCTGCTTATCCCAAGTAGACAGATTATAAGTTTCTCCCCATTCATCCGGCTGACCACTGCGAGCAAGACACCAAGAAATACGAGTCAATTCAGGCTGTCTCCATTCTTCCAAATACAATTCCCGAGCACGTTCATCAGCAATGTCACCGATAGTTACAGTAGTAAACATCTTTTTGGCATTAGCACGACGACGAACTACGTTCACATCCTCTGCAGCGCCAATCGGGTTACCTTGGTAGAACTTAGCCTCAGCGCGAAGTAAGTAAGTTTCTGCCAAACGGAACAAGTATAGATTACCATTAGACACACTATTGCCCTTGGTTGCTCCATTAAACTGATTAGCCCCCATATTTTCTTCAGCATTTTGATCAAGTATATATACTTTGTACAATGGAGTCGGGAACCAACTACGAATAGTATCAGAACAAAGCAAATCCCCTTTTTTCACCAACAAATCACCTGATTCCGGATCATAATAATCTTCTGGTGCATAAAGCATCATGTTTTTCCCATAATAAGCAGAATTTGGATTATTGTATTTAAGATCCGTCATTTCCATCCAATTACCTATTTCTCGATTATGACGCATATCCTGCCAATCTGTTTCACCATCATAATTCCAAATGGTCTGATTATAATGATAAGAAGTGCGGAAACAACCAATACCACGTCCCATAGCGCGTACCCAATCTAATTTCGCATCATATTCCCCAGCAGTACGTGCATAATTATAAGTTGGAGATCCTAAGTTATGAGGATCACGGATAATACCATTACTCCAATGCACACACATAGCTCGCATCTGCGGATAGGAAATGAAACCTTCAGCATAATAATTCAAAATAGGCATAATCATTTCCGTATTAGAAGCATCAGTTATATTTACTCCACGATGCAAATCCCAAATTACATTACGTTCTACCGACCATGTTTCCGGATTACCAGAAGAAACATTCGTTCCAAACGGAGCATTCATTAAAGCCAAACCATGATTGTTAATCAAATCGGTAGCTAATTGCTCAGCTTTCTGATATTCACCTACAACTAAATAACACTTGATAAGCAATTGCTTACATGCTTCTTGATTGACAGTACCTATATAACCTATCTCTTTCTGTGGAGACACATGTTTTACAGCGAATTCCAAATCATGCACCAACATTTGGAAGATTGCCTCTTTACTCGTGGATTTATAGTTTTGTTTAGGTACTTCAATCAGCTTCGTAATTAAAGGTATATCGCCAAACAATAATACACCGTGATAGTAGGCATAGGCGCGATGAAAGTAAGCACGTCCTAAATATTCATCGCGCAAAGTGGGATCCAACCCTTCTACTTTACCTACATTGGAGATAATAGTATTTGCAAAAGTCACACTATTCCATGTGCGGTCCCAGAAGCGTGACATAGCATTCTCATCCCCACCACCTTTCATGCCGGATGTCGGAGTTATCTTATTGGCAAAATCGTCTTGCATATCGCCCGCATCGGTTTTCCCATACAGACCAATATCTGTCATGAAATAAAGGGAAGCCATAGGCATCACGTTACCATTTCCGTCCATCAGCATTTCTTTCAAGCCATAATCACACATAGCTAAGGCTGATTGCAAACCAGACTCTGTTGTGTAAGTATTTTCGGGATTGTAAAATGACAACGGGTCCTGTTTCAAAAAATCATCCGTACAGCTAACGTTCACCAAAGCGGTCGCAGCCAGTACCATACATGCTTTTGTAAATATCGTATTGCTTGTTTTCATAATATTTTTCAGAAATTAGAGTGTTACATTAATACCAAAGTTAAAAGTACGTGTAGCCAATCCGCCAGTTTCGGGATCACCATATTCCCAATTATCAAAGGTGCAGACGTTTTTACAGCTTGCTGTAAGACGGATGCGGTCTATCATAAATTTCCTAGTCCATTTCTGTGGCAAAGTATAACCCAAAGTTATGTCATCCAAACGAACGAAACTACGGTTGTAAACTTTATCTACACCATTAGCCAAACCCGTATTGGGACCTGCAGCATTCAAACGACAATAATCATTAGTCGGATTATCAGGAGTCCAATATTTACGAGCTGCCACATTAAAGCCGTTAGTTACCTGTGACCCTCCGTTCTCCTGATTCAACCAATAACCAGCACGGCTCTTGTGTCCCATATAAGAGTATAATGAAACAGAAAGAGTCAAATCCTTCCACAAAGTGAAATCGTTACGTAAATTCCAGTAAACAGGAGGAGCTGTAGTCCCTTGATAAACCTTATCATTATCATTGTAGACAGGTATGCGAGTACCATCTTCCAAAATCCGGTCATCTTCAGTATAGTGATTCACCACTTTCGGATCACCCGGCTTCTGCCCTACCAAAGTAGCAGAAGCAATGTCTTCAGGAGTATTCTGCCAAACTCCATCGGTTTCATAATACCATATAGTACCGATTGCCTGACCGATGAACCAACCATTGGAGGTATCATCCTTCTCTACACCATTCTCGTCATAATCATAGTAGATATGGTTAATTTTATTCTTATTAATAGAAAATCCTACAGAAGTATTCCATGTAAAATTCTTATTTTGAATATTTGTAGAATTCAAAGCGATTTCAAAGCCTTGGTTCTGTACTTCACCCAAATTGGCCATGATGGAACCGAAACCAGAAAAACTCGGCAAACGCTGGCTCATTATCATGTCTGTTGTTTTCTTCAAATAGTAATCCATATTAGCAGTAAGTCTTCCATTCAAAAATGAGAAATCCAAACCGATATTCCACGCTTTAGTCTTCTCCCATTCTAAATTAGGTGCAGCCAAACGACTCATATAAAGTGGATTGACAACGTTCGAGTTACCATTTTGGTAATATACCATACTTCCACCTGCCAGTGACAAATTAGACAACGTAGAGTAAACATCTCCAAATTCACGGTTACCATTAGTTCCCCAAGACAAACGCAACTTACCCATATCCATCCAATCGTGAGCATCAGACATAAAGTTTTCTTCAGAGAATACCCAGCTAAGCCCAACAGATCCAAAGTTACCCCAAGGATTATTAGAACCGAAACCGGAGTAACCGTCACGACGGAATGTTCCTGTGAACATATAACGATCCTTGAAGCTATAGAATAAACGTCCCAAATAGGAAGCAGCAGTATAATGAGTATCATTAGTACTAAAGCCACTCTGAGTCTTGTTAGCCCCTTGCGTATAATGGAAACCTAGAGCATCACTCGGCGTGATGTTACGTGCATTAACATTGTCACTCCAATATCGGTGTTCTTCAGCCTCTTGTACTAAGGTTGCGGTGAAATGATGCTCACCAAATATCTTGTCCCATGTAATGGTGTTGTTCAAATTCCAATCAAAATTTTTCGACCAACCACGATTCACACCTCGATCAGCAGCAGATGCATTAGGCAAATCAGCAGACATCCAATAACGGTCATAGAACCACTGAAAACGAGGAGCAATATTGAATTGATAAGAAAAACCTGCTGGCAAAGTAATTTTTGCATTAAAAATAGTATTTAATACGGTATACCCCTTTTCCAAATCGTAATACTGACGATCAAAGTAGTAATTGTACCCACCATTGGTAGGCAAACCAGACATAGGATATTGCTCATAATTACCATTGTTATCATACATGGAAGCATATGGAGAATTACGCAACATATTATTATCCCAATAATTACTTCCAAGAGATACTTGAATATCTCCATCCGAACGGTCCTGGAAATTAACATTCGCTCCTACCTCCAACCAATCTGTAATCTTCGCATTGATTTTCATGTTAGAACGGAAAGCATTGTATTCATTACCCTGTACAGCTCCTTCATTATTAATGTAACCTAATGAAAAGTAATAATTCACACGTTCAGTAGCTCCCGAAATACTTGCATTATAATCTTGATTGAAACCAGTGCGGAAAGTAGCATCATTCCAATCAACCATACGACCATTCAAAAAATTTTCCATCATCATCGGAGAATTATTGAATTCCAAACGACGGGCAAACAGACCAAGCATGGATTCACCTTCACTAAGACCAATACCACTGACACCTATATTGGAGGCCCATGCTTTCTGTTCTGCTTCTGTCAAGGTACGGGGGTCATCATAATAACCAGCTGGATATAACAAATTACCACTACCATCTTTTGCTTGATAGTAGTCGTACAAACCATCCTCACCCTGTCCATACGTATAATACATTTTACGCCAGTCCTGATGAAATTTCAAATAACCAGCCGCATCAAAATAATCGCGATAATCTGATTTTCTAGAAACCGAAAGATTAGCACCTACATTAATAACCGGCTTACCCTCCTTACCTTTCTTTGTCGTGATAATAATGACACCGGCAGCAGCCTTAGCACCATAAATAGCAGCAGAAGAAGCATCCTTCAACACATCAATTTGTGCAATATCATCAGGATTAATTTCAGAAAGTTCACCATAAAAAGCCATACCGTCCAATACAATCATTGGGCTTGCATTGGTACCTAAAGAATTCTGTCCACGTAGCAAAATAGAAGCATCACTACCTTTAGCCGATGCATCATAACCTATTTGCAATCCTGGTGTACCGCGCAAAACATCTTGAACAGAAGTCGGATTTTGATCAGCAATCTTGGAAGGGTTAATTTGTACTACCGAACCTGTCAAGTCTTTTTTACGCATTGTACCGTAACCTACCACTACCACTTCTTCCAACATTTCGCTGTCCTCAGTCAATGTTAAATTTATTGGTTGTCCTGCTACAGTTTTCATTTCTACCGTCTTATAACCAATATAAGAGATTATTAGTGTAGTGCCAGGAATTACATTCAACGTAAATCTACCATCAAAATCGGTAATTGTACCATTCGTAGTCCCCTTCTCTAGCACACTAGCACCAATTACAGGTTCCCCCGTAGCATCTTTAATAACTCCTGAAACGGATTGTTTTTGTTGCTGAGCAGTTTGAGCAAAAATCATAATCTCTTCAGCCATAACACTGATTGGCTGAGTTACAATGAAACCTGTGCAAAGCAGCAAAGCCATCATAGCCTTTCGATTTCTTTTAAACGAATTTTCTTTCATCGTCTTTCTTTTATAATTAGATTTAATTAAGGTAATAAACTCTCATTCCTAACTCCGAATTGTATATAAAGGCATCCGGACCAAACCTGCAAAGAACCTAAGTCTATGTTTTCATAAGCATTAGAATTTTTAATCTGTTTTATTTTCCCGAGACAAATATAAAAATATTGTAAAGAACAAGTAGAGAAAAACTGAGCAAGAAGGATATAAAAATCGTTCATAACGAGTTTTTAGTTGTCGTATGCTGAATATGTCATGTACATTAACAGAAATATTTTAGAAAATACTATATATTTGTACTCATAAAAGTACCTTTATATGAAACACACATATTCATTTTCAATCTCATTATTATTAAGTTTTATTTCTCTGTTCCATGCATCTGCACAACCTTATGTTATCAAACGCCTGGGAGTGGAAGACGGTATGTCCAGCAATTATGTAGTCAGTGTCACCCAAGATAAAAAGGGTTACTTATGGATAGCGACCGAATCTGGTCTTAACAGGTTTGATGGACGTCAATTCAACATCTATACCAAGAATAATTCAGGATTGAGTGGTAACGAACTGAATGTCGTACTTGCAGACCCCTATGAAAACAAAGTCTGGATAGGCACACAACGAGATGGACTTTGTTTTTTTGACTATGAAACAGAAACCATATCACGCATTCCTGCCACGGGCAATTATATGCTCAGTAATGATATCACAGACTTATCTGTTGCTGCCGACAGCGGCTTATGGATCACACATTATCATTTCGGAGTTGATTACTATGATCGGAAAACCAAAATGTTCACCCCCTATTCTTCTAAGGATGTAGAAGGTCTGGAAGGTAATAACTGGGCATCAAAGGAAGACGGTAACGGTAATTTGTACATTGGCCATCATCTCAGAGGATTAAGCATTGTATCCCTTAAAAACCGTACTGCAAAAAATTATCAGCATGACCCCAATAATCCTTATAGCATTCCCGATAATGAAGTACGCGCTCTATGCATAGACAAGAATAAAAATGTATGGGTAGGCACCGACAATGGTCTGGCACTTTTCAATCCGCAAAGCGGAAAATTCACCACGTTCAAACACATAGAAGGAAATGAAAACTCATTATTGTCAGATCAGATTCTTGATATCAAACAAATGAAAGACGGCACTCTATGGATATGCACCAACATGGGAGGGGTGAGTATCCTCAATCTCAGGGAAAATACATTTATATCTCCAGAAAAGATTACATTCTCCAACATTACCGTAACGAACGACAACTATGGATTATCCGGCCCCAATGCACGAAGCATCATACAAGATTCATTCGGAAATATTTGGATTGGCAACTACCGCGGCGGATTGGACTTCATCAGCTATGCACAGCCATTATTCAACACCATTGCCTATACTATTGAGAAACAGGGTAAAATCAACAATAAACAAGTATGGGGATTATGGGCAGATAATCACCAGATATGGCTGGGAGGAGAAGGTGAATTGGGAATTTATGAGAAAGGAAAGAAAACAAAAAACTTCTCTTTACACGAATGCCGGCTGCACCCGCAAACACATATTAATGTGATTTACCAAGACAAACAAGAACGACTGTGGCTAGGCACTTATAAAAATGGTATATTGCTTTATACCCCCAAAGACGGACGTATCACCCGCATAGGAGATAAAGACTCGGAGTTCCTCGATATCTGTTCCTTCAGCGAGGATACAGACGGCAAGATATGGATAGGTACCCAAACGGGAATCTATTCTTATTTTAATAACCAATTGTCGTACGAGAAAGAATTAAACGCCCAGTTACCCGATATTATGGTACACGGTATCATACGGGACAAAAACGGGAAATTATGGGTAGGAACATTCGGCAAAGGAGTGGTGGTGTTTGATGAAGATGATAAAAAGCTTTATAATTTCACAACAGACCATTCATTTCCATCCAATGCCGTGAATTATATGATGGAAGATTCTCGCAAACGCATTCTTGTTGCCACCCGGGAAGGTATTATTATTTTTAAAGATGTAAGTCAGCCTAATGTATTTATGTCGTTCAGCGCAAAGGAAGGCCTGGAAAACACACAGGTACGCGCCATACAGGAAGACCATGACGGCCATATATGGATCAGCACCAATGGTGGCATTTCCCGTCTGGATGAAAAAAACAAAAGATTCTACAACTATAACTATCATGACGGTGTGCCAATGGGTGACTTCATGGATGGTTCCACTTGCATCACTCCGGACGGCACTCTGTTTTTCGGCTCCCAAAACGGGGCATGTTATTTCAATCCGCGTGAACTATCATCACCACGCGAGGTTTCCCCTGTTACCATCACCCAATTCTTTATCTATAATAAGCAGACAGAAAGCAGGGATACCCGGTTACCGGTTCCAATCAGTAACAAAATTGTTGAGTTACCTTATAACCAAAACACTTTCAATATATCTTTCAATGTGTTGGATTATACACAAAGTTCACAAGTAGAATTTTCATATATGCTGGAAGGACTTGAGAATGCATGGTACAGCACCCAAGGAGATAATCAGGTCACCTTCCGTAACATACCGCACGGCAACTATGTGTTTAAAGTGAAAACCCGCTTCCGCAATCAGGAGTGGAACGAGAACGCAGCACAACTGACAGTGGTAATCAACCCTCCCCTTTGGCTTACCTGGTATGCCAAATTAGGCTATGTCATATTGTTTATCTTCGCATTATATGCATTGCTCCGTTTTTATAAACGCAAACTGGATTTAGAGAGTTCACTGGAAGTGGAGCGCAAGCAAAGCCTGAACAAGCAGGAACTGAACGAAGAACGCCTGCGTTTCTACACCAATATCACCCACGAACTGCGTACTCCGCTCACGCTGATTCTCGGTCCATTGGAAGACCTGTTGAGTGATGCCACCTTATCTCCCAAACACGCCAACAAAATCAGCATCATTCATGATAGCGCCACCCGCCTGCTGAATCTGATAAACCGCATACTGGAATTCCGCAAGACCGAGACCCAGAACCGTAAATTATCTGTGGACAAGGGAGATTTGGGACAATTGGTACAGGAAGTGGGATTGCGTTACAAAGAGTTGAATCCCAATAACAAAGTAAATTATCATATTCATATCGAAACGGAAGATACGGAAATCTTCTATGACGCGGACATGATCACCATCATACTGGACAACCTGATGAGCAATGCCGCCAAATATACTTCCGAGGGAGATATCACCTTATCACTCCGTTCGGTAGAAGAGAACCAGATAAAATACATGGAAATCAGTGTCAGTGATACCGGCCACGGAATTGATGCCGAAGCGTTACCACACATTTTCGATCGCTATTATCAGGCAAAAAGCAAATATCAGGCATCGGGTTCGGGCATCGGGCTTGCTCTGGTCAAAGGTTTGAGCGAGTTACACGAAGGAATCCTGAAAGTAGAAAGCGCAGTGGATACGGGAACCACATTCACACTGCGTCTGCTCACTGAAAATACATATCCCAACGCTATCCATACACAACATGATATGGAAAAGAAGCCGACGGATGCAGAGGAAACCACCATTACCGATACACCAACCGAAAATCATCCCATTGTGCTGGTGGTAGAGGACAATACAGACATACGGGAATATATCCGGAGCTCTTTCACCGACCTCTATGAAGTAATCACTGCCAAGGATGGTAAAGAAGGCTGGGAACTGGCACAGGCACGAATCCCCAACATCATTGTCAGTGATATCATGATGCCGGTCATGGACGGTATCGAACTTTGCAAGCGAATAAAAGAGGATATGCGCACCAGCCATATCCCTGTAATCTTACTGACGGCTAAAGATTCTTTACAAGACAAGGAAGAAGGATATGCATCCGGAGCAGATTCCTATCTTACCAAACCGTTCAGTGCCAAGCTGCTGCACAGCCGCATCAACAACCTGTTGGAAACCCGTAAGAAAATAGCCTCTCTGCTGGCACTGGCGGATACGCAGCCCAAACAGGAAAGTGCCGTGAGTTCGTTAAACAAACTGGATAATGAATTTTTGCAGAAAATCACGCAAATAATCGAAGAGAATCTGGAAATGGAAAAGATGGATATCGCTTTCATTGCCGACAAGATGTGCATGAGTCACTCCACCCTTTACCGCAAGATAAAAGGACTGACAGATATGTCCGCCAACGAATTTATCCGTAAGGTAAAAATGCGCAAGGGAGTGGAACTGCTGATGTCCGGACAATATACTATTTCAGAAATAGCCTATATGATAGGATTCAGCAGTGTGGCCTATTTCCGCCAATGTTTCAAGGACGAATACGGAATGTCGCCTTCGGATTATGTGAAACAGAAACAATAGACTCCCTGGCGGATTCTGATCATTGCTTGGAATCATCCTGAAAAGTTCTTCTTTAGAGTTTTACTTTTCTGCTGCCACTGCTATCCCCCTTCCTGCTGAAATGCCGATAAACAACGGCTTACAGGAGAGGGCGATGCAGTGGCAGCAGAAATCTAAAAAACAGTTTATAGGAAACCCTATTAAGTTCAAGTTATAACTGCCACAACCAGCTTCAAGTCCAGCCTGAACATTCTGTTTCTATTTTTCTTCCAAAGAAAGCAGTATCCCGATCACTTCCGCATAATTCTTTCTACCGGAAGGAATGTTGTTACCCTTTAAAAACAGGTTATAAATTTTATTCTGCACTTCACCCAACAGGGTACTATAACGCTCATTCCAATACATACGTTTATATTCATAATCCTTCACCACTTCGGGACGGATCGTCTTAATCCATTCACGAAATTCCTCTTCCGTCAACACAGAAGATGCATTGACCAGCACATAGGGCAACAGACCGAAATAGGCACTATAACGCACCGCCGGCCGCTTTGAAGAGCGACAAACCCTGTAAGCCCAATAATTCGCTTCCGCCTCATTACTTACCCCCAACAGGTGAGACAGCTCATGAGCATACGTAAATGGCAATTGTACAGGAAGCAATTCTTCATTCAATTGCGACTCCGCAAAAAAAGGTCCCATATATCCCAATACTCCCACACCCGAATAAAGCGGATTGAACCACACCTGCTTCGGATGCTGATAACCCCGGGGAAGAGCCAGACCATACATAGACGGAACCTGCTGATAAATCTCCTTTATCTCCTGCCGCATCCTTTCAGGGTCCGTTTTCACCTCAGCCGTATAGGACTGATTCAGACTATCTGTATAGGAAACAAGAAAACGATGGAATGCCTGTTCATCGTAACCGGCAGGCTCCACCTCCATCCGCCGGTAAATATCGTAACGAAAATAATTCAAGCCCCATCCCAAATAAAACCAGATATAGACCCATGCCAGTAACTCCACTTCCCTGCCTAAAATGAATCTCCAGCTTTTCTTCTTCCGGCGTTTAAGAAAAGGATAAATAATCATCCATAAAATGATTACGACCACCAGCACCTCCTCTAAGGAAAAAGGGAAAACAGAAGCTATAGCGGACAACGCCGCCGACAGCCACGGATAGATATGACAGGCATACCCTTCGGCCATGACGGGAAAAAAACGGCAAAGTACAATGCACAGAAGAAGCAATGCAAGTACTATATATCTCAGAATAGGGAGAAGTTTTGTTTTCATGGATGCAAAGCTACTATCTTTTTGCCATTTTCAGATACAGATGACACAAAGCTTTTATTTTTTAAACACGAACAACGCAGATGATACGGATAAGTATAAAAACAACTTCGTATCATCTGCGACGTTCGGATTTAAAAGCAATCAGAATAAATCCCAAGTGCGTATATCATCACTCCAGTGATGGTCTTTCGGGAAAGGCTGTCCACCCCATGCCTTGGCTTGTGTGCAAGGTTGTGCGGCATCTGTCCAGAACGGATGTGCGGCAGGAAGCCCCAGCGGAAGGAATGCCAGTGATGTCATATACAGACTGCCGTTATTGGTGTACCAATCCGCCACATTAGGCTGACGGCCTGCAAAACCGATGGTCAGGAAACCCGCCTCATTGAAGTTCTCGGTGTTGTCATACATCCGGTGCATCACAGAAGTCAGTGCGGCACGCGCCTGTCCGTTGCTCACCCCTTCGGGCAACTGCTGATACCAAGCCATCAGTGCCAAGGGTTGCATAGCAGCCAAACGATAAGGAATGGAACGGCCGAATACCGGGAAAGTACCCTCAGGAGAAATCAAGCGTTCCAGTACAAGGCTGAATTTCCTGGCACGTTTCAAAGCGCGGTCATAATATTTTTTATAATGAATACGAGTGTATTTCCCTGCATCCTTCATGCCCTGCAACGTTTCCAGATACATGGGATGGAAGACATAACTGCTATAATAGTCGAAAGCGAAAGAAGGGCCGTCCGCATACCAGCCATCTCCCGTGTACCATTCCTCCACCTTGCGGATAGCCGAATTGATACGATATTCGTCACATTCCGCTCCTGCCTTTGCCAGGAAACTCTCGATGGTAGAAGAAAACAGCAGCCAGTTGGTGTAAGGCGGGTCTACACGGCGCAACTGGGTAAATTCTTCAAAATAACGTTTCTTGGTTGTATCATCCAAAGGCATCCAAAGCTGGTCGTAAGCACGCAGAAAACTTTCGGCCACGTATGCCGCATCCACCAAGGCCTGTCCGTGTCCTCTCCACAACAGATAGTCGGGATTGGCAGGGTCCACCGCATTGGCATAGCTTTTCAATGCCCATTCACGGAGTTGCTTGCGCATCTGTCCCTCTTCCGTATCATCATCGGGAAGTGTCAGCCAGGGAGCGACACCTGCCATAAGGCGTCCGAAGGTTTCCATATAAGTCACCCCTTTGTTACGTCCATCCCAATTAGGGCTCACCTCTACCAGCATATTCTTTTTCAGATTACCTTCCGCCATATTGCTCAGTACGGGAGATGCCATCTTATAAAGCAGATTGCACCAGTAGACACGATCCTGATTTTTAGGAGCTTCCAGATAACGGACATATTCACAAGCAGCCAACAGAAAAGCGCCTACCCCGAAATTAGCTTCAGAATCAGCATCGACTACTTGTCCCGGAATGGCCTTCTCACCAATCGGCTGTACGTAACCAATCTTGCCATTCTTCTGCAAAGCAGTCTTTGTCAAATAGTTCCATGCTTTATCTATCACCGGTTTGTACACTGCCTCATCCAGATAGCCATTATTGATTCCCCAAAGGAAGCCGTAAGTAAAGAAAGCCGTTCCGCTGGTTTCCGGTCCGGGAGCATGAGTGGGATCCATCATGCTACGGGTCCAATAGCCTTCCGGTTGCTGGATGGCTGCGACTGCTTCGGCCAGTTTCACATACTTGTTTACGAAAAAAGAACGATGCTCGTAATCAGCGGGAAGATCTTTCAGCACCTTCGCCAGTCCGGCAAGCACCCATCCATCACCACGTGCCCAGAAGTCCTTCTTTCCGCTGGAAGTCTTGTGTTTAGGATAAACATATTTGGCATCCCGATAATACAGGCCGGTTTCCCGGTCGAGCATGATGCTATCCGAATATACAATATATTCATACAGTTTATCCAAATAGAGATGATTGCCCGTCACCTTATACAGTTTGGTCATGACAGGCATTACCATATACAGACCGTCGCTCCACCACCAGTAATCATGATTGGGTGTACTCATCTCATACTCCATCACTTCGCGGGCACGGGCTATCTTATAGTTGTCCGGAAGAATAGTATAAAGGTCGATATATGTCTGAAAACAAACCTGATAATCTCCGAACAATACATATTCATCACTCTCACCGTAAGAGTATTTCCATTTAGACTTATCCTTTTCCTTGGCTCCCTTCCATTCATTGTGTATGGCCCAGGTTTCAGAGTATGCACGGTAGTTTTCATTACCGGTCAGAAAGTATGCCTCCATGTTTCCGGTGTGGTAAGCGGCATTGTCCCAAAACGAACGGACTTCGGGCTTGTTATGCGTTTGCCAATAAGTGTTTACCTTGTCTATAATTCCCCGTACTTCCTTGGCTTCGGAAGAGGGCTTGGCGGCAACCTGCATGGAAAGCAACAAGGCGCCCACACAAACAAGGGTTTGCTTCAATAACTTGTTCATCATATTAATAATTTATCAATTTGCCAATTTGCTAATTATTTACAGTTCCAACACATAAACCATTTGCGGTTCTGTTTCCACCTGCTTCTCGCCATCTCCCTGTCGGGTGTCCTGTACATAAATATGAAGTTGTTTCTTCATTTTCCATAACTCCGTGTCATGGCTGGGTTCCCACGCATTTACGGCAAAATCCGTCAGGTCTTTCACGTGCCATTCACCAAACTGTACGTCTTTGGTATAGTACATGGAAACTTTGCTTCCACGTTCCTGGTCACGGAACAGATAGTACACTTCTCCGTTGTCCACCACCATCCGGGGACGGGACATGGGAATCATCTTGGTCCCTCCTCCTTTCAGCGAGAAAGGGGTCTTGCGTTCGGAAACCTGACGGTTGTGCCAGTTCACACCATCGTGCCAGACGATGCGGTATTGGGGAACATCACTATCGGGACTGCGCCAGTAGGTAGCGATGTACGGATGGCCTCCGGCATCCGTACTCATACTGGTCTGGTTTATCAGTTCGGCATTCTGAGGAATACGGCAGGCATATTCGGCATTGCCCAGGCGGATAGGAAGCTCATACTTCTGTCCGTTGGTCTTATACCACGTTTTACCTCCGTCAAAAGAACGAGCGTAGCATAAATCGTGATTGGTTTCCACATGCCAGGTCTCACGCCACACCCAGGAAAGATGGATGGTCCCTGCCGGGTCCACATACAACTGCCAATAGGCATTGCGCTCGTTTTCCCCGTCAATAAGGACATCTTGCACACGTTCCCATTTACGGGATTTCACATCATAGCGGTTCATCACCATATTTCCCCTGCCGGATACACCCGACCGATATACAAACAGCAGACTGCCATCAGCCAATAAATGGAATTCCGGATAGGTCACATCTTCTTCTTCATTGCCTATCATTGGTTCTTTATCTCCCAGAACAAGCGTATCGGGAGCAATACTGCGGCAATAATTCAATTGATGCCCATGGTGGTCAAAAGAAAGATGAAGATAGCCGTCGCCATCCACCATCATACTGATAATGTTATGTGCATCTTTTACATGTCCTTTGTATTGGGAACGGTGCAAAGTCCATTCCGTAGTACCCAAACGGCGTTTACCCACCATCAGATAACCGTCTTCGTCATAATAAGAAATATATTGTGTATTTCCATGCGTCACGATGGAATTATTACGAAACACTGTGGTGTTTACCGAAGTGCTGCTGAATCCTTTCCCAACCTCTACCAGTCGTTGGGAATGAGCAGAAAAAGGAATGCAGAATAGTGCGATTATCAGAAATAAGTTCTTCATAGCAATTCAATTGATAACGCTGCAAAAGTAACTGATTTCTGTCATAGTAGGGATCAATAATTCGGCAGTAAAGAGGCAAAAAACGGTCAAAACCGATTATTATATCTATTTTAGAGAAATATTCAGAGAACTAATAAAGAAGAAAGATTCTATGAAAAGGCAGATTTTACTGCAAGCCATCACCCCCCAAATTACATTTACCGTAGAGGCAGACAATGTGAAGGATCATTTCCAATCCATATAATTCTGCCTCTTTATTACAGCCGAAAGATATCATTTTCCTCTCTTTCCTGCCCTATAATCATTTCAAAAAACTATCTTTGCGTATCAGTTGTTTAAACCCAAAAGAAACGCCAGGAATATGGAAGCAATGACACCCAGGTTATATCCCGTAGGGATTCAAACTTTCTCGGAGATAATAGAAAGTAACTTAGTGTATATCGACAAGACGGAATATGTCTACCGCATGACACATTCCGGCTCAAAGTCAGTGTTCCTGAGCCGTCCCCGTCGTTTCGGCAAGAGCCTGCTCACCAGTACACTGCACAGTTATTTCCGGGGACGGAAGGAACTGTTCGAGGGGCTGGCCATCGAACGGTTGGAAAAGGACTGGACGGTGCATCCCGTGCTGCATTTCGATATGAGTACGGCGAAACACATGGACAAAGAGCAGTTGGAAGAGGAATTGGGCTTGCAGTTGGAGAGACATGAGAAGATTTATGGCCGAGGAGAGAACGAAAGAAGACCCAACCAGCGTCTGCAAGGCCTGATAGAACGTGCCTGTCACCAGACGGGACAGCGTGTGGTGGTGCTGATTGACGAATACGATGCCCCCCTGCTGGATGTGGTGCACGAGGAGAAGTCACTCCCCCTGTTGCGCAACGTGATGCGCAACTTCTACAGCCCCCTGAAAGCCTGCGACCCCTATCTGCGATTCGTCTTCCTGACCGGTATCACCAAGTTCTCCCAACTCAGCATATTCAGCGAGCTGAACAACCTGACCAACATCAGCATGCGGTCGGACTATGCCGGCATCTGCGGCATTACGGAAGAAGAGCTGCTGACCGCAATGTCCATCGACCTGGATCTTCTGGCACAACGGATGAGCCTCACCCGCGAAGAAACCATAGCCGAACTGAAAGAAAACTACGATGGCTATCACTTCGCATGGCCGTCTCCCGACATCTTCAACCCGTTCAGCCTGATGAATACCTTTGCCGCCGGGGAGTTCAACTCCTACTGGTTCGGCAGCGGCACGCCCACCTATCTGATAGAGATGCTGCGCAAATACCACGTCCTACCCTCCCGGATAGGAGGCACGGAAGCGGTGGCCAGTGATTTCGATGCCCCCACGGAGCGCATGACCAGTATCACCCCGCTGCTCTATCAAAGCGGCTATCTCACCATAAAGGATTGTGATAAACCCTTTGGAATATACACGCTGGACATCCCCAACAAGGAAGTGCGCATCGGACTGATGAAAAGCCTCATTCCCGAGTATATCACGAACGATACGGCGACTACGAACACAACGGTGGCAAGACTGGCCCGCGCCTTGATGCATGATGACATGGACGGTGCCCTTCGCCTACTTCAGACGTTCCTCTCCACCGTCCCCTATTGTGACAACGCCCGGTCGGAAGGTCATTACCAGCAGGTGTTCTACATCATCTTCAGTCTGCTGGGCGCGTATGTGGATGTGGAAGTGCGCACCCCGCGTGGCCGGGTAGATCTGGTTATCCGTACCCGCACCTTACTTTATATAGTGGAGCTGAAACTGGACAGGACTGCCGATGAAGCCATGCAGCAGATAGACCTGAAAGACTACCCCGAACGCTTCGCCCTGTGCGGACTGCCGGTAGTGAAGGTAGCGGTGAATTTCGACAGCGAACGCCATACATTGGAGGATTGGCGTATAAACAATGGGGAAAATTGATTGATGTTCCATTGTCCATATCTCGATGAAATGAGGGAAAATGAGCATAGACAAGATTAAAGTCAAAAAAAAGATGCTAAGAAAAGTTTCTCCTATTTAAGAATTTATTATATTTGTGCCGACTATTCTACTATAGCGTAGTGGAATATTACATATTTTAAAAAGCGTTATTGAAATTATCTTCTCAATTCAAACTTCGCAACTTTGATAAGGTCTGAAGATGATAACAACAACGCTCACGTCTGCGTTATATACCTGCCGCAACTGTGGCATCTATATATCATGGCGTGAGTGGCTGTTGTTTATCCAGACCAAGGCATTGCGAAGGCCCGAATTGAGGATAAACAAAATACAGCCCTCACGCTTTTTTTATTATTAACCGCCGAACGGAGGAGGGGGAGCTAGGCAAAGTCTTTCAAGGAATAGACTGATCTAACATTGCAGGCGTATGAAGCTAAGAAAACACAGGGAGATGCTACCTTTCATCTCCTCTTTATCGTCAAGTCGGGTTTATGGAAGCGGAATCTATCTTACTGCTCCACCAGGAACATCCCGCCCACGGACAACAATTACATTCACTTGTTGCGGCAGATGCCGCTATGCCTAATTGAGGCGCATAATGTCCGAAACAGAAATCATTGGAAACTATTCACTATTAATTTATTGTATTTATGAGAACAACAAGTATTGAAATGTACGAAGCTCCGAAAGTAGAAATCATCGAAGTGGAGGTAGAAAAAGGATTTGCAGCAAGTAATGATGCTGATGGAGAAGGTATGCAACCAGGATGGTAGACTTTTAAATAATCAATGTACATGAAAAAGTTAACATTATTAGGAATTACAGTTTCTGCATTATTGCTCAGCAATTGCAGTAACGAAGAAGTGATGCAGCAAAATGATACCCAAAGAGGCGTAACGCTTTCTGCATCTATCAATGAATCGGACTCCCGTGCTGCTGTCACAGATGCCGGTGTCTTCTCATGGGGTAAAGGTGACCAGATCAGTGTGTATACATCGTATGCCGCTTCGGCATGGCAGACATTTACTTTGAAGGGAGAAGGTGGCAACGCTTCCGGAACATTTATGGGAATGTTGATGGGAGAAGGTACTGAAATAACCTCTTGCGCCGTTCATCCGGCAATATTGAAGCCGGTTCTTGCAGAGAATAAATTGACATTGACATTGCCTTCCAGCTATGAATGGCAGGAAGGGGTTACTAATGTAATAATGATGGCCCATATAACGAATAGCGGAAATAAGCTCGGTTTTAGCCATTTGGGCGGTCTGTTCCGTTTTGTGGTGAAGGGTATTCCTGCATCGGCAACAAAGTTCGTATTTACAGCCACAGGAAAGAAACTGTCGGGAGAGTTTGTTGTTGAGGATATTTCCACAACTAATCCGGTAATTGTTACCAGTGATGCACAAAGTAATAATTCCATAACGATTAATTTCCCTGCTTCCGGTCAAATAACGGAAAGAATATTTTATGTGCCGGTACCTACTGGAACATATAATGCGTTAAAATGTGACATTATGGATAAGAGTAACACTCTGTTGACTACTGCAAATTTGGCAACTGGGAAAGAGGTAGGACGTGCAGCGCTTCTACTTGTGCCTACCCTTACTTGCAGCTCTACCGAGGGGGGAGTCGCTGTCAATGCCAGTACGGCAGATGAGCTGAAGAGTGCACTCACGAATGCACTATCAGACAAGGAAGGTACATTGAAATCTACAACCGTAACAGTTACTGAAGAGTTGTCAAAAGCTGCTCCTGAGATTGAGGTGCCTGTTGCCGGCTTGAAGCAAGAAGAAATCCCTGAAGCTGCTCCTACAATAACCGTTGCTTTTGATGCAATACCGAAAGCAGCTATTGAATCCGGTACTGGTCAAGAAACTACCGCTATTAAGATTACTGATGGCAGTGACTCAGGAGCTAGCACTGCTACAGAGAGTAGAGCCACTATAGAAATCGCTATACCTCAAGTAGTTGAACAGGAAGAAAAACCTAGTTTTGAAGTAACTGTACCGACTGCCACAGCCGTATTATCTGCCACAGCCGCAACTGCTGACTATGATAAAGTGACTGCATCTACAGCGGATAATACTCTTATTGTAAATAAAGGAGTGACCGTAGAGGAACTTACGATAAAAGGAGGCAGTGTGAAAATCTATGGTACAGTCAAGAAATTGACTATTGATAAAAGCAGTGGAACAAAGAAAGTATTGGTTTACCCCGGTGCTTCTTGTACTGAATTCACAGATAATCGTGAGACAGAAAAGATTACCCTTTCTTATGTTCCCGGCGACTCCGGTGAAAACGAAGGCTACACCGGCGGTGATGTAAATCATGCATGGGATTAACCTTACTGTAATATTAAATTAAAAAGATATGAATATGAAAAAGATATCAATATTAGGTATAGCCTTGTTTGCAGCCCTGTTCTGTGGTTGCTCTGATGAGGTGGAGGAAATAGGAACAGTCCCTGCCGGACAAAATACATTGACGGCCAGCATCGATGGCATCCAGTCCAGAACATCCATTGATATGGATGGTTCGGGAGTGTTATGGTCTAAGAGTGATGAGATAGGTGTATATACTTCTAAAGGTAACCTGGTGAAATATGCATTAAAATTGGGAGAAAATACGAAGACGGCTATTTTCTCTAATGCTCAGAATCTGGAAGAAGGTGAAACACCTTTGTTTGCTGTTTATCCTTATCAATATACAGAGGGGAACGCTGTCGTTGTGCAGGATAATTACGGACGTATCCAGATGAAATTGCCTCAAACGATGGATTATACCACTTGCAGCAATGGTCCTATGTTTGCACTTGTCAACGGAAATAATTTATCATTCAGCCACATGGCAGGTCTGTTGAAACTTTCTATGAATTCCATTCCGACAACGGCGACAAAAATGGAAGTAGAGACAAAGGCGATGTATGGACTGTTCAATGGATACTATAAGCTGAATGACGGCACATACCAGGTTCCGGTACTAGAGAAAGTCGTTGAGGAAGGTAATCAGACGACAATGACCATCAATTTGTCTACCTCCGAACAGAATAGGCTAAGTAACGGTGCAAAGTCCCTGTTCATTCCGATGGCTGCTGGTACATACGAGTCTTTGAAGGTCCGTTTTTATAATGGAGAGGGTGGCTTGTTAGATTCGCGTTCCAAAACAACATCATTCACCATTGAACGTGGCGGCATTTATGCTATGGCGGAGATTGATGTAAAGGAAGCTACTTCAGTTAGTGATGCAGAGGCTTTCTATAAAGCTATTACTGATGGAACGGCTGATGTTAAAGTAACTGCTGCTATCGCATTGGATAGGGATATCGAATTAAGCAGTACATCAAAAATTACTTTTGAAAAGGCTCCGACTATTTCCAATAGTGCTAAATTCAAAGCAGCTGTAGAGAAGAATGCTGCGATTTCTTCCTTTACTTTGGTATATCCTTATGGGGTAGCTGCTGATGATGCTTCTGTAACGAATCTGGATATTGATTTGTCGGGTTGTAAGGTGATGCTGTACTCTACAGATGAAACGGAAAAAACTCGTGAGGAAATGGATGAAAAATCAATGGATTATTTGAATGAAAACGTCACTGCTGATCAGTTTGCCATATCTAAAGTTCACGCCAGCATTGCTGCGAAATCAATATATATGGCAGCTAATGTATGTCTTGACAAAATGACGATAAAAAGCAACGTTGAGTCATTTACCACTGCAACGGGTAGTTTCTTGTTAAGAGTACTTATAAAAAGCGGTGCTTCTGTTGGTGAAACGGATTTTAGTGCTACGGATGGGGAAGGCTGTGGACTTGAAGATTATTGGGTAGATGAAAATCAGTCAAATAGAATGGCAAGAAGTTTAGACTTGGTTCCTTCTGTCAATGCTTTGGTATGGGATGGAATAAGTAAAAAAAAACCAGCCCAATTGGCTAATGGGGAATATATAATAAAATTAGCTGAAGAATTGGCTTGGTTTATGTCTGTTGATCCACCTACTGCTGCAAAAGCAGGAGATTTAGCTGTAACTATGCAAAGTAGTGCGAGACTAATGAAGAACATTGATTTGAATAATCATCCTTGGGTAGGGGGTGTTATCAAGAATGCCACCTTCAATGGTAACAACAAGACTATCTATAACCTGCATATCCAACAGTTTGTAATGGACCAGCAAGGCACAATCTATACTCCTGATGCGTGTGTCGGCCTATTTGCAGCCGCTTATGAAGGTGCTAAGATTGTAAACCTCAATTTGGACGGAGTGACAATCACTTGCTCTACAGGTTCACCCAAATGGGTAGGCTCATTGGTGGGCTATTCTTACGGTGCATCTGCCTATACCAATTGCAAGGCACAGAATGTAGACATCAACATGACCGGTGCCACTTCTTACCGTGTAGGTGGATTGATTGGTTATATTGAAGGATTTGATAAAAAGAATGATCCTGAATCAGTAGTATTGACAGGTTGTGAAGTGAACAATGCTACCATTGCCGCAACTTTCTCTTACGGCGGTTTGGTAGGTTCTATGTATGATAGCGCTACATTCACCAACTGTAAAACTTCCGGCATTACATTGAATCTGAACAATGCTCCGTGGAATTATGGCTATGTATCTAATTTTATAGGTGATATTGCCAATGCTGCCACTTCATATAGCCGTACCATCAAAATTAAAAACTGTACGGCAACGGATTTGACTGCTGCCGATAAAAGCAGATTGGGATTCAATAAAGTGGTCGGTGAACAGAAATCTGCATATCTGAACGGGACTTTCATGGGCAATTGCCCATGGTGCGGACTTGTAGAACCGGTAGCCGGTGTACTTGAAAATGGCAAGTTCAACATTGTAGTAACGACTGAAAATGCAGCCGATAAAACATTAGTGAGGGGCGTAGACTTTAATGTCTGCCAATAGGCTATTATCCGTTTATTTATCTAAAAAGGTTGCCCGCCCGTCTTGTCGGGCAACCTTTTTTTAAAACCTGATTTATCATGAAAATAGATTCTCGCTTCAAACTCCGATTTATCGCCGGAGAAACGATAGTAGTCAACCAAGGCGCGCCCGATGCCGACCTCACCCGCATCATCTCCCTCAACCCTTCCGCCCGCCTGTTGTGGGAACAGCTTCTTGGAAAAGACTTTACCCCCCAAGATGCCGCATCCATACTCGTAGAAACCTATCAGATATCCACTGAGCAAGCCGAAAAAGATGCCATGAAGTGGATAGATGCACTGAAGAAATGCCATATCTTATTGGTAAATTCGTAATTGGACTCGTCTATTAATCTAAAGACAATGAATGATGATTTAAAGACTAAAGATATCAACGTTACATGGAAGAAACCCGAAAAGATGCTGTTCGCCCTGCTACGCTCGGCATTGAAAACTGTTTCCATAAATTCGGCACTCTTCTCTGATGTCCCGCTCTCCGAGTGGCAGGATTGCTACAGGCTTGCTGCCCGGCAGGGAGTCATGGCATTGGCATGGGACGGCGTATGCGCCCTGCCTGCCGACCTGCAACCGCCCAAAGCCTTACGGCTGAACTGGGCGATGGCGGTGGAGAAATACGAACACCGCTACCGACGCTATTGCCGCACCATAGCCGAACTCTCCGGATATTATGCCGGACACGGCATCACCACCGTGCAGTTGAAAGGCATCGGACTTTCCACCTATTATCCCATCCCGTCCCACCGGGAAGGAGGGGATATCGATATATTCACCTGTTCACGGAACACTTCCGGACTGAGCGATGCGGAAGCCAACCGGCTGGCAGACAAGCTGATGGAGGAACAGGGAATAGAGGTGGATTACGAACACTCGGAAAAACACAGCGTATTCTATTATAAAGGAATACCGATAGAAAACCACAAGACCTTCCTCAATTCCGAGACATACCGGGTTGCCGTAAAGATGGATGCGTTGCTGAAAAGAATCCTGCACCCCGAAACAGTGGAACCGGAGGAGGAATGCAGGATTCTCATCCCGTCCCCCGCCTTCAACACGGTATTTCTGGCTTTCCATGCCGCCCAGCACTACGGGCGCGGCCTGGCGCTCCACCACCTGTGCGACTGGGCGTGCCTGCTCAACTGCTACGGGCTCCATATCCCCGAGGGGGTGACCGATGCCCGTTTCTTGAACATGATTTCCGCCATGACCCGGCTGTGCAACGACTTCCTGGGCACCTCCATACCCGTACAGGGAGGGGAGAGACTGGCAGAAGAAATCATGAAGGAAATCCTCCGTCCGCCTTATTCCAAGGAGGTTCCGGTACAGAGCAAATGGGGAATCCTGATTTACAAGACGAAGCGCATGCTCCACACCCACCGCCTGTGCAACAGCGTATTGCGCATCCCACTGGCCTGCTGGGTGGGCAGTTCCATCCTTCTGCACCTGCGCTTCCCACACACCGTCTTCGAAAGGGAAAGGAAATGAAAGGATGCTGAAACGAATCTTCCGACTGCTGCTGCCCTCCGAGCGGAGGATGGGGCTGCGGGTCATCTGCGCCGTCTTCCTCTGTGCATTGCTGGACTTTGCCGGGCTTGCCGCCCTGCTTCCCGTCCTGTTCTTCCTGCTGGACGGTGATGGAGGCGGTGACCGGGGGGCCGCCCTGCTTTTCTGTGTGGCCGCCATCCTCTTCATCCTGCTGAAGAATGCACTGGTAGCGGGGCTTTCCCGTTTCCGCAACCACTATCTGCTGTCACTCTACCGGCGGCTCAGTTTCTCCCTCTTCATTTCCTATTATGACCGGGGACTGCTGTTCATCCGTGGCAAGGGTAGTCTGCGCCTGGGATATGAAGTGAACTATATCTGTTACGCTTTCTCCCTCAATATGCTTTCCCCGCTGCTCCGCATGGCGGGTGACACCTTGCTTATATGGTTGGTGACTGTCGCTCTGCTGGTTTATGCGCCGATGACGGTACTGATGCTCTATGCCTCGTTTGTGCCTTTCATGCTGGTCTATGGCTGGGGAGTCAGGAAACGGATGCAGCACTATGGCAAGGAAGAACAGCAAGTGCGGCGTGAGCAGTCCCGGCTGGTGGTGGAGGCATTGAAGGGGTATGCGGAATTGGAACTGAATGCCGCTTTCCCCTCCTTGCAGCGCACCTTTGCGGACGGACTGCAGAAAATCTGCGGATGCCGGCTGAAGATAGAGACAGTGCAACATCTTCCCCTCTGCCTCTCGGAGATGGCGGTGATATCGGGACTGACATTGCTCACGGCTTTCGGCACGGGGGATATCAAGGCATTGGTGGGAGTGTTCGCGGTGGCCTCCTTCCGTCTGCTTCCGGCCCTGCGCAGCATTCTGGGCGGATGGACACAGGTACAGAACAACGCCTGCTGCCTGCGCATTGTGGAGGAAGGTCTGGCAGCTCCATCCACCGGTAGGAGCGGATGGAATTGGTCCGGCAATACCCCGAAAGGCGTATTTGCAGATGTATCCGGGCGGAAGCATTCCACCCCTTCCGGGGATGCCGTCATAGAGGTAAAGGATCTTTCTTTCCGCTATCCCGACGGGAAAGAAGTCCTGAAAAACTTCAGTTGTACCATCTGCAGGGGAGAATACGTGGGCATCCGCGGCGAGAGCGGCATCGGGAAATCCACCCTTTTCAACCTGCTGCTGGGGTTCCTCACCCCCACCTCGGGAGAAATCCGGACAGGCGGCATCCCGTTGACAGAAGGTACAAGGGCCGCATGGCATCGGCGGGTAGGCTATGTGCAGCAGGAAGTCTTCATCCTGGACGGTTCCCTTGCAGAGAACATAGCCTTGGGATGCGAAGAGATCGACCGGGAAAGAATAGAAAGAATCCTGCGGCGGGTGAAGCTGGACGAATGGACGGATGCGCTTCCGCAAGGGATGGACACTCCGCTGGGTGAAGGCGGCGGATGCCTTTCAGTGGGCCAGAAACAACGGGTGGGGATTGCCCGCGCCCTGTATAAGAAAGTGGATGTGCTCCTGCTGGATGAGGCCACTTCAGCACTGGACAACGGGACGGAACGTGCCGTCAACGGGATGCTGTGCCGCCTCATGGAAGAGGATGCCGCACTGACCATCCTCACCATCGCCCACAGGGAAAGCTCATTATCCTGTTGCCACCGTGTGATAAACTTATAATAGAAAAGATGAAGTATGGAAAAAGATTATGAAATAGGCGGCCACCGTTTCCGGGTGGTGGGCGCAAGGCTGGTTTCCGCCCTGGACGGGGTGGACGGCTTCCGCCCTTTCCTCGTTGCAGGGGAAAGCGCGGAAACGGAATTTGTATTCCGTGAAAGCGATGGAACGGAAGTGCCTTCCTTCTGCAAGAAGGTGTATTCCTTCAGGTATGAGGATATTGACAGCTCTTTCGGCATTACTGCCGGGGGCTATCTGCTGGAACAGCATCCCCGGGGGGAAGAGGCCCTCCGTTTATGGACGGGGCGCAGGGCGGATGAAGCCTTCCTGTGCGGCAATTTCTCTCCGCGTCTCCTGCGTTTCGCCCTGTGGACAGGGTATGGAGTGATGACGGTGCGGCAAGATACGGTGGCCATGCACGGCAGTTGCATTGTCCACCGGGGAAAGGCCGTCCTGTTTCTGGGTGAGAGCGGCACGGGCAAAAGCACGCATACTCGCCTGTGGCGGGAGCACATCGCAGACAGTCTGCTGCTGAATGACGACAGTCCGGTTGTGCGCCGGGAGGAGGACGGCCTGTGGGTGTACGGCAGTCCCTGGAGCGGGAAGACCCCCTGCTACAAGACGGAGCGTTATCCGCTGGCAGGATGCGTGCGGCTGTCACAAGCACCCTTCAACAGAATGCAAAGACTGGATACTTTGCAGGCTTATGCCGCCCTGCATCCTTCCACGCCTCCGGCTTTCGCCTACGACGGCCGGCTGTACGACGGCATCTGCGGAACCCTGGGCCGCCTGCTTTCACAGATTCCCGTCTATCATCTGTCCTGCCTTCCCGACCGGGCGGCGGCTGAGCTTGCCTGTCATACTTTCTATCCATAGGGGGATGAGGACCTTTCCGAACGGCTGCTTCTTCCTCTGGGTGGAGTCGGAGATAGAGGCGGGGAAAAGTGTACGTTTCCGCATGAAAGGAAATTCCATGCGACCACTGCTGAGGGGCGGCAGGGATGAAGTGGTGCTCTGCCCCTGCCGGGCAGAGGAACTGAAAGAAGGGGATGTCGTCTTGTTCCGCTATCGGGGCAGGCATATCCTGCACCGAATCATCGGCAGAAGTAGGGGGCGTTTCATCCTACAGGGGGACGGGGTCTGCGCTTTCCATGAGGAATGTGGTGCGGAAGACATGGTAGGGATAGTGAAACGGGTACATTACGCTTCCGGCAGGTCGGTCCCGGTTTCCTCCGTCCGCTGGCGGCTGGAAAGCCAGTTGTGGCGCGCACTCGGGCGGTGGAGGGGAGTCGCCTTACGGGTCTTGAACCATTGTTGGAAGGCGGAATGAGCGGATATGTCATTTCCCACCCGGCGGATTCTTTAAACGGGCACAGGCCATCAGCGGCTATGGTGCAACAGCTTCTCTGTCCTGTAGTGTGTTTCTCAAGCAATGGAAGCATTCATGTTTCCATGCAGCATATATAGAAATCCCACCCTGGTGGAATGGGCATTTCACCTAGGTGAGAGCGTAGTTCCACCTTCGTGAAATGGCAGTTCCACCGGGGTGGGACAATATACCTGTGCAGGTGCAAACAGTACACTGACCTGTCTTTGACATAAATAGAGGCTATAGCATGTAAGACATCCCGGAGGATATTTTTCAGGCGGAACTATTCCCATAGCCGTCAAGCTAAGGAAAACAGGGTTAAATTTCCGTAGTCGTTGGTAACTTTATCTCCTCTTGAGAGGGGTAAGGGGTGTGTTAGAATACACTCATGAATGAATAGGAGGATGCCATTCACACACCCCTACAGCTGACGATTTAATAGTTACTTTGGACTTTTGACACATTCATCCTCCTACTGTGAATGAAACTGCCAACCGGTTAACTATAATATTTCCTGAAGCTGGCCCAACTTCATACTGTTGGAACCTTTAATCAGAATATAATATCCTTTCGGCTTATATCTTTCCAACGACTCTTTCAATGCAACCACATCTTTAAAATGTTCAAAGGGCGGAAGCACTTTGCCAAACTCCTCACCTACCAGAAGCACACGGTCAAATTGACATTCATCCAGATAATCCGCAATCTTCTGATGTTCCTCGTGACTGGTTTCGCCCAGTTCTTTCATATCACCCAAAATAGCCATCTTATGAGCAACATCCATCAACCGGAAATTCTCCAGAGCCGCCATCATGCTGGTGGGATTCGCATTGTATGCATCGACTATCAGTTTATTGTCCGTGGTTTCCGTCAGTTGTGAACGGTTATTATGAGGAACATATGCTTCCAGTGCTTCACAAATCTGACCCGACGGAACACTGAAAAACCGGCCTACTGTAATGGCTGCCAATGCATTCTTCATATTATAAGTACCGATGAGATGTGTCTTCACCTCAAATTTCTGCCCTTCATGCTCCCATTCAAATGAAAGGAACGGATCACAAGAACCCAGCTTGCCGCTGATGTAAAGTCCCTCACCACCTTCCAGACCATAGCTGATCCGGGTAAGCCCCTGAGAAATAGCTGTCAGATGCTCATTATCCTTATCAATAAAAATAATGTGCTTACCATTGTAACGCAAATGATCATAAAGTTCGCCTTTGGTCTTGATAACCCCTTCAAAAGAACCGAAACCTTCCAGATGAGCTTTACCCACATTGGTAATAATACCGTAATCCGGTTCTACAATAGAAGTCAATGCCTTGATTTCGCCCGGATGGTTCGCTCCCATCTCGATGACAGCCAGTTCATGCTCGGGAGTCAACCGTAACAAAGTCAAAGGAACACCGATATGATTGTTCAAGTTGCCCTGTGTATAAAGCACTTCATATCTTTTTTGCAGCACTGAGGCTATCAATTCCTTGGTGGTAGTCTTCCCATTGGTCCCCGTGATGCCGATGATTCGGGTGCCCATTTTATGCCGGTGATAATTAGCCAGTTCCTGCAATGCTTTCAAGCAGTCGTCTACTAACAGGATACGCGGATGCCCATCGGCGGCATATTCTTTTTCATCTACTACGGCATACTGGCAACCTTTTTCCAGCGCCTGAAGTGCATAGGCATTTCCATTGAATGTTTCCCCTTTCAGAGCTATAAACATAGAACCTTCGGGACAATTACGGCTGTCGGTAGTCACCACGCCGCATTTCATAAAACACTTATATAAAGCTGAAATATCCATCTTTAGCTTTGTTTTTAAATTAAGTTGCAACAAAGATAGCTGAAAAATAGTTCATGAAATAACAAAAACTCAAGAATTGTGCGTACTTTTGTACGACCTAAATGACAAGCCGTAAACAATGGAAACCAAAACCGTCAAATATATGAACGTCAACGGGAAACTGATGGACCTGTCCTATCCGCAAGTAATGGGAATCCTGAATGTTACGCCCGATTCCTTCTATGCCGGTAGCCGTCAGCAGACCGAGAAAGATATTATCAACCGTGCCTCTCAAATTTTGGATGAAGGAGCTTCCATCATTGATATAGGTGCATATTCTTCACGACCCGATGCTGAAAATATCAGCCCGGAAGAGGAAATGCGCCGCTTGCGCAACGGGTTGGAAATCATTAACCGCCAGTATCCCGGCAGCGTATTGTCTGTAGACACTTTCCGTGCAGATGTAGCCCGGATGTGCGTAGAAGAATATGGAGCCGCCATTATCAACGACATTTCCGCCGGAGAAATGGACCCGCAAATGTTCGGCACCATCGCCCGGCTGGGTGTACCTTATATTATCATGCATATGCAAGGAACCCCGCAAAATATGCAAATGAATCCGCATTATGACCATCTATTGAAAGAGATTTTCTACTATTTCTCGGAGAAAGTGCAGAAATTACGCGATTTAGGTGTAAAAGATATCATTCTGGACCCCGGTTTCGGCTTTGGAAAAACATTGGAGCACAATTACCAATTGATGAACCACCTGGAAGGATTCAATCTGTTCGAACTTCCGTTACTGGTGGGTGTATCACGTAAATCAATGATTTACAAATTGCTAGGAGGCACACCCGACGATGCCTTGAACGGAACAACCGTGCTGCACACCATCTCCTTATTGAAGGGAGCCGACATACTGCGAGTTCACGATGTAAAAGCCGCCGTGGAAACTGTAAAAATAGTACAGAAGATGAAAGCCTCTGCCGCCTTCTGACCCCTATTTTTTAATTCTTAATTTTCAATTTTTAATTTAAGAAAGATGTTCATTGATTTTAGTATAAAAGACCTCATAGATATTCTGTTGGTAGCCTACCTGCTTTATCAGACCTACCGCCTGATGAAAGATTCGGGTTCTATCAATATCTTCATCGGTATCCTTGTATTTATAGGTATCTGGCTGATTGTATCCCAAGTTCTGGAAATGAAACTGCTGGGTTCCATCTTTGACAAGCTGGTGAGTGTAGGAGTTCTAGCGTTGATTATTCTTTTTCAAGATGATATACGCCGGTTCCTTGTCACGCTGGGGTCGCATAAGCAACTGGGACGCTTTTTCCGCTTCCTGACGGGAAACAAACAGGAAAAAAACGAGAAAGCCGACATCATGCCCATTGTTCTGGCCTGTATGAGTATGAGTAAGGGAAAGGTGGGTGCACTGATTGTCATTGAAAAAAGTGTGCCGCTGAATGATATTATCCGCACAGGAGAGATAATCAATGCCAATGTGAACCAGCGGCTGATAGAAAATATTTTCTTCAAAAACAGTCCTTTGCATGATGGAGCCATGATTATCCGTCACAAACGAATCGAGGCAGCCGGTTGTATTCTTCCTGTTTCTCATGACTTGAATATCCCTAAGGAATTGGGACTGAGGCATCGCGCTGCCATGGGAGTATCCCAGGAAACGGATGCATTGGCCATTATCGTTTCAGAAGAAACAGGGGGTATCTCCGTAGCATATAAAGGACAGTTCCATCTAAGGCTTACGGCGGAAGAACTGGAACGCATCCTGACGAAAGAAGACTGAAAAGCAGTTGCTCAAAGAAAGGATGAAATTTCTTTGACTACGGTTATAAAAAAGATGGTTCAAATACCAGTCAATTCAGCATCAGGCTCATATAGGGATGCTCCGCTTCCAGCAACAGCCGGGTAAAACTGTCTAATGTATAGGTGTGGTATTTCTTTTCCGGCATTCTCTCGCGAAGGCAGATTCCATCTCGTACCGTATAATATCCATTGTTCTCAGGAATCACCTCATCCCCCTCAATATGTATATAGAGTTCGGATGCCGGATATTTACGGGCAAAAAGCCTCAACATCTCCTCTGCACGGATAATTCTTGCCATCCCCAAGAATAAAGTATCGGTAGAAGAAGGAATAAAGTATTCTATCACCTGTACCTTATATATATGCGCAGCTTCATATAACAAAGTATTCTGCACAGCCTCATTATCTGCCAGCAGTTCTTTTATGTACAGTACATCACCATCCACTACTGTAAATGCCATTCCTGCAATCTTGCCCTCTTCACGGGCAATCAGCAATTTACCATTTCCCAGCCTTAAATCAGCCATAATGACTATAAAATCTTCTTTCGGATGCTGAATGCAATTCCTGCGTCCACGCATACGGGAATCAAAATAATGATAATGCTCTGCACCGGGAAACTCGCACACTTCCACCCGGCAGCCTTTTCGGGGACACAATCCGCTCACCTGTATCCGCTGGGCAGCATAACCGAAACTGGGAGCATAACCAGACTTGGCGTAATAACCAAACAGCCATTCCTCCGCAGGAATCAAGGAACTAAGCAATACCCCATCCTCATACATCCGCCGATGGGTTTCCTTTAGCAAACGCCGCATAGCCCCATGCTCCCTATAATCCGGATGGGTACACGCACCCGAAATATATGCGGTGGAAATAATCTCACCACAGAATGTCATGGGATAAGGAACCATCTGCAAGGCAGAAATAATCTTTCCGTTTTCACGGACAGCCATATTGATCTCGTCCTTATACCTCATATTGAAATACAAGTCGGTAAACTCGTCACTATCATTGAAACAGAGTTTCCACAATGCTTTTACTTCATCCTTTGTGGTCATTGAGTTCTGCTATGCACTTTTCGAGCAGGACAACCGGCTGATAAGAAAGTTTCGCCTTGCGCAAACCTTCCAGACCAAGGTCCTCCTCACGGTTTATATAGATATATTGTTCGTCAATATGATTCGCGTACTCATAATTAATCATAGCATACGATCCCTCAATTTCCGTATCCGCCTTTTCGACACAAGTATCCCATGTTTCATGGTTGATGGGAGCTCCATAAGTGAAGGCAGCCAACTTTCCGTTGACATGGAGAACGCCTCCCGTCAGCCCCAAAGCTTCCATATTATTCAGAGCATAAGTCATGGATTTGCGCTCTGCTCCCAAAGCCAGCTGTTCGTCACAGTTATTGGCACGGCACCATTCCTCTTCCAGTTTCAGGCATTCGGGAACCAGTTCGGGAGTCAACGGTTTGTATTCATAGTCAGGATACTGTTTTTTGAACTTGTTAATATGGTTGCGCTTGGACTGAAACTTCTTTCCTTTCAAGGTTGCCAGATCGGTGTGCAAATAGATGTAATCAAAATAATCACGATCCGCGGTAAAGGTGAAACGTCCGGGCATCACGGCTTCAATATCCGCTTGCATACCCACACATACACCCAGCATGCGGAACTTCCCTCCTATCTCTTCGGCATCCTTGATCAACGCTTCGAGCACCGGTTTCACATCGCCTGTTCCTACGGGCATCATGTATGCCAGTTCTTCGCCCGCATAGAAACGCAGCAACAGGTAATCGTTCATCACGGCAAATTTAGTCTGATACAAAAAAATCCAACTACACAGGTTGGCAAAGGACAAGTCGCAGTTACGGCGCTGACTGTTCAGGGTAAAGGACTGGATCAAGTCTTTATCCGCTAAAGTTATATCTTTAAATTCTATCATAAAATATGGGTTGCTTGTTTTCGGGGGGATGTCAAAAGTCCAATATTGCCATGCATCAGCAGTAGAGGTGAATTGAATCTTATAGTCGTCAAGCAAAGACGGTTATCACGGCTCTCACCCACTGTAGGGGCGGATTGAATCCGCCCGAAAATGGTTCACTTTTGTGTATTCGGGCGGAAGCATTCCGCCCCTACAGTGGGTGAGAACGCTATTTATTGCCCTAGCTTGACGGCTATGAGATTCAACCTGCTCCTATTGTAAACGACAGCCTGTATTTCATCTTGACACAACCTCCTTTATATTATAACAAAGATACAGGCTTTTTTGTTAAATCACACCTAATAACCGAAGAATTGTTGGCGTAAAAATAGCAGTCATTATTCCATTCAGGGTCAAACCCAAACTGGCATACGCTCCATACTTTCCACTGATTTCCATAGCCGTAGAAGTACCAACCGCATGAGTCGCCGTCCCCATAGAAAGTCCCTGTGCAATAGGGCTTCCCACATGACCCACCCGAAGTACCTTGAAACCGAACACCGCACCAAACAGACCGACCACCACCACAACGGCAGCCGTCAAAGACGGAATCCCTCCGGTAGCTTTCGATACCTCCATGGCGATAGGGGTCGTCACGGATTTAGGGGCCAACGAGCAAATAATGTCAGGAGTGGCGCCCAACAACTTGGCAATAACGACCACAGCGACCAACCCCACCAGGCAACCTGCCAGTTGCGAAATGACAATAGGAAGCAATTGCTTCTTGATCATCTCCAACTGCAAATAAAGCGGTACGCCCAATGCCACTACAGCCGGTTTTAACCAGAACTCAATGAGGTGACCGCCCTCATTGTATGTTTCATAACTGATGCCGGTGAATTTCAAAAACAAAATCAGCACGGCAATGGTAAGCAAAATAGGGTTCAGCACAACCCATCCTGTCTTTTTCTGCAAAACACGTGACAAAAAAAACACCCCGAAAGTGAGTGCCAGCAGAAAGAACTTATTTTCTAAATATTCCATTTGATTTTCTAACTAATTGGTGAACCCATCCTGTTACGACCAGTACCAAAACCGTACTGACCACTGTCGCAATAACTATCGGCCAGAACTGAGCCTCAATGATATCAAAATAAAGCATCAGCGCCACACCGGGAGGAACAAAGAAAAAACCGAGGTTGGCAACCAGAAAATCGGAAAGTCCCTGCACCCAATGCAGTTTTATCCAACCCAATTTAAGAAAAAGGGTGAGCAACAGCATTCCTATAATGCTGGACGGGAGCTTGATGCCCGTCAAAAAAACAATCAATTCACCCAAAGCCAAACAACCAAATAAAATGGCGCACTGACGAATCATACCTTATAAATTTATTAAATACTTATTGAAAACTACGCAAAGTTAAGGAAACATCCCGTTTGGTGTTCAATAACATACACTTTTAGCATACTTTAAACCAAAAATAATATAGATTTTGCAATGTAGATATTGCAAAATTAGCTAATTTTGCACCGTGAAAAACAACACTCGTCTTTAGAACGTACATAATTAATATATTATCATGGATTTAATTTCTGAAATCGTTGAGCGCGCGAAAGCAAACAAACAGCGCATTGTTCTTCCGGAAGGAACAGAAGAACGTACATTAAAAGCTGCCAACCAAATATTGACAGACGGTGTTGCCGACCTTATTTTATTGGGAAACCCCGATGAAATCATGAGCCTGGCTAAAGAATGGGGATTGGGAAACATCGGTAAAGCCACTATTATCGATCCCGCAGACCACCCGAAAAAGGAAGAGTATGCACAGTTGTTGTGCGAGCTCCGCAAGAAAAAAGGTATGACTATCGAAGAAGCCCGCAAACTGGTTGTCGATCCGCTGTACTTGGGATGCCTCATTATCAAGGCAGGTGATGCTGACGGCCAGCTGGCCGGTGCACGCAACACTACAGGTAATGTACTTCGTCCTGCTCTACAGATTATCAAGACTACTCCGGGTATCACATGTGTGTCCGGTGCCATGCTATTGTTGACTCATGCTCCCGAATACGGAAATAACGGTGTAATCGTTATGGGTGACGTTGCCGTAACCCCGGTACCGGATGCCAACCAATTGGCTCAGATTGCTGTTTGTACCGCTCAGACTGCCCAGGCAGTTGCCGGAATCGATCCTCGCGTAGCTATGTTGAGCTTCTCGACCAAGGGTTCTGCCAAACATGAAGTGGTAGACAAGGTAGTGGAAGCTTTGGCAATCGCAAAAGAAATGGCTCCCGATTTGAAGATTGACGGCGAATTGCAGGCTGATGCGGCTTTGGTTCCGCACATCGGCGCCAGCAAAGCTCCGGGTTCAGAAATTGCAGGCAAAGCCAATGTGCTGATCGTTCCTTCGCTGGAAGTGGGTAATATTTCTTATAAATTGGTAGAACGTCTGGGACACGCCACTGCCATCGGTCCGATCCTGCAAGGTATCGCCCGTCCGGTGAACGATTTGTCACGCGGTTGCTCTATCGACGATGTTTACAAGATGATTGCCATTACTGCCAACCAGGCAATTGCTGCAAAAGAAAACAAATAATCATTCCTTAAAACAACAACATCATGAAAATATTAGTGCTCAATTGCGGTAGTTCTTCCATCAAATACAAATTATTTGATATGACTACCAAAGAAGTCCTGGCACAGGGCGGTATCGAAAAAATCGGATTAAAAGGTTCTTTCCTCAAACTGACTTTACCCAACGGTGAAAAGAAAATACTGGAAAAAGATATCCCCGAACATACCGCAGGTATCGAGTTCATTCTGAATACATTGGTAAGCCCGGAATATGGTGCTATCAAGTCACTGGATGAAATCAATGCAGTGGGACACCGCATGGTGCATGGCGGAGAACGCTTCAGCGAATCAGTGTTGCTGAACAAGGAAGTTCTGGATGCTTTCGCAGCTTGCAATGACTTGGCTCCCCTTCACAACCCGGCAAACCTGAAAGGGGTAAATGCTGTTTCTGCTATTCTTCCCAACGTCCCCCAGATAGGCGTATTTGATACTGCCTTCCATCAGACTATGCCCGATTATGCATACATGTATGCCATTCCTTACGAACTGTATGAAAAATACGGTGTACGCCGCTATGGTTTCCACGGAACTTCTCACCGCTATGTTTCACAGCGTGTATGCGAATTTTTGGGCGTTGATCCGAAAGGAAAGAAAATCATCACTTGCCACATCGGTAACGGTGGTTCCATCTCGGCTATCAAGGATGGTAAATGTATGGATACCAGCATGGGACTGACTCCGCTGGAAGGTCTTGTTATGGGTACCCGCAGCGGTGACATAGACGCAGGTGCCGTTACTTTCATCATGGAAAAAGAAGGACTGACTCCGACAGGTGTTTCCAACTTGCTGAACAAGAAGAGTGGTGTACTGGGCATTTCGGGCGTATCCAGCGATATGCGTGAACTGGAAGCTGCCGTTGCTGCCGGAAATCCGAAAGCTATTCTGGCCGAAAAAATGTATTTCTACCGTATCAAGAAATATATCGGTGCCTATGCTGCCGCCTTGGGTGGTGTAGATATCATCCTGTTCACCGGCGGTGTAGGTGAGAACCAGGCTAACTGCCGTTCTGAAGTTTGTGAAGGCCTGGAATTTATGGGTGTAAAGATTGACCTTGAAAAGAACAAGGTTCGTGGAGAAGAAGCTGTTATCTCGGCTGATGACTCCAAAGTAACCGTAGTGGTTATCCCGACTGACGAAGAACTGATGATCGCCAGCGATACATTGGCGATTTTGAACAAGTAATTTTATTGTTTGGTTAATAATATACAACTGAAGGCCGCTACGCGTGATGCATAGCGGCCTTCTTCTTACATTACGCTTATGAAACTGAAATGAGCATGGTGTGTTTCATAAGACCGAACCGGATAAAATCACAGCCATTCCGGTTCTAAAAATAAAATAGTCTTCTCTCTACCTTTATATTCCCCTTCGATCCGAAATTATATAATAGCTCTCTATCCTGGGATCGAACTAGATTTTTTTCATAATACATTTAAAGATTAAGTTCAAATAATAGGGAAACACATTGCTACTTCTCATAAATAATCTCATTTACCTCCTTCAAAAATTGACAATATCAATTTCCCTAAACCTATCTTTTCCAATTATATCTATTGCAAAAATAGAAAATTTTATTTAAAATACGCACATTTATAGAAATATTTTTCTAATTATTTTTCGATTCATAAAAAACAGGCGGTCTTGAAGCTATATATTAAAAAGAACAATGGGCATCTTCTATCTTAAGAAAATGCCCATTATTCTTTTTGTTTCCTATAAATATCCGATAAATCAGGAGTATTGGCTTTCTCCCTCGACATATTGTTCGAGGAACATGTTTTCCCCATCGAATACAGCATATGAAAAATCTTGTATCCAGTCACCCAGAATCAGCATACGTGAAGTTCGGCTCAACATGAGGTCAAGCATGATGTGGCGGTGGCCATAAATGAAATAATTAATATCGGGATGGTCTTTCAGATAATTCTTGGTGAAGAGCACCAACGGTTCTTTATCCTCTCCCATATATTCGGGTTCTTTACCTCCTTCACGCTTCAAGCGGCTATGCTTGGCCCATTCCAATCCAAGATCTATGCTCCAACGGGGATGTATAGTGGAGAACAAACTTTGCAATGTGGTACTGTGGAACATGGCACGTAACAGTTTGAATTTGGCATCTTTATCTCCCAATCCGTCACCATGTGCCAGAAAAAACTCCTTGCCATAAATCTCACAGGTCAATGGTTGGCGATGAATGGTTACTCCACACTCCTTTTCCAGATAATCCCCACACCAGATATCATGGTTACCGATAAAGAAGTGAACCTCTACTCCCAAGTCAGTCAACTCGGAAATTTTTCCCAAAAAGCGGGTATATCCTTTGGGGACTACCAACTTGAACTCATACCAGAAGTCGAATATATCTCCCAACAGATACACGGCAGCAGCATTGTGTTTGATACTATCCAGGAAATTCACCAATCGACGTTCCTGAGTCCGCCCGTGTGCTATGGCACGGGAACCTAAATGTGCATCGGAAAGGAAATATACGTTCTTCATAATCTTATTAAATTAAAAATTGAGAATTGAGAATTGAGAATTAAAAAATAATACCTTAGCATAATGGCTCTTGATTCCGTGAGTTTTTTATTTCTCAAATTGAGAATTAAGAATGGAGAAATAACATCTTAGCACAATAGTTCTTGATACCATCAGCTCCAATTTTTCAATTTTTAATTCTCAATTCTCAATTTATTAAAGGAATCCTAATTCCAGTTTGGCTTCTTCACTCATCATATCTTTGTCCCATTCGGGTTCAAACACCAGGTTCACCACTGATGAATTAACTCCTTCTACCGAGTCAACCTTTTGACGGACATCTTCCATAATAAAATCGGCAGCGGGACAGTTGGGAGCAGTCAGTGTCATATCCAGTACTACTTCTCCACTGTCTTGCAAATCAATCTTATATATCAAGCCTAAATCGTATATATTTACCGGTATTTCGGGATCATATACGGTTTTCAACATAGCTATGATCTTCTCTTCTGTTTTTAAACGGGTCTCTGCATCCATATCTCTCGTTGTTTTAATTGCAAATTTAGTGATTTTTCTACATTCTTCCTTCATCGGCATAGCTATAAAATTTGCCATCCGTTAAAATAACATGATCTATCAGTCTTATGTTCATTACTTTCGCCGCCTTATCCAGATGTTCAGTCAACCGGTCGTCCTCAGCACTGGGACGGATACTGCCCGACGGATGATTATGACAAAGCGCCATGGCAACGGCTCTTTTCAGCAACGCCTCTCTCAAGATACAACGGACATCTACAGCTGTAGATGCCAGACCTCCGGAACTTATCTTTATACGGTCAATCACTTTTGATGCCTGGTTCAACAACAAGACCCAACATTCCTCCGTTGGCAAATCACACATCAGCGGATAGAAATATTGGTAAACATCGCAGGAACTGAGAATCGTTTTCCGTTCTTTTACTTCTTCTTCCTTACGGCGCTTACCCAATTCGGAAGCCGCAAGAATGGTTATGGCTTTAGCAGGGCCTATTCCTTTATAATGGCATAATTCGTCTACCGTGGTTTTACCCAGTTCATTCAGGTTATTGTGATAGTCACTCAGCACTTTACGCATCAATTCCACGGCAGAATCTTCCGTATTTCCCGATCCTATCAAAATAGCAAGCAGCTCGGCGTCTGAAAGGGTAGTCACTCCGTGCAACATCATCTTTTCACGGGGGCGATCTTCTTCCGCCCAGTGGTTTATTGTTAATTTCTCAGCCATTTCTCTTTATTTTTCTCGCTATGAGCAGGTGTTCAATTTTCAAAGTAACTATCAAATCGTCCACTGTAAGGGTGGGGTTTGTCCGCCCGAAAATAACTTACTTTGTATATTCGGGCAGGCAGACCCTGCCCCTACAGCCAAACGATAACAAAAATTACTTTTGACACACTTCTATGGTGAAATTCTATTTATAAAAGTTCTTTTCAAATGCAGCAAATTCGTTTTTACCCCATACACAGCGTTTCCACCAGGCACGCAGGAAGCCTGTTCCATAGCCTGTTAACTGGATAAAAGAAGCAATGATGGATAATAATCCTATTTTCAGACTTTTATTTTGTAAGGTCGAATCTATACAAATTACAAGCGCAAAGAACAGGAGTAATGATAAACTCCAACCACAAATAAACGAGCACAACAACAAAAAGACCACTCCCAGGGTAAAAACAGCCGGCAACAAGTGTACAACCTTCAGTGATTCGGGATATTTTTTGTACAGATTGATACGGGCAATACCCGAATTGTGCACTTGTTTGAAGAATTTCTTTAAATCGGTACGACGTTTGTGCCACACCCATGCTTCGGGAAACAACCGGCAAGCATATCCACCTTTAAAAATGCGGATGCTGAAATCGATATCTTCCCCAAAACGCATCTTTGAGAAACCTCCCAAAGCTTTGTACACCGCGGCCCGCACTCCCATATTAAAACTACGGGGATAGAATTTATCCATTTTTTTCTTTCCGCCACGGATACCTCCGGTGGTGAAAAATGAAGTCATGGCATAGTTTATCGCTTTCTGCACATCTGAAAATGATTCATGAGCCCGGTCGGGACCGCCAAAAGCATCTGCTTTTTCCCGTTGAAGTTCAGCCTCAACAGCCGACAAATAAGTTTCGGGCAAAATACAATCAGAGTCCAATATAATAAGGTATTCCCCACGGCTACGTTCCGCTCCATAATTCCGGGTTTGTCCGGGACCGGAATTAGGTTTATTATAATAGTGTATATCCAAGTGACCAGCATATCCGTCCACAACTTCTTTACAGGGAATGGACGAACCATCCTCCACCACTATTACTTCAAAGTCCTTATTAGTCTGCCATTTCAGGCTGTCCAGCAATTCGTCCACCTCATCGGGACGATTGTAAACGGGTATAATAAAAGAATATTTCATCGCTATTTTTATTTGCAATAAATTTTTGCAGGGACCGGGAAATTTCTTAACCCCTAGCCGTCAAGCCAAAGAAAACATCCACCGTAGGGGCAGATTGAATCTGCCCGAATACATCTACAAATACATGCTTCTTTGTATTATAGGGCAGAAGCATTCCACCCCTACGGTGGACGAAAACGCAATTTATTCGCTTTGCTTGACGGCTATGACTTCTCAGCCACCCGTACAAAGGAACATAAAAAAGGCGGAGCTTGCAAAAAGTTCCGCCTTTTTATATGAATATATAAATAGATTATGCTTTCACACGACCTACGTATGAACCGTCACGAGTGTCGATTTCAATCACTTCACCCTCATTTACAAACAAAGGAACGCGCACAGTCGCACCTGTTTCAACAGTGGCAGGTTTTGTAGCGTTAGTAGCTGTATCACCCTTCAAACCCGGTTCAGTATAAGTAATCTTCAGCTGAACTTTTACAGGAACTTCAGCGAACAATACTGTTTCTGTAGAAGCGTCAGAAACCACTTCAACAATCATTTCTTCTTTCAGGAAATCAACCCCTGTAATCAAGTCATGAGCAATGGGATGCTGGTCATAAGTTTCTTGGTTCATGAAGATATAGTCTTCACCTTCTTTATATACAAATTGGTAAGGACGACGTTCCACACGTACATCTTCCAATTTTTCACCGATATTGAAACGACGTTCCAAAACGTAACCATTAACCACATCTTTCAATTTAGTACGCATGAACGTGTTACCTTTTCCCGGTTTTACATGCAGGAAGTCGATACAGAAATACAATTTGCCATCCATACGGATAGCTGTTCCGATTTTAATGTCTTGAGCATTAATCATACTTTTCTTCGCTTATATTTGATTATTATTTCAGATTATATTCACTTACGGTTGTGATTTCGGGTGCAAAAGTAATGTAAATCAAGAAAAAACGCAAAAAGAAATCACTAAAAATGAGTTATCTCTTTGTTTATTTCAAAAAAGTCACTAATTTTGCAGCCCGTTACTCATGGTGAATAATAACATAAAATAAGTATATACAATGAAAAGAACGTTCCAACCCTCTAACAGAAAGAGAAAAAACAAACACGGATTCCGTGAAAGAATGGCAACTGCTAACGGTCGTCGCGTATTGGCTAGCCGTCGTGCAAAAGGTCGTAAGAAATTAACTGTATCTGATGAATACAACGGAAAATAATTCATCTGACCGGAAAAAATAAAAGGAGTGAAGTCGCAGAGACTTTACTCCTTTTATTTTTTCCGGTCAAGCCAAACTACTACCATGAAAAAGTAACTTAACTTAAATGACCAAGTAACATAAGTTACTTGACCAAGTAAGCTATCTTAAATGGACAAGTAAGTTAAGTTACTTGGGCCACGCAGCCGGCTTACTGAAATACTCTATTTATCTCTCCTTTCTCTTGCCCACTCCATCACATTAGCCGGAGCTCGTTCCGCCAGAAATTCTTTCTTCATAAAGTCCATGTAAGGGGCTGCATGATCAAAGAACTGATAATACCCCTTACATAAATAGTTCAATCCCGGTTCTCCATCTTTGCTTAACATAAAACGGTTCTTTGGACACTCCCCATGACAGGCAAACTCGTACTGACAGTTCAAGCACTGCTGCGGCAAACTGTTATGTTTCATCGCTCCAAATGCTTCTTGTTCCTTACTATACATCATTTCGACCAATGTCTTTTTATAGATGTTTCCCAGTTTGTATTCAGGAAATACAAAGTGATCACAAGAATACACATCGCCATTAAATTCCATCACTGCCGCATGCCCGCAATACTTGGCAAGCGAACAAACACCCGGTTGCTGCCCCACCCAATTGGCAAGGGTAGAATCGAATATCTGAATATAATAGTTTCCAACATCATTCAGCACCCATTCATCAAAGATGGTACAAAGGAAGTTCCCCCATTGATCGGGAGTGATAGAGAAAGGAGCCAGTTCTCCCTCTTTTTGCTTCAAAGAGGAAAGTTGCAACCCATCCGCACGATTAGACAACCGCTCTACAATGGGAGTGAACTGAATATAATGGCAATCGAGTTCATCACGGAAAAAGCGATAAAACTCCAATGGATAATCCGCATTATAATCATTGACTACCGCCATGGCATTCCATTCCACTCCATGTTTTTTCAGTAGATTAATGCCTTTCATGACTTTATAGAAAGAGGGTTGCCCCATCTTGTTTTTGCGGTATTCGTCATGGAACTCTTGAGGGCCGTCTATAGAAATACCTACCAGAAAATTATTTTCACGGAAAAATTCACACCATTCATCCGTCAGCAATGTACCATTCGTCTGGATACAGTTGTCAATGGTTCTACCACCAGCATATTTCTTTTGAAGTTCCAAAGCCTTTTTATAAAAAGCCAAAGGCCGCATCAACGTCTCACCACCGTGCCAGGTAAACAGAACTTGTGGCATGGTTTGCGACTGGATATATTCTTTTATGAATTTCTCCAGCAATTCGTCGCTCATCACATGGCGGGGTTGTTCTTCGTATAATTTAGCTTTCTCCAGATAGTAGCAATAATCGCATGCCAGATTGCAAACTGCACCTACAGGTTTGGTCATTACATACAGTGGCTTTGCAAAGGGAGTTATGGTTGCTTCTTTCATTTGTTTTTCATTTAAATCCTAGCGTTAGGATTGCAAAGATAAAGCTATTTTTCAATATTTGCTTCTCCAGTTACAGGTTTATGCTCCCCTGTAGTGTTCGAAGACAATTCTTCCTTGTTTTCATCCAGCCACTTTTTAAGTAAACAGATTTGTTGATGATAAAAGCATGACATCTTACTGATAAATGTACCGTTCTGCATCAGGAACACAAATGTATTCATCATCTCCGTAGTCAGGAACAATGCTCTTTTGCGCATATTCGGTTCCGGCGAATGAATAAAATACAAAGCCAAAGCTTTGTAAAGAATGGGAATAAATTCATCCCAAGGAAGTTCCATACGGGTACAAAACTTTTTCATGTGTTCCAATTGACGAAGTAAATAATGAGATAAATCATCAGAAGAACCTAAATCATTTTTCCAACAGTTCAATAGTTCTTCTCCTTGGCGTTCGAAATAGACTCGTAGAGCTTCATTCTCTTCTGCCGAAAAAAGGTTGTTTTCCAGGTTTGTAGCATCTGTAGAATTGACTTCAGATGGCTTGTTCGTGTCTTCGTTCATAATATATTAAGTATTTAAACAGGAGGGGAAAAAGAAAACGGTCCCGCCCTAACCCGCTGTCTATCACTTACCACAAGAGCAGCTGGGGGCACATTAATGCTCCCCGCGGGGGTACGGAACCTATATCACATTCAGTAGTAGGCAAAAGCCCACTACTGATGTTAAAGCAGATTCACTGCTCTTGTGTGTAAAAGAAGATAGACGTTGCAAAGATACAGTCTTTTTCAATATATCAAAGGAAAATAAAAGAAAAAATAGACATGATTGATTTTCTAGTTTTTACCTCTCCACAGATAAACGCCACGGAATTTCTTTATCTTGTAGAGATATCCTACAAACAGAATAAAGACTTACCCAAAATTTATTGTGGATAGCTCAATATGGCCGATAGCCGGAAAATAATTGTGGCCTCCCTTTCCGACGGGCCGCCCCCTGCTTGCCGTAAACTAACGTGAGTTCGATAGATGAATTGGCTTATAACCGAATGAAAATGAATCACGTTATCATCCACCAAATGGAAATGAATCACGTTTCCATCCACCGTAGGGGCAGATTGAATCTGCCCGATAACACTCCGAAGGGTGTATTTGTGGATGCATTCGGGCGGAAGCATTCCGCCCCTACGGTGGATGGTTTCCAACAATGATTGATTCAAAACCATTCGATAATGAGGCTTTTCTTATATCGAACTCACGTTAAATAATAGAAGTACGTTTAGTAAATTCTATTATTTCGGGAATATAACCGAATGCCAGACCGGTCACCGTATCAGCACAACCATAATAAACGGCCACCCGTCCGGTTGCCGGATCATGCAAAGCCGCACAAGGGAAGCATACATTGGGCACATCACCCATACATTCGTAAGGTTCACGCGGAGAGATAAGATAAGGTCCCGAACGGAATTTCACCTTCCAAGGCTCGTCCAAGTCAAGCAAAGCCGAACCAAAGGCATAGACATAACCGTTGCAGGAACGAAGCACACCGTGATAGAACAGCAACCAGCCCTCACTTGTCTCGATGGGGATAGGACCGGCGCCAATCTTCAGGCACTGCCAAGCACTTACTTCAAAAGGCGCGGGTGACATGACATGGCGATGACGTCCCCAAAATTCCAAGTCGGGCGACTCGCTATAATAAATATCCCCGAAAGGAGTATGACCATTGTCACTGGGACGGCTCAACATGGCAAAGTTGCCATTGATCTTGCGGGGGAACAGCACACCATTGCGGTTGAAAGGCAGGAAAGCATTCTCCACCTGATGGAAAGTCTTGAAATCCGTAGTCCATGCCACACCGATAGTAGGCTGGCCTTTATATCCGTTACACCAGGTCACATAATAACGGTCATCAATGAAGCAGACACGCGGATCATAACCATAAATCCACTCCCCTATCTCAGGAATATCACATTGGAACTGCAATTTTTCCGGATGAATGTCCCAATGAACGGCATCCTTGCTGAATCCCACATGAAGCGCCATACGGCGGTTTGTGTCATCGCAACGGAACACCCCGGCATAACCTTCACCGAAAGGCACTACCGCACTGTTGAATATACTATTGGATGCAGGCAACAAATCACGGGGAATGATAGGATTCGCACTGCATCTCCACATTACATTCTTACAACCTTCGGGACGCTCCTCCCACGGCATACCGGGCAACGGATTGCCCACAATCTTCAATTCACTCATATCTCTTTATTGTTAGGTTAATAGTTTTTTCCTACTTCTTGTCTTCGTGTGTAAATGGCACAAACCATGTCATCAAAAAGGCCGGAATAGTAGCCACCAACACAAAAATGAAAAATACCTTATAGCCCAGCCAGTCACTGACATAGCCCGACATCATACCGGGCAACATGACTCCCAGATTCATAATGCCCGAAGCAAATGCATAATGCGCCATCTGATGAGGACCGGCAGCCACTTGCTGCATCATAAACAGGGTAAGGCCGACAAAGCCGAAACCATATCCGAAATACTCCAGCACAATGGCTCCACCGATGAGAGGCGCACTCTGCGGCTGGAAAATGGCAAGCAGCGTGTAAGCCATAAAAGGCAGATTGAACACACAACACAAGGAGAACAAAGCTCTCTTCAGCCCACGTGCAGAGATATAATAACCTCCCAACAATGAACCGAGTACGAAAGCTGCCGCTCCGAAGGTTCCATAATAAATACCAATCTCCTGTTCGGTCAATCCCAGGCCGCCTACATCACGACCGGCTTTCAGGAACAAAGGTACAATTTTCATCACAAAACCTTCGGCAAATCGGTATAAAATAATAAAGCACATATAATATACGATATGCTTCTTGGTAAAGAATTTACGGATAACGCCCCACAACTCGGTCATGCTCTGCGAAAAAGAAGTGACTGAATGAGCATGCTTGCCTGAAGGCAGCATACGGGTATGATAAAGTCCCAAAATGAACATCACCGCTCCCAAGATAAGCATAATAGCTGTCCAGGAGTAAAGCACCGCATCTTCGGCGGAACCTTGATAATGGTCTTTCAAAAAACCCGCCAGATAGACCAGCAAACCTGTACCGATAATCTTTGCCACATTGTAAAAAGCTCCCTGCCAGCCTATGTACTTGGCCTGATCCTGCGCATTCAGTTCGTCCATATATACACCGTCACAAGCCACATCGTGAGTGGCGCCGCTAAAAGCGACAATGGCAAACAAGGCGATAGTGATTGCAAAGAAAGAAGGAAGATGAAGTGATAAGGCTATCAAACCAAAAGTAACTCCTGATACCATCTGGGTGAGGACGACAAAGAATTTCTTGGTACGGTACATTTCGAGTAGCGGGCTCCAAAGAGGTTTCAATGTCCAGGGAAGCATGATAAGGGAAGTCCAGAAGGCTATCTTTGCATCGCTTACTCCCAAGCCTTTGTACATCAGTACGGCTACCATATTCAAAACAACAAAGGGAAGTCCCATGCCGAAATAAGCGGTGGGAACCCAGAATATGGGACTGCGTTTTTGCTTGGTAATTGGTGTTTCGCTCGTTTTCATTTATATATAGGTTTTAAGGTTGTTATTATTTACGTTCAACATCCTCTGTAGGGGCGGATTGAATCCGCCCGAATGCATCTACAAATACATTCACTAATGCCTCTTTCTGTATGTTATCGGGCGGAAGCATTCCGCCCCTACAGTGGATGAGTAGCACTGTAGCATCATTCTTCGGCTACCGGCATAAAGCTCACTGCCTGTCCACCGCCTTTTGCCATAGCCACCGAAAGCGTATCCCCTGCTGTCACTTCTTTTTCTGTTATCTGATAAGAAGTGGGATTGGTTTCCCAGTCGGCATCTTCCCCATCGGCATAAATCACGGCATGATATTTTTTATCTTTCTCAAGGAAATCCAATGGAATAGTGAGTGTACGCGATTCTTCATTCGTGGTTGCTCCCAGAAAGTATGTATCTTTTGCTTTCCGCACCACAGCTATAAATTCCCCCGGTTCCCCCTGCAATGCTTCGGACCAGTCACAGTCCGCATCAAAGTCACGGAAGAACTGGAAAGCAGGATGACCTTCATAATTCTCAATCATATCCGAAGCCATCTGCAACGGTGAATAAATAATCACCCAATTGGCAATCTGCTTTGCCAAGGTAGTGTTCACACGGCTGTTCCCTTTATCTAAATCGTTCCACTTCTTGCGGCGTGGGGAATTACGTGTCTTTTCATAAAGAATATCGAAAGTTCCCGGCGTATAATCCATCGGACCGCCCAGCAAGCGGGTAAACGGCAATAATTCATGATGTTCGGGGGGATTTCCTTCACTCCATCCGTTCCATTCCATGCCACGGGCACCTTCCCGTGTCATCATATTGGGATAAGTACGGCGGATACCTGTATCTTTGATAGGCTCGTGGGCATCGATGGTGGTATGATAGCCGGCAGCAGTTTGCACCACCTTGCGATAATGACGCACATTGAACTGTCCATGATGATTGTGACCGCCCGGCAAACCTCCGGCATATCCGGTCTTCACACTGTGGATGCCCAAATCTGCATACCACTTGTAAGCATTGTCCAGCTGGCGTTCGTAATTAAAGATATTGCCACCCGTTTCGTGGTGACCGATTATTTCAATCCCTTTCTCCTTGGCATAACGTGCCACCTCTGCCATATCGAAATCGGCGTAGGGTTTGGTATAGTCAAAAGTCTGCATACCGCCCCAACTTTCCCAGCCTTCATTCCAGCCCTCGAACATCACCGCTTCTATATTGTTGGCAGCAGCGAAGTCTATATAACGCTTGGCATTAGCCGTGGTCGCACCGTGGCGTTCGTCCATTGTCCAGGTTTCCACGCCCAGATGCATTCCCCACCAAATGCCGACATACTTCATGGGACGTACCCAACTTAAATCGCCTTCCAGTACACAAGGTTCATTCAGATTCAGGATCAAGCCGGAATTTATCAAGCCGACAGCTTTGGGGGCTATCTGAATGCTACGCCACGGAGTCACAAATGAACCTCCGGCAAACCGGGCTTTTACCCCGTCGGGCCACGGAGCCAGTTCGGATTTGAAGTTACAACCTTCGGTATGCTTCAGAGTCATTTCCGGAAAATCGGTCAAAGCCGCTTCGTGGATACTGGCATATATACCGTTATCTGTTTTGAAAGTCATCGGGGTATTGGCATTATCCACCTTGCTGATGGGCAGGGTGCGATACAGCAATTCGTAAGTTTCAAAGCTGGCGGGAATAGACCATGACTTGCCGTCTTGCGCCAGATTGAATGAAGTAAGTTCATCCATGACAAACACGCTGTCCACTTGTGGCACCCGGTATTCGTAACGAAATCCCAGTCCGTCGTTGAAGACACGGAAACGAAGCGTCAATTGTGTATCCGCAGAATCCGCTAGATGCACTGCCATTTCATTATAATGATTTCTGATTGTTTTATTTTCTCCCCAAGGCTGAGTCCAGGTTTCGTCATTCGTTCCCCATTCCGTACTCTTTATTTGAAAGCCCTTGGCAAGGTTCACTCCGTCACGGCCTTCAAAGCCCAAGAGGGAAGGGTTGATAAAAGCGGAATCACTGACGGAAACAGAATAAACCATCTCTCCTGCTCCATTCAGGTCAAAAACTAATTTGATATGCCCATCGGGCGATGTAACTTCTGTAGGGCGGCTACACCCACACAGCACAGCTAACAAGAATAATACACAATAACTGTATGTTTTCATAATAGTAAATAGATTAATGATACAAATATAAAACAATTCAGTTGAGTATTACACTTATTGTAGAGGAAAAAATAGTTCAAGGAACAAGAGTTTCGTTTTATTTGCCGAAAGCAATTACACTTCCTCGCATACCCTCATTTCCATACCTTTATATACTACTACTATTTTATGCAGTTTTGTGGTACCGATACTCGATCTTACTATTTCGGTGTCAGCATAGCGATTAGCTTGTCCGATGGCTTCCAGCCGCAGCTCGTCCACACGGTTTTCAGAGTCTTTGTATTTGGCATACTTCAACTCGATGATGTAACTGTGCTGCATGTCGGGAAACATTTCAAGCAAAGGGAACATAAATAAATCGGCATATCCCGCCTGTGTATCCGGCTCGGAGATGGGACGGTAAAAACGGTTCTGTGCCGTCATGGCAAGGGTGAAGCCATGCACAAAGAATTCACCTTTCTGCTTGTCGCGCTGGGAGGCATAACGTTTCAGACAGTCGGCAATGTAGTCAAAGTAACGTTTCCATTCGCCTCCGTAAGCCAAAGCCGAAGCAAGTTTGTTTTTCTCATAACCATCAAAACTAAGATCTGTTTCGTTGTATGTATTTAGCAAATAAGTATAGAGTTGTTCGCGCACCACCTGATTGGGAATTGTCAATTTGGTTTCACCCTCGTAAGTTCCGCTGATGGTAAGCATTCCAAAATAGTATAGCAGACTTATGAAGTTATCGGGATGTACTATATTGACAGCCGGGAAACCTGTCTTCAGTTCTCCGGTGATATAGCCTTGGCTTATCAATGTCTGGATGATGGAGGCATCGTGGGCAAATTCCTTATCCTTGCGGATGAGCATCCGAAGCTTCTCGTAATCAATGCGGATATTATGTTCTATCATATCCTTAGGCACTTCTCCATTATTTCTGATATAATTATTGACGAAATAGAGTACCATATTAGAGTTATACATTGAACCTTTACCATAGCATTCTTGGGCAAAGCAATAGTTGTCATACCACGGTTTCATAATCTCTATCAGTTCATCCACAGTATGGCTGAAGTGACTGGTAGTGGAGTAATAAGTCAGCATTTTGCGAACCTCATTTTCCGTGAAGCCCACCAGTTCGTCAAACTCGGATGCCAGCGAATAGTTCGTACCGATATTAAATCCACTGGTCAAATCGTCCATCGTCACAGGACTGACTCCGGTAATGAAGCAACGCTTGATGCTGGAATAAGTCCCTGCCTTCACTTTGTTGAAGAATGCACGTAAATAACCTTCTTTGTGTGTCTCGTCCGTATAGCGGTGCAGACTTTCTGCATCCGAGAGAATGGAATTAGTAAAGTGGTCGTACTCATCAATAAAGAGATAAATCTTCTGATCGGTACGGGCGCATGCTTGATAAAGGGCATCCAATTGTTCCACGGCTCCATCCGCTGCACGCAATTCTTCCAAGGTTTCTTGCGGAAGATAGTCAGCATATATCTTGCAGAAATTTTCAAAAGTGATGCGGCAATGTGCGTCCAGTCCCTTGCGATAGTTGTGCAATTCGGAATTAATTCCCGAGAAATTCAAATATAGCACCAGATAGCTGTTGCGATCACGCGTGGGATACTTCCCGATATAGAGGTCACCGTAAAGGTCATCGAACATGTCCTTAGTGCGTACATCATAATAGTGTTGCAGCATACTCAGCGTCAAACTCTTGCCGAAACGGCGGGGACGGATAAAGAAAAAGTAACGGTCGGAATCTTCTATCAGAGGGATGAAACGGGTCTTGTCCACGTAGTAATAGTTATCCAATCGGATATCCGCAAAGTTCATCATGCCGTATGGGATGCGCTTTCTCTTCGGGGATATATATTCTTCCATCATAACTTTCTGCGTTTTAGGGTTCTGCGTTTTCTATGAACATACAAACTTACACAAAAACGCTGGAATAATCGAATAAAAATGGAAGAATAACGCAGCTTAATTTGAGTATTAGGTAGTTAGGGGAAAATCGGGGAAGTTGGGTGAAAAGCCCAAATGCAGATTAAAGAGGAATATAAAAACAGATTGGTTTTCTAATCATTACCCGATTGAGAGTATCGTTTTAACAGTTACCGTACTGTTTGCGCTGTTCTGCAATGTTTTGCTTATTAAGGTTTAACTCGTTGATAATTAGTTTTGCAATAAAAAAACGAGTATGAGTAGATGTACCTTCAAAGTACTGTTTTATGCGAACGGCAGTAAAGAGAAAAAAGGAATTGTCCCTATCATGGGAAGAGTGACAATCAATGGTTCGGTAGCCCAATTCAGTTGCAAATGTAACATCCCGAAAGAGCTTTGGGATGCAAAAGGCAACAAGGCTAAAGGAAAAAGCAAGGAAGCCAGAGAAATTAACCTTGTCTTAGATAACATCAAGGCGTAAATCATCAAGCATTACCAGCGTATATCCGACCGTGAAGCGTATGTAACCGCTGAAATGGTGCGCAATGCCTATCAAGGTATGGGTAGCGAGTATGAAACATTGCTCAAAGCCTTTGATAAGGATTGTGCCAACTTCATGAAACGGGTGTGTAAAGACCGTACCATCGAAACGTATAAGGTAATGTTAAGGGCAAGGAATTATGTCGCTGCTTTTATCAAAGCCTTCTACAAGCGAAATGATATGTCCATGTTGAAACTGACGCCCGATTTCATCAAGGAGTTCGCAGCCTATCTTACAACGGAACGTAATTTGAAGAACGCCACGATATGGCTCAACTGTATGTGGCTGAAAGGTGTGGTGATGTGTGCGCATTATAACGGGCTAATGCCGAGAAATCCGTTTGCGCAGTTCCACATCAGCCCGAACGTAAAAGAACGTGAGTATCTGACACAATAACAAGCGATGAACAATATTTCTTAAATGAAAAAGCCATGGAGTAAAATCATAAAAAACACCTTGCGCAATGGAATTACACAAGCAAATGCTATCTTTGTAAAAATCAATATAGAAATGGGAGCGCAACTGCTAAGAAGATATTTATGGATTGTAGAGCAAATACGCTTATCCGAGCGTATTACTTTTAGTGAATTGCAATGCCAGTGGAGTTCTCCCCTGAGCAGTATTTGTTAGATAATGGTATCGGGAAGTATAAAGGCATCGAAAAGTGCGAGGTTGTGATACGTGCCTACGGCAAACAGGTAGATTTATTACGCACATTGCCGTTGCATCCCAGTCAATGTGAAACAAAAACAGAAGAGGGAAAAGCTGAATTTACCTATCAACTCTATCCGACAGCCCGATTTTATAGCGACATATTAGCTGCTGGTAAGTATGTTATGGTACTTGAACCTGCTTCGGTTCGAAAACATTTAGCTAATGTAATAAACAAAATATCAACTTATTACCAATGAACAAATATATATTTTTAGATTTTGATGGTGTCCTCAATACAGAGAACAATAGCAAAGCTTTGAGAGAACAAGGTTATCCCCTATGTGATAAATATGGTCCTTGCTTTTCCTCTACTGCCGTAGCGAACTTAGCGGTAATTATTGAGCATACAAAAGCGGAAATTGTCATATCCTCAACGTGGAAAATGGATGGGCTGGACATCATGAAAAAGATGTGGATAGAGCGAAATCTACCGGGTAAGGTTATTGATGTAACCCCATCCGATATATTTGAAGCAGCGGAAATTGATTTTAGTAATCCTGATGATTTTGTTGGCAGGGGACGAGAAATTCAACAGTGGATTCACCAAAACGGTAGCACAAAGGATCGATACGTAATTTTAGATGATTTAGATGATATGCTACAATCGCAGAAGTCACTCTTTATAGAAATCGACCCTCGTATTGGGATTACAAAAGAAGATGCGCAAAAAGCGATTGAAATACTAACTAAATAATAAATATCATGAAAACAGAAAACTTCATTTTAGCAAAGAAACTCAATGAGCTGTATCATGAACAACTGTTGAAAATCAGTGCGCACTTCAGAGGGAACATTAACTCTTGCTCGCTAATCTCATTAGATTCTAAAACTCCAGAAAAAGGGGTCTCAAATGTAACCGAAGAGAATGCCAAAAAAATTTTAGAGACATTTAATCCAGAGGCTCCAAAGCGACTAACGCCCGAAAAAGAACTACAAGCATGGATTATAAACTATGCTATTCGCAATGACAATAAGCTTCCATTTGGTGAAGGGTTACAATTTATTACGTCTGAATTTGCTGCAAGAACCAAAGGACAAAAGGTTGTAAATGATGTCTTAGCCATTGATCAAAGCAATAATCTTGTCGTGATCGAGCTTAAATCAAAAAGAACTACAGACGTAATGAATCAAGCGCAAATCTTTGCGAAATTCATTGCCGAAGAAGATGTTTTTTTTAGAGAATTAACCACCCTGCTCACTGGCAAAGCATGGTGTGGAAAAGTAAGATGCATTGCTATATGGCCTCATTCCAATGGTGTAACTCGTGCAAAAAATGAAAAATATCATGATGTAGAGGTGATTGGCTATCTTGACAATTATTCATTTTACCCAGAGAATCAATGAAAGTAACAATCCATAGGGGTATTAACCAAATTGGGGGTTGCATCACAGAGATTGCAACCTCCAACACACGTATCTTAATTGATTTGGGACTTTTGCATGAAACGAGTTATTTGAACGTAGATTGCTGCAAATCGCTGAAATACGCACAGTTGCCAAATCGTTACCACTGCAATTCAAAAACTCTGCAAAGTGTTTATTCATCAATTGATTAAGTCAAATCAATGATCATCTAAAATAACGAACGCCGATAAAGCCCCATTAAAGACTCTACCGGCGTAAGTTCACCTATTTAAAAAAAATCAGAATTCCAAGTCGGCCAACTGAGGATTATGATCGGAAAGCAAAGCTTCCGGTTCTTCAGCCGGTATTTCGCAACTCTTTACCAGAATCTGGGGAGTGACAAAGATGAAATCAATCTTTTCACAATCCTCGGCCGGAATACGGGCAAAATCATGAAAAGTATAATCCACACCGGTCACACTGCCGGCTGTTTTATAAGCATCCTTCATCACAAACTCGTTGGTAGTGATGGTTTCATAAGCATCACTTGCATCCGTTACATTAAAGTCACCGGTAACCACCGCAGGGCGGTCACCTACTATTTCCTTTATCTTACGTATAATGAGCAATGCACTCTGGCGACGGGCTTCTTCACCTATATGGTCAAAATGTGTGTTGACAGCCATGAAGATCTTCCCGGTGGCTTTATCTTTAAATTTTGCCCAAGTAGCAATACGGACACAAACCGCATCCCAACCCATCATTCCTACACTGTCAGGATTCTCAGCCAGCCAGAAGGTGTTGGAGTCCAAAACCTCATACTTGTCTTTACGATAGAATAGCGGCGCATACTCACCTGCTGTTTTTCCATCGTCACGCCCCACGCCGATGCCATCGTACTCAGGCAATCCTGCACGAAGATCCTGAAACTGGTTATGCAATACTTCCTGCATACCGACAATGTCCAGTTTCCGGTCTTTAATAAACTGACACACACGATCTTTGCGATACTGCCAATTGTTCAAACTGTCCTGCGGATTGTCGTAGCGGATATTGAAGGTAGCCCAACGAATGTCAGTCTTCTTCTCTTCCGCACAGCTGCCCAACAACAGGACAGCTGCCAATAAAAATAGAATTTGCTTCATTTTGTTTCTTTTTATGTTCCCTAGGATACAAAGATAGCAATTTCTAGCGGAAATTATTCGGAGTATGCCACTTACCGCTATCATTCATCGTATCGGACACATCCCACCATACACGATTACCCTGATTCACATTAGCCGGTTTATTAGGGTTACGGGCTTCACTATTGGGATAATTAATGCGTTTGATGAGTTTACCTGAAGCTACTTCTCCATTGGAATTGTTTCCATTAATCGGTGCCAGCACATAACGCGGATAGTCGGTACGACGAACTTCCGCCCATCCTTCGTTGCCATTCGGGAAAACAGCAATCCATTTCTGAGTGATAATCTGTTCCAATTGTTCCTCTTTGCTACCACCGGAAAATGCTTTCACACCATTCAGATGATTGATGTATTCATTCGCTTTATCCGCATCAATCTCATAGTAGTCCATAGAAGCTTTGACACCTTTTAAGTAAAGGGCCTGAGCCGTTTCGTCAACCAGTGACGGCCAGCGTAAAGCCGCTTCAGCTTGCAGGAACAAACTTTCAGAATAACCCATCCAGACAATTTCACGAGCCAAGTTCCACCAATAATCCTTGTTCATGGCATCAGATGACAGGATACAGCGGTTAGCGGAGTATCTATTCAGATAGGAACCGCCTACGTTGGTTTCTCCATTCATTACTCCATTGAAATCTCTCTTCAGATTCTCTGTAGGCAGAGGATTGGTAGTCAATGAATCGAACGGAGTAGGACGGAACCATAAAATCTCGCAGCGCGGGTCAAGGTAACAGTTTTCTGAATTTTCATTGAAAGTAGTTGCAGCATCGGCTGTTGCATTTTCTTTCAAAGCCTGATTCTTATAAGCACGTTCCATTTCTTTTGTCAAAACAGCATTACCGGTCCAGCTGAACAATAAAGCATAGATGTTTTCATTCCCACCGGCTATGTACTGGCGTTTCGGAGTCTGCTTCATATTGTCATCCTGACTCTGCATCAGACCGGCCTCATCTTCCAACGCTGCTTTTGCCTGGGCCTGTGCCAATGTAGGATCGACATTGGATACACGCAATGCAAGGCGTAAACGGAGTGTATTGGCAAAACGGCGCCACTTGTTCACATCACCTGCATAACATTTATCATTATCACCCAGATCATACTGGCTGGTTGCCGGAATATTTGCTTTACGCAAATTGGTAACAGCCTGGTCCAACAGCTGGAAGATAATACCATAAACATCTTTCTGTGGTGTATAAGTCACATTCTCTTCAGGAGGCATGGCTCCTTTTACATAATAATCCACCGGTATATCTCCGTAAGTATCAGTCTGCATAGATAACAGGAAAGCATAATAAATACGGGTGATATAGAAAGCCGTGTGATAATATTCCTTGTTACAGAAATGGAATGTCTTTATCAACTGGCTGTATTCAGAAGCACTACGATCATCGTAGAAATGTTTCCAGCGGTTGGCCGACCATCCGTCAGAATAAGAATAGGTAGGTGCCTGGTTCACAAAGCTGCCCACATTGGCACCCCAGTATCCGGCATAGATATCATGTGTCAAATTAGTTGTCACCTGATAGTCATTGTAAAGGCCTTCATAAGTCAAGTTCGCAAAAATGCTTCCGATAGCCCCTTCCATACCCTTCAAACTTGCCAAAGCATTCTCTGTCAAAGTATAGTCAATGTCTATTCCTGCAGCCGATACATCTTCCACTGTCGGATCGTAGATCGGCGCATAAGGATTTGTATTCAATTCCTCAAAATCATGGCATCCGGCCAAAGCCAGCAGTGAGCATAAGGCTACGGATTTATATAATTTGAATTTCATAATCAGTTCTTTTTATTAATTAGAAACCTAAGTTGATAGAAATACCGAAAGTACGTGTAACCGGCAGTGACGCATAGTCGATGGCCTGTGAGAACATCGTGGTGTCATAACCGCCCTCAGGACTGGTACCCGGTGTATGCTTCAGCAGGTAACACAAGTTACGTGCCACAAACGAAACATTCAATGAGTTGATAGGAGTCTTCTTCAACATAGAAGAGGGGAACGAATAGCCCAATGACAGTTCTTTCAGTTTGATGAATGATGCATCATAGAGGAAGTCTTCGGCTTGCAGAGCACCATAATAGTCTGAAGCGGAAACTTGCTTCGTATTGACTGCACCTGCTTCGGTCACGCCGGGGAATACCATCATATAGTTATTTTCCTCACCACGGTTCTCGGTACGTTTAGACAAACCGTTTCCGGTAGCCAGCATCTCGGAATAAGAGAAGATGTCGCCACCAAATTTCATATCGAACAATGCAGACAGGGTAATACCTTTGTAAGTGAAGGTAGGAGATACCGACATCGTCAACTTGGGCTGGATGTTACCGATCGGTTTGTTTATATATTCCGATTCATCCGTTACAGTCATAGGCAGACCGTTCTCACCTACGATGATGTCACCGTTTTCATTACGTTTGTAAAGTGAAGTAGCGTATATCTCGCCCAATTTGTGTCCGGCGCGTGTACCCACTTTCACGGGGAAGTTTCCATCACCGTTGAAGAACATATAATTCACGTTTGATGCCGGATCAAGCTCTTTCACTTTAGACACGTTGTGAGCCATGTTCACATTCAAGTCGAAAGTAAAGTCTTTGGTATCTACAATGGTAGAATATAGCATCAATTCCACACCCTGATTGGTTACCATACCCGCATTTACCCATTGTCCGCCACTCCACGGAGCAGCTGCAGGCACTTTCATAATCTGGTTCTTTGTCTTGCTGTAATAGTAAGTGAAGTCAAAGCCCAGGCGGTTGTTCAGGAACTTCATGTCCAGACCGGCTTCATAAGCTGTAGCGATTTCCGGCTTCAACTGGTCATTCATCTTCACATTGTCTTTGGTCGGAGTCAAGATACCGTTATCAAATTTGAAAGAATAAGTATTGTATAACTGATAAGGACTTGTATCCTTACCTACCTGTGCGGCAGACAGACGTACTTTGGCAAATGTCACCCAGCTTGGCAACGGCTTCTCGATAGAACGCATAAAGTCCGATACTACGAAACTGAGGTTGGCAGAGGGATAAAAGAATGAATCGTTTTCTTTCGGAAGAGTGGATGACCAGTCATTACGTGCGGTCAAGTCCAGTGAAAGATATTCTTTCCACGCCATCTGTACGGAGCCAAACACTGAGTTCATGGCGCGTTTGTAACCGTTTTCGTTACCTGTTCTCAGCAGGTTGGCTACATTCAGCATCCAGTTTCCTTTATCTATCATATTACCTACTCCTACCCCTAAAGTTTCAGAACGCTGGTACATGAAATTAGCACCTGCATTGAATCCCAAACGGAAGTTATCAGTCAGCTGGCGGTCACCCATCAGAATAAATTCAGCATTCGATTCGAAGAAGTTCTCTTCGCTACGATCCATCACATCATTGGTAATCATGGAAGTATTCGTTTCACCGTTGATACCGTCACCTGCATTCGTACTTTCCACCCGTGTGCGATAATAGTCAAAAGCATATTTAGCTGAAAGATGCAGCCAGTCGGTAAAGTTGATCTTCATGCCGTAATATCCGAAGGCACGCCAGCGCTCATCGGAGTTTTGTCGTTGGTTCATTACGTAATAAGGATTACGGGTGCTTGCCGTAGGCCCTGTCCAGTTTACATGTACATGAGATGCATCCGAATATTGCTTCAAGTCATCCAGACGTACATTGTTAGGAATCTTCATCAATTGGGCTATTGCGCCATAATCACCATACAACGGACGATTTTCTGCTTTGGTACGCGAAAGAGAGATTTTTCCGTCCATAGAGAACCATTTGTTTAATTCAGATCCTGCATTCAAGTCGGCATTTACACGGTTCAGGCTTTCTGTGGGGAATACACCGTCGTTACCGGAATATCCGAATGATGTACGGAAGTGTGACTTATCCGTACCATTGCTGATAGCCACATTGTGGGTATGCGAGAAACCGGTATCAAAGTAGTCTTTCAACTTATTGCCATAATTGGAATAAGCATAAGTTTCTCCGTTCCAGGCTTCCTTCATGCTTCCATCCAATACGGGGCCCCAGCTTCCGCTGTCGGCTTTGTCATACACGGCTGTATTAGCCTCTTTTGTATCAATATGTCCTTGTCCGTAACGGCGTTGCATATCCAATGTCTCGCCGATAGCCGTCCAAGTGAAGTTACCACTATAACGTATTCCGAAGCCATCTTTCTTGGTACCTTTCTTGGTGGTAATCAAGATAACACCGTTACCTGCACGTGAACCATAAAGAGCTGCCGCATTCGGACCTTTCAACACGGAGATACTTTCAATATCATCGGGATTGATATCCATTGAAGCACTACCACGGTCCACACCCCCATAACGAGAAGCATCCGAGGTGCCGTTATCACTGAAAGGAACTCCGTCCACCACCCACAACGGCTGGTTATTATCTGTCAATGACGAGTTACCGCGAATCGTAATTTTGGTAGAACCACCCAAACCTGTAGCCGATGTATTCATCTGAAGACCAGCCACTTTACCTTGTAAAGCGCTGGTTACAGAAGGGTCACCTGTCTTGTTCAACTGGTCGCTCTTCAACTCCTGAACCGCATATCCCAACATTTTCTTTTCACGCTTGATACCTAAAGCGGTAACCACCACTTCACCAATCTGCTGGGTATCTTCCTTCATGGTCACGTCCAGTACACTCTTAGCGTCAGGCTTCAGAGTTTCCGAACGGTAACCAATATACGAGAATAACACCTCTCCACCCACGGGAACAGACAATGAATAGTTTCCATCAAAATCGGTAATGGTACCGGCTGTGGGGTTTCCTTTCACTTGCACATTTACACCGATCAAGGCTTCGCCCGTTGCGTCAACAACGGTTCCGGTAATGGTACGTTCCTGTCCTGTCTGTTGCGGTGTCTGAGGTTCTCCGGGCGCTGAAAGATAGACAATATTGTCTTCTATCTTATACGCAATTCCTTTGCCTTGCAAGGCTGCATCCAGTACCGCCTGCAATGAACCGTTCTTTACATCAATGGCATTCACCGGCGTTTCGGCCAGTTTGTCATCATAGAAAAACTGATAGTCAGACTGTGATTTGATGTTCTTGATTACTGCTCCAAGAGTAGTCTTAGGAGTTGAAAGAACGATTTGTGCGTGTGTCCATTGCATAGGTGCGGCCACAAACAAAAGAATCAAAAGCGCCCTGAGCAATTTGGGCTTTCTCATTAATTGATTGCCTTTCATAATTTATTAAATTAGTTAACACTGATTTGTTTTTTCTCCAGTGAAGGGGTTCTCCTCCCCCTTTCGAGAATAAAAACAGGTAGCTGAAAGAAAACACTTACTCACTTTCCGGCTTTTTTTCTAATTTTCAAAAAAAAATCAGAGGAAAGGCAAAAGTAGTAAAAAAGAAAAGGAGATGTCCTCTTGGCATAGTCCTTTACTTTTGTATGAACCAAGCCAGAAGAGAACATCTCCCTTAAATTCCCCTTTACAAGGGGGAAATGCATAGTGGAACTTTTATTTTTTTATTTCGTTTCTAGAAAATGAATAAGGCAAATCACTTTCTTGTGTTCCACGCTGCATATTGGGACGATCGGTCATCTTGAAGTCGATGGTACCGCCTTGTAACAATTCATTATGCTTCAAATAATTCTTGGTAGATACATTTCCGTTTACACGCATCTCCTCCACATATCTGTGGGTATCGCTGTTATCCGGTGCATTGATTACCAAGTTCTTTCCATTTTCGAAATGCAAAGTAGCCTTTTTGAATAACGGAGCACCCAGAACATATTCATCCGTACCCGGACATACCGGATAGAATCCCAATGCAGAGAATACATACCATGCCGAAGTCTGACCATTATCCTCATCACCGCAATATCCGTCAGGGCCGTCTGTATACATACGGTTCATCACCTCGCGCAACCAATATTGCGCTTTCCAGGGCTGGCCTGCATAGTCATACATATAAATCATGTGCTGGATGGGCTGGTTGCCATGTGCATAGTTACCCATATTCATGACTGTCATTTCACGAATTTCATGGATCACCTGTCCGTAATAGCTATCATCAAAGATAGGGGGAACAGAGAAGACAGAATCAAGCATGGTAACAAACATTTCCTTACCTCCCATCAGGTCAATCAATCCCTGAGGATCATGGAATACGGACCAGGAATAGTGCCAGCTATTACCTTCGGTGAAGTCACCTCCCCATTTCAAGGGTGAGAATTTAGGATCAAATGTGCCATCCTGCTGTCTGCCACTCATTAGTTTATATTCGGCATTGAACAAATTCTTGTAGTTCATGGCACGCTTTTCGAAAAGCTTGATTTCTTTCTTCGGGCGTTTCAGTTCTTTCGCCAATTGCAGAATGCACCAGTCGTCATAAGCATACTCCAAGGTACGGGCTGCGTTCTCATGAATCTTCACATCACAGGGCACATAACCCAGTTTGTTGTAATATTCATATCCCAGACGTCCGGTAGAGGAGACTTCAGGATGTACCGCTTCCGTTCCATGAATCAGACCCTTGTACATGGTTTCCACATCTTCCACACGTACACCTTTCATATAGGCATCTACCAAAATAGAGGCAGAGTTATTACCTACCATGCAACCACGGTGACCGGGGCTCGCCCATTCGGGGAAGAATCCGCTTTCCTTATAAGTATTGACCAAACCTTCCTGAATCTCCTTGTTTACTGACGGATACATCAAGTTCAAGAAGGGGAACAAGCAACGGAAAGTGTCCCAGAAACCTGTATCAGTGTACATATATCCGGGGAGTGTCTCGCCATTGTAAGGGCTATAGTGAATCGGTTGCCCATTGGCATCCAGTTCATAAAATTTACGCGGGAACAACAATGAACGGTACAAGCAAGAATAGAACGTACGGTACTGATCCAAGTTTCCGCCTTCCACTTCAATCTTGCCTAATACATCATTCCACGCATCTTTTCCTTTCTGCACCAATACTTCAAAACTGTCACCACCCAGTTCTTTCAGGTTCTGAACGGCCTGTTCCGGGCTGATGAAAGAAGAAGCGATACGCGCATGAACCACTTCCCCTTTCTTCGTCTTGAAACCGATAACGGCTCCGGTGTGAAAATCAGTCTGTTCCAGTTTACCTTCTTTCAAAGTCACAGGAACGCTTCCATCCGGTTTCTCAGGTTTTACATCGTTAGAGAAAGTGGCTTCATATGTAAACGGCTTGTCAAATTCAATAACGAAATAATTCTTAAAATTGGCAGGTACACCACCGCTGTTGCGGGTAGTATAACCGATAATCTTGTTTTCTCCGGGAATCACCTGGATAGATGAGCCACGGTCAAAAGCATCCACCACTACATAAGAATCATTTTCGGGAAAAGTGAAACGGAACATAACGGCACGCTCTGTAGGAACCATTTCGGTCACTACGTCATGTTCGGCCAGATAAACCTTATAATAATAAGGTTTTGCTATTTCCGCTTTATGAGAGAACCAGCTTGCACGTTTGTCTTCTTCAAACTCCGGTTTGCCTGTTACGGGCATGATGGAGAATTGACCATAGTCATTGATCCACGGGCTGGGCTGGTGTGTTTGTTTGAAACCACGGATTTTATTGGCAGTATATACATATTGCCATCCGTCCCCCATCTTTCCTGTCTGAGGAGTCCAGAAGTTCATACCCCACGGACGCGCTATGGCAGGATAGGTATTTCCTGTAGAGAGTTCAAAGGAAGATTGTGAACCTATCAATGGACTCACATAGTCTGCATAGTCCTTTGCCTGCACAAACAAGGTGACGCACAGGGCTACGACTGATAGAAATAGTTTTTTCATGATATTGTTATTTGGGTTAAATTATATTTCCTGATTTTTCGCCTGTATTCCCCATTCTGTCGGTACGGGACTCATGGTAATCTCCATGATTCCACCCCCTACTATGTCATTATGAGTAAAGAAAGGAGCATCCAGCGGTTTTCCGTTCAGTAGAACCGACTCAATGTATTTATTGGTTTTCGAGTTGTTCCTGGTGCGGATAACGAAAGTCTTGCGGTCAGGCAAATTAATCGCCACCTCATCAAACAACGGACGACCGATAGAATAAACCGGCTTACCGGGACATACCTGATAGAAGCCCATAGAATTCAAAATATACCAGGCAGACATCTGGCCGCAATCCTCATTGCCCGACAAACCATCGGGAGCATTGAAATACTGGTTATGCAATACGCTGTCAACCAGCTCCTGAGTACGCCACGGACGATCTACATAGTTGTACATATGAATAATGTGATGGCTGGGTTCATTGCCATGAGCATACTGCCCTATCAATCCTGTGATATCGGCAGAAGTAGACTCTCCCTCTAATTGAGAAGAAACCGTAAACAGGGAGTCCAGCTTTCCTACGAAAGCCTCCTCTCCACCCATCAATTTCACCAGACCCGGTATATCATGCGGGACAAACCAAGTCCACTGCCAGGCAGTTCCTTCACAGTAATCATCACTACGGTGGGTAGAAGAACGGGGATTGAACGGTGTACGCCATTCGCCTTTGCTATCCAGCCCACGCATAAAGCGGGTGCCGGGATCAAAATAAAATTCATAGGCATCCGCAAACCGGGCATACTTTTCTTTAGTCTCCGTATCACCCAAACTGTCGGCCAGTACCGAGATACACCAGTCATCATAAGCATATTCCAACGCTTTCGCAACCGATTCATTTTCACGGTCACAAGGAATATAGCCTAATGTATTTTTATAATAACGAGCCTTAGGCATTACATAAGGTATCAACCAGTCGGGAGCGACAATGCCTGTAGTATCATATTCTGCCGCACGCAGACAAGCCTTGTAAGCCTCCTGAACATCAAAGTCACGATATCCTTTCACATAAGAATCGGTAACCAGCGAAGCTGCATGATAGCCTACCATAGTACCGGTATAATTGGATACACAATCCCATTTCGGGAAAATGCCTCCCTCCTGATGCTTCTTGATGAGTGAACGGATAAATTCCGTATTCAGTTGAGGATCGACTATAGTCAATAACGGATGCAAGGCACGGAATGTATCCCATAAAGAGAATATGGTATAAACCGGATGCTTCACATCAGTGGAATGTACTTTCAGGTCCATCCCCAAATAACGTCCGTCTACATCTGTAAACAGATTGGGGCTGAGGAAGGCATGGTACATAGCCGTATAGAAAATGGCACGCTGGTCTTCGTCATCGGTGGTGACCGAAATCTTTGACAGACATTCATTCCATTTCTTTTTGGCACCGGCACGCACTCCGTCGAAATTCCAACCGGGCATCTCAGCCTGGAGATTCTTATAAGCACCTTCCGCGTCAACAGAAGAAATAGAGAACTTAGCCAGTACCTGTTCATCTTTCGCTGTTTCAAAATGCAGCAACATTTTACAGACAGGAATTTCCTTGCCGTTTTCCTGAATGGTATCTGTATATAAAGTATGAGTAAACGGTTTGGAAAATACGGCATAGAAATAAAGATCCTGACGGTATGCCCAGTATGCACTGCGCTTGTATCCGCGTAAAACGGTATCATTCACAGCTTCCACTTCCATCACCTGATTGATCTGTTGCTGGATATTATAATCCATGTCCAGTATGAACCCCGATTCTTTACTTTCAGGGAAAGTATATCGGTGCATGGCAGCACGTTCTGTTGAAGTCAGTTCGGCTTTTACGCCATAAGTATCCAGAAAAACGGAATAATATCCCGGTTCCGCCTGCTCCTTTTCATGAGAGAATGCCGACGCGAAAGGACGCTTCTGGCTTTCTGTCCCTAAAAATTCGGTACGCTGTTTGCCCACAGTAGGCATCAACAGGAAATCCCCGAAGTCCGCACATCCCGTACCGCTGAGACGTGTATGCGCAAAACCGTTGATAGTAGTATCTTCATAATAATATCCGGAGCAGGAATCCCAACCGTCAATGCGGGTATCCGGCCCCGGTTGTATCATGCCATGTGGTACCATGGCCCCCGGATGAGTATGTCCGTGTCCGCCTGTGCCAATAAAAGGATTGACATAATGGGTGTAATCATTCACTTCATTGCCCTCAGAATCACATGCGGTGAAACACAATAATCCCAGAAGACAGCCGCTTAAGAGCATGTTGATTTTCATAGTTCTTTATTTAAAAAATTATTTCGTTTCCGGTGAAATAAATATATTGTTATCATCTACTTTCTTATAATTGAAAGGGATAGAGTTACGCAGAGAATTGAGCACAGCCTCTATATGGTCTTTCTTTTTCAGTACCCCCGAATAGGTGTTAGTACTGTCTACATCCGGTGAAAGGATAATCTTCACACCGTAAAATCTTTCCAGGACTGCTGCAATCTGGAAGATGGATGACTTTTCAAACGGTATCAAATCATTATGCCATACAATCTCCATTTGGGGATCGACCTGCTTTACCTGCATCTTCCCTGTCACCCTGTTCAAGACAGCCTTTTGTCCCGGTGACAAGGTTATTTTACCTTTATCCAGTTTATCTTTCACCTCCACTTCTCCTTCCAGCAAGGTTGTTTCCGCAAAACTGTTGTCCGGACGGCATTTTATGTTGAAAGATGTTCCCAACACTCTTACATCCATCGCAGGACTTTCCAGTGTAAAAGGTTTCTCATGGTTACGGGCTACTTCGAAATAAGCCTCTCCATCCAGATAGACATGGCGTTCTTTTCCTTCAAAAGTCCGGGGATACTTTAAGACGGAGGACTGATTCAGCCATACTTTTGTTCCATCCGGCAACAACATTTCACGCACCTGCCCATAAGCAGCTGAAGCGACTACCAATTCTTCTGTTTTATCCCGGAACACATATGTCAGGCCTGCAAGCAATACCACCACGGCAGCTACAGCAGCCGCATAACGTACTGTATTTCTAAGCCTGAACACCTTTTGTTTCCTTTGGTTTTCCTGTTCCAATCTTTTACCCAACCTGCGCTCGGCTTTTGCTACCAGATCTTCCTTCTCAAAGGGAAATTTACCCAACTGGTAAACCTCCTCCATGCGGAACAATTCTCCGGCATTCTCATCAGATTCCTTCATCCATTCATTAATAAGAACAAAATCCTCCTCCGAGCATCGGTTTTCCAAATACCTGATAATAATATCTTCGTTAAGTTTACTCATTCTTCTTCCCTATTCATATAGTAAACAGTTCAACTCATAAAAACACTTAGCAATTTTGCTGAAAATATAATCAATGACAGCAATAAATGGCTGAGACGTTCGCGCAAGAACTTCAAAGCCTTATACATGTGCGCCTCCACAGTACGCAGGGAAATACCTAAAGTATCAGCTATTTCCTTGTTTTTCATTTCATGAAGATAACTCAGTTTAAACACCTCTCTACATTTATCCGGCAATTCATTGATTGCTCCATAAATTTCCTGACGTAGTTCCTGATCTTCTATCTTTCTGATCACCTCAGCATGATCGGGCTGGTAATATCGCAACTTCCGTTCATAAATCTCGGCCATTGCCGTGCTGTAATTATTTTCTATTGCCTGATGCTTCAACAAGTTTATGGCCTTGGTATATACAGAACGATAGAGGAAAGCAAGAATCTGCTCTCCTATGACGACTGAATCTCTCCGCCGCCACAACTCCACAAAGACATCCTGCACCACGTCTTCGGCTTCTTCAGCACCGACCAGACGTGTTGCATAGAACAACAGCTTAGGATAGCATTGACGAAAGACGGCCTTATAGGTCGCATCAAGTTCCTCGTTCATAGATTATATCATTCATGCTTGCGCAGCTGCCTCCTTTTTAAGCGCCCCTTTCTACATCGCTGTTTTAACAATTCCGGTGGCGTTATTATCCGCTGTAGGGGCGGGGGCTGCCCGCCCGAAAACGGTTCATTTTGTGTATTCGGGCAGGCAAACCCTGCCCCTACGGTGGATGGTAACGAAGATGTGTGGAAAGAGCCGTTTTTAAAGCTGCACAATGGCAATTCTTAATAAGTTGGATCAATCATTACCTATACCAAATTTTTCCCGGCTCCGCTCCCATTTCAAATTCTACAGTAGCACCGTCCATGATTTGTTCGTGCGTAATATAACTCTTATCATAGGGTTGTCCGTTCACTTTTACTGACTGGATATAGATATTCTCACGGCTTACCCCCGGTGCCAATACGGTGAAAGTCTTTCCATTATCCAGATGCATCAGCATTTCCGGAAACAACGGAGTACCGATTTCATATTCACCACTTACCGGATTGACAGGATAGAATCCCATCGCGCTGAACACATACCAGGCAGACATCTGCCCGCAGTCCTCATTACCACACAGCCCGGCAGGAGCATTGAAGTAGAGGTCATGCATGACTTGCGCCGCATACTTCTGAGTTTTCCAAGGCTGGCGTACCTTATTGTATAAATAAATAATATGATGACTAGGCTCATTACCATGAGCATATTGCCCTATCATACCTGTACTGAAAAGAGGCAAATCCTCTTTACCAACCGGAATATAGGTAAACATACTATCCAGCTTTTCAGCAAAGCGATCTTTACCACCGGTCAGGGTAATCAACCCCTTGATATCTTGCTGTACGGACCAGAAATACTGCCATCCGTTACTTTCGCAAATATGGGCGGTATAATCATCCGGACTGAAATCAGGCTGGAATACTCCTTTGTCATCCAAAGGCTGCATGAAGCCGGATGCGGGATTGAACACATGGCGGTAATTCTGAGATCGTTTGTAAAATTCATCCGCCAATGAAGTCTTACCCATCTTCTGAGCCATTTCGGCAATGCAATAATCATCAAATGCATATTCCAACGTCTTGGAAAGCGACCAGTTCTCCGCATTATATTCATCCTTTATATTATAAGGTATATATCCCAACTTCTTGTATTGGCCAATACCGCGATAGTTATCCAGATTGGCAGTAGCTACACAAGCCTCCAATGCTTTCTCAGCATCAAAATCACCAATACCTTTCAAATAGGCATCTACAATAACGGGCACGGCATGATAGCCAATCATCATATCCGTTTCGCTACCCCAAAAGTTCCATACCGGCAAACGGCCGTTCTGTTCGTAGAATGCGATGAACGATTTCACCATATCATTGACACGCTGCGGCTCGGTATAGGTAAACAAAGGATGTGCCGCACGGTAAGTATCCCATAACGAGAAAGTACCATAGTTCACCCAGCCATCCGTCTGATGAATTTTCTTATCGGGGCCATAATAAGACCCATCCACATCACTATAAATAGTCGGAGCAATCATGGTATGATACAGTGCCGTATAGAAATTAACCTTATCGTCCTTATTGTCGCCTGTTATTTCTATTTTACCCAACTGACGGTTCCAGTTATCTTTGGCTTCAGCCAAGTATTTATCGAAATCATTATGGGGAGCCTCAGCAGCCATATTTCCGTCAGCACCTTCCATACTCACTCCCGAAAGGGCAGTACTCACCACGATCTGTTCCCCCTCCGTCGTATTAAAATTGAAACGGGCAATATAGGCAGTACCTACACGCTTACCTTTCAGGTCAATAGCAGTGGTATCCAGTTCTACCGAAGCAAACGGTTTGGAGAAACGGGTACGGAAATATACGTGCTGGTCCCGCGCCCATCCTTCAGAAAAACGATATCCCTGAATAGTACACGAGTCAACGAGTTCAATGTAAGAATCATTGGTAAAGTCCCAGTTCATCGCTTTCTTCAGATTCAGGAAGACAGCCGATTCTCCTTGTGGAAAGGTATAACGCTGGATGCCGCAACGCTCTGTGGCAGTCAGTTCAACATTAATATTATAATCTTTCAGTAACACGCGGTAGTATCCGGCTGAAGCCTCTTCATCCGCATGAGAGAATTTGGAATAAATGCCCAAAGGCGCTTCCGCTTCCTGATAAGGCAGAGTGACGGGCATAAAAGAAATATCATACAAGTCTCCGGCTCCCGTTCCCGACAAGTGGGTATGGCTGAATCCGGCAATCGTGCTGTCCGGATAAAAATAGCCGGAAATACGGTCCCAGCCAGGCAAGCCATTGTCGGGGCTAAGTTGTACCATACCGAAAGGTGCTTGTGCCCCCGGATAGGTATTTCCAGTGAAGTCGGTTCCGATAAACGGGTTCACCCATTGGGTATAATCAGTTGCGGGCTGTGTTTGCTTATTGGATACGCAGGCTCCCAATGCTACCAAAGCGATGAACAGGGCGAGAACAGGTGTTTTCATACTTAAGAGGTTTTTCATTATTACTTTGTTACAAAAATACACATTATAACCATATGAACAACCTTCTGACGAAAAACACTTAGCTTTAATTTATTATTTTTTTGTATTTAGATAATAAAGGAGGGATTCTTTCACTTTTTCATCCGAAGTTACTATCAAAAATTCATACCCATTCCGGTTATACAGGAAACAATAACCTTTATAAAGTGCAATGCCGTTTATCTCCTGCCACTGTAATGTCTGTTTCAGGTTTGTCTTGTCATACGTCAGTCCGTCCGGGGTTATTTCCACCCAGGTTTGTCCTTTGACCGTTTGTTTATAAATCTTATTCAGACGGATGGGGAGCATGACCAGAAAATAGACCAGACACAAGAACCAGATGAGTATCGGACTGGAAAAGCTTTGTTCTTCGGGGATAATGTAATGCCCCGTGCCCAATGCCACGCAAACATAGATAATCAATAGCAAAGAAAAGCTGAAATGATGTATATCCCACAATTTGCAGTAAGCATATTTCTTCAGACTGATATCATAATCACAGACTACAATACCCGGTTCACGTGTCAGTTTGCTTTTCGGTATCTTAAAGATACGCAACAGCTGGATTCCCCGCTTCACTCCGTACCCGGACAAAAGAACCACTGCACCAAGATTGATCAACACCCACCACCATAGCTGCTCATTTGCCAAAGCCGGTTGTCCGGTCAACAGCATAGAAGCCAATGTTACACCCGCTACCAATAACAGTATACTGCAAACTACAGTCAAAATCCATCCTCTTGTTTTCATTACATCCTTTCTTTATTATTGTATGATAAAAACAAAGATAACAGAATAGGACCAGATAACAAATAAAGGGGCGGCCGATTATTAATCATAGACCAATTAATGCATAAAATCGTCCGAAAGTATACTCCTATTACCGGTTAATTACCCGATCAGTCAAATTAAAGATGCTCTTTTGACAGGAAGTTACAAGTTTTTTCGTATGTTTGTCGCAAACATTAATGAAAAACACATTTTTATCAATGAAAAAGAGCGATATCCTGTTCCTTTTGTTTGTGGTAGCTTTGTTTCTGCCTTTTTTTGTCAGTGATACCATTTATGAATGGTACAAGTCCTTCAATGCCGCACATGGCATGGTCATGAGTTTTGCGAAGTTTGCCATACTGGCTACTTTGGGCGAGATGATCGGACTCCGTATCAGTACGGGAGTGTATTATAACAAAACATTCGGCATCATTCCGCGAATGGTCGTATGGGGCTTGCTGGGAATGGGTATCAATATGGCGATGATTATCTTCTCCAAGGGAACCCCTATGTTTTTGGAATATATGGGAATGGAGCACGCTTCCACCCTGATGAGCGGAAACTTCTGTTTTGCCAAATTCCTGGTTGCACTGGCTATTTCCGTCGCCATGAATTCCATCTTTGCTCCGGTATTCATGACGCTGCATAAAATTACGGATACCCATATCGGTAACCATGAAGGCTCCCTCAAGGCATTGACTACTCCGATCCCTATGACACGCATATTCGTAGGATTGAATTGGGCGGTACTATGGAGTTTCGTATTCAAGAAAACCATTCCTTTGTTCTGGTATCCGGCTCACACCATCACATTCCTGCTTCCTCCGGATATGAGGGTGTTGTTCGCCGCTTTCCTTGGTATTGTATTAGGAGTGTTGCTTGCGGTCGCAGCCAGAAAAAAATAACTGCATGTATAGTGAATACCAGCCTTCCCTGCCTTTAGCTCCCTATGTTGATAAATACTGGGAGTTTAAAGGCCATCCGGAATATGGAATGAAAATCAACATATTGCCGGATGGTTGTACCGATTTTATCTTCACCTTGGGGGAAGTCGCAAATACAGCGGAAGAGGAAAGCCTCCTTATGCAACCCTACCGTTCTTATTTTGTAGGTCCCATGAGCCGATATTCCACCTTGGTGACTTATGCCGAGAGTGTTCATATGTTTGGCATTCGTTTTCTGCCTTGCGGCTTATTCCGTTTTATGCAATTGCCTTTGGAGGAACTTGGAAATCAAAGAATCAGCACCAGCGATTCAGGAGGCATCTTTAACGACTCACTGGCAGAAAGATTATGTGAACAGCCGCATATACAAGACAGAATCAAGCTGGTAGAATCTATTCTTGTCGGGGCTTTATACACTAACGACAAGACAGAAAAACAGATATCGTATGCGGTAGGCTGCATCAACTTTTCCAAAGGGAAACTGCCTATCCGTTCCTTGACCGAAAATATATGCTTGTGCCAGAGACACTTTGAACGCAAATTCAAACATCAGACCGGATACTCCCCCAAAGAATATAGCCGGATTATCAAATTCAAGAATGCGGTAGATTTACTGCGTTCCTCCTCATCCGACCATTTATTATCCATCGCCATTGAAGCCGGATATTATGACGCCGCTCATTTAGGCAAAGAAATAAAAGCCCTATCGGGCAGTACGCCCGGTTCCTTTTTATCTTTATCGGCCCCGGAGGATACGACATTAACTTACCTGGAACCATAAAAGTCGTTTTTTTACAATAGGGCAGGCCCGCCGTTTCTTACCTTTGCTCCGTATAAAACTTAATATAACGTGAATTCGATATAAGAATTAGCGTATAACTGAATGGAAATGAATCACGTTTCCATACACTGTAGGGGCAGATTGAATCTGCCCGATAATACTCCGAAGGGTGTATTTGTGGATGCATTCGGGCGGAAGCATTCCGCCCCTACGGTGGATGGTTTCCAATAATGATTGATTAAAAACCATTCAATAATGAGGCTTTTCTTATATCAAACTCACGTTAATATAATTAAAAAAGGAGAAACAATGGAATCACTGAAAGAAAAAGCAGAAGCGTTGCTTCAACAATGCGAGGTCGTAGTACTCACTTCCGTCAATGCAGAAGGATACCCCAGACCTGTACCTCTGAGTAAAATCAAAACGGAAAGCTTAACCACCATCTGGTTTGCAACGGGAAGCTCCTCTGTAAAGACTGAGGATTTCCGTTCCAACCCAAAAGCAGGCGTATGTTTCGACAAAGACGGAAACAGTGTTGCCATGACCGGAGAGGTGGAAGTCATTTCGGACGCTGAAACTAAAAAGGAGTTATGGCAGGACTGGTTTATCCATCATTTTCCCGGAGGCCCTACCGACCCGGACTATATCCTGTTAAAGTTCCGGGGAGATCACGCCACCATTTGGATTGACGGGCAGTTCGTGCATAGAAAAGTCTAGGTTCCGACCTCACCTCTTCCATAAAACTTTTTTTCGTATTTTATCTATCATTCTCTCACCTTTCTCTCCAAAACGCCTATGTACAGGGGCATTCAATGATGAGAGATACGTATGAGAGATAAGCAAAAAGGTGAGAGCAATGCTCTCACCTTTAGTAAAAAGCGTATCTTTTGTATCATTCATGCCTTACATCCGGACGACACGTCCTTTCCTTCCGGTTGTTTCACCGTGTCAGACAAAATGTTTCACTATGCAGAAACACTTTATTTCCCATAGTGAAACATTTTGTCTTATACGGTGAAACATATTATCTTTTAGTCAGAAATACATTGTTTGAACTGTAGAACAAACCCATTCCTCCCATCAGGTCACTTAATTCCGGCTAACAATATGCAAAATTCATCCCTTTCCCACCCCACCTTTCCAATACTTTCCCTACCTTTGCACCCAATAAAGTCTTATTGATTACAATATGGAACAACAATCATCCCATAAAGAAAAAGAAAACACCGGCCTCCGAAAACCGCGACGCTTCAAGGTTACCATCTTCAATGACGACTTCACTACCATGGAGTTTGTTGTCAAGCTACTGACCGTTGTCTTCTTCAAATCGACCGCCGAAGCGGAAACGCTGATGATGCAGGTACACAAAAGCAAATCTGCAATAGTAGGCATCTATACCTACGATATCGCCCAGTCCAAAGTACAAAAAGCCATCCGCATGGCACGGGAAGAAGGTTTCCCCCTCCGCCTCACCGTCACGCCGGAGGACGAATAAACATTAAAGAAAAAGATATGAATATACCAAATACCGATTCAGTGCGCTACGCGTTTACTGGCGCACAAGCCTTAGCTCTGGAACTCCGGCACGAGTTCATCACACCCGAACATCTGCTGTCTACATTGCTGCAACAAACCTATTTCCAAAACGCGATGACCGAAAGCGGTTACAATGATGTCGAATTTTCCATGAGACTGACCAAATATCTCAACAGGGATGATATAGAGTGCGTTCCTCCGGAGAGAGAATACAAACCGGAAATATCAAACCAGTTCACCAAAATGCTGCAATATGCTTATATGTCAGTCAATAATTCGGGAGCCGAAAAGCTGGATGTCCCCCATGTGGTAGAAGGGATGCTGCACTTGAAAGATTCGTGGGCGTGCTATCTGCTGAATGAAACCATGGGCGAAGATATACCGACGTTTATCAGCATGTTATTGACACAATACGATGAATTTACCATTGTGGAAGAAAATGCCGTACAGGAAAAGAACGGACCTTGGCGCAATTACATCACCTGTCTCAACGACTGTCTGCAAAATCATAACCCGCTCATAGGCAGGGACGAGGAACTGGAACGTACCATCCAGGTGCTGTGCCGCAAAGAGAAGAACAACCCCCTGCACGTAGGTGAACCGGGTGTGGGCAAAACCGCACTGGCCTACGGGCTCGCCGCCCGCATCGAAACGGGCAATGTCCCCGAACGTCTGCTCGGTTGCCGCATCTACGAACTCGACTTAGGCAGCCTGATTGCCGGCACACAATACCGGGGAGAGTTTGAAAGGCGGTTGAAAGCCATCATGGAAGGGGTACGCAGCGAAGGGAACGCCATTGTCTACATTGATGAAATACACAATATGGTCGGTGCAGGACAGACAGGCGAAGGCTCGATGGATGCCTCCAATATGTTGAAACCCTATCTGGAGGGCGGAGATGTCCGCTTTATCGGTTCTACCACCTACGAAGAGTTCAACCGGTACTTCTCGCGCAGCAAAGGAATGTTGCGGCGTTTCCAGCAGATTGACATACAGGAACCCGGAATCGAAGAAGCGATTCATATAGTGGAAGGGTTAAAAGAAAAATATGAGACATTTCACGGAGTGGTCTATGAAGAAGGGGTAATACCGTATGCCGTAACAGCCAGCGCAAAGTATATCAATAACCGTTTCCTGCCCGATAAAGCCATAGACCTGGTGGACGAAGCAGGCGCTTACCGTGAGATCCATCCCACAGACTCAGAAAAGAAGGCGGTAGACAAAGCATTGATTACCGATGTACTGGCACGTATCTGCAAAGTGGATGTATTGGCCATGAAAGAAGAGGACAATGCCTCACTGGAAACCTTGCACCAGCGCATCAGTGCAAAGATATACGGTCAGGAAGAGGCTGTCCGTCAGGTGGTGGAGGCCGTACAAATGTCCAAAGCCGGACTGCTGGATGAAAACAAACCGTTGGCCAGCCTTCTCTTTGTAGGCCCTACCGGAGTGGGAAAGACGGAAGTAGCCAAAGTATTGGCCTCCGAACTGGGCATCGCCCTGCAACGCTTCGACATGAGCGAATATACGGAAAAACATACGGTAGCCAAACTCATCGGTTCACCTGCCGGATATGTGGGGTATGAAGACGGCGGCCTGCTGACGGATGCCATCCGCAAGACCCCCAACTGTGTGCTGCTGCTGGACGAAATAGAGAAGGCACATCCCGATGTATTCAACATCCTGCTGCAAGTGATGGACTATGCCGTACTGACGGACAACAAAGGACGTAAAGCGGATTTCAGGCATGTGGTGCTTATCATGACCTCCAATGCCGGAGCGCAGTTTGCCCGCCAAGCTTCCATTGGTTTCAGCGGACAGACCACTGCCGGAGAAGCGATGCTGAAACAGGTGAAGAAAACCTTCAAGCCCGAATTTATCAATCGGTTATCCGCAGCAGTCGTTTTCCATGATATGGATTACGGAATGGCTTCTCTCATTCTGAACAAGAAACTGGACGAGCTGAAAAACAAGCTGGCAGTGCGGCATGTCGAAATGGAACTGAGTCCGGAAGCTCACCACCACTTGCTGAAACAGGGCTTCACCAAAGAGTATGGCGCCCGGGAAATGGACCGTGTGATAGCTTCACAACTGAAACCACTGTTGATGCGCGAGATATTGTTCGGTACACTAAAAACCGGTGGGAAGGTGCAGGTAGTAATAGAAAATGAAAAGCTGAGCCTACAAATCATCACCAAACAAGGTTCCTGAAACGACAATAAAAAAAGTACATTTATGGTATTCCAGCTAACCCAAAGACTGGGCTTCCCCGATCCCCATTATGGTGAACCTGACGGACTACTGGCAGTAGGCGGCGATCTTTCCGTCGACCGCCTTATCCTTGCTTATTCCAACGGCATCTTCCCTTGGTATGCTTTTCGGGAAAAGCAGATCCAGTGGTGGTGTCCGCTACAGCGTTTCGTTATCTTTCCGGACGAAATTCATATTTCCCACTCTATGCGTACACTCATCAACAAAGGGCAATACGGCGTCAGCTTCAACCGGGCCTTTTCTGAAGTAATCCGGCAATGCGGCAACCTGCGTATGGAGCAAGAAGGTGCATGGCTGGGCGAGGATATCATGGAAGCCTACACCCGCCTGCACGAACAAGGTTTTGCAGCCAGCGTGGAAGTCTGGGAAGGCGAGCGTCTGGTCGGGGGGCTTTATGGTGTAACCTTAGGAAGCTGCTTCTTTGGTGAAAGTATGTTCTCACTGGTTCCCAGCGCATCAAAATTAGCGCTTATCCATCTGGCACTTACTTTTCAAGAACTGGGCGGGACATTGATAGACTGCCAGTTTGAAACGCCGCATTTAAAGTCAATGGGTGGAAGATACATTGATTATGAAGAATATATGAGGTATGTGCAAGCATCGTTCGAATCCTTGTAACCGGCCACAAGTCTTTTTATTCATCGGTGATGAATGTCCCTTTTTTACTATACAACCAGAATCTATCTGACTAATTTTGCCACAATTAATTAAGATTTATATATTTGTGCCATGCAGTCATTCAGAATCATCCAGCCTTCGCCTGTCTTAAAACCTTATATCCGGTATTACTGGATATTGCAGGACGATTCCGCAGATACCGTATCGGAACGCACGCTGCCCACAGGCTGCATGCAGATGGTATTCCACAAAGGCAGGCAACTCTTGTCCTTAAAAGAAAAGGAACTTCAGCCTCAATCTTTCATTTGTGGCCAGACAACGGGATTCACCGATATCCAGTCCACAGGGAATATCGAAATGATTGTGGTAGTTTTCCAGCCTTATGCACCCAAAGTATTCTTTGAAACCCCCATCCATCTTTTCCGGGAAGAAAATGTAGCGATAGAAGATATAGAAGATAAGGAACTGGCTGTTCTCTCCAGAAAAATCACCGATACGGAAAATAATGATGTTTGCATTCAGTTCATCGAGCAATTCCTGTATCACAGACTATCCGCACTGCCCGAATATAATGTAAAAAGGCTTTCGTCCGTTCTCAGTGATATAAACAACCGGCCACAAGCAGACATCAGCCTGCTGGCTGACACAGCGTGTTTAAGTACCAAACAGCTTTCCCGTATCTTTGTAGAATATGTGGGCACGTCGCCCAAAGATTTTATCCGTATCGTAAGAATGCAAAGAGCCTTGTTCATGATGCAACAAAATCCACAAATGAGTTTTGCCCAGATAGCCTACAGTTGCGGATTTTCGGACCAATCACACATGATAAAAGAGTTCAAACTGTTTTCGGGATATACACCGATGGAGTATCTGGCAGTGTGTGCTCCGTACTCCGACTATTTCTCCAATCTGTGAAGATGTCTCTTTTCTTCTATCAAACCAAAAGGGATTGACTTACTTTTGCCCTGTCTTTTCAAAGACGAAGTAATAACCCGTAAAAAAGAACAAGATGAAAAATTTAATTGCATTTTTTGAGATTCCGGCAGCCGACTTCAGACGTGCCGTTGATTTCTATGAAACAATTCTGAATGTGAAACTGGATGTCTTCGAATGTGAGACAGAGAAAATGGCTTGTTTCACCGAACAAGGAAAGGCGGCAGGCGCCGTCTCCTATGCTGCCGATTTCCATCCGTCTGCCGATGGAGTGTTGATTCATTTCCATTGTGACAATCTGGAAAAGACACTCCGAAAAGTAGTAGAGAAAGGAGGTTCCGTAGTCATTCCCATTACTAAAATAGAGGCGGAAGGAAAAGGATACTTTGCCGTATTTGCCGATAGCGAGGGAAATCATGTAGGATTATACGCAGACTGACTGCAAAACGGGAATTAAAGTTCTGACAACACTATCATTTTATCATTCTCCATCTTTATATAGAATGATAAAATGATGGCTGACTTATTTTTGATGCAACCTCATGAATGCTTCCAATCATCTTCAACCCTGAAATTATCGGAAGAAAGGAACGAAATATCAGAATATAATCACTACATTTGCCAACAACAAATTTTAAAAAGCCATCATGGCTAAGTTACTGTGTACATGCACCTTTAGCGGTATATATGACAACCGAATACCTGTTTGTCATCATGCTGGGAATACAATCCGTCATTTACTTTGAAAAGGAAGCATTACTAGGTTCCTTGCTACATCCTTTCCCCTGGTTCATCCCGGCAATAAATAGTTATTTATAACTATCTTCAGTTTGAAAGTTTTTCTCTACTTTTGCAAACTCACCATAAAAGATAGCGTATGAATATTTTCGACATTGCCAAACAGAACCAGGAGAAAGCCTGGCAAGTTATCAAAAACACGAACATCATCCAGATATGGGAAGATGCCGGTGCAAAAATCAATCTGGTAGGTTCCCTCAAGACAGGGCTGCTAATGAAACATAGGGATATTGATTTCCACATTTATTCATCACCCTTAACTCTGGCGGACAGCTTTCTGGCAATGGCCAGACTAGCTGAGAATCCGTCCGTCAAAAGGATAGAATGCGCCAATCTGCTGCATACCGCCGAAGCCTGTATTGAATGGCATGCATGGTATCAGAACGAAGAAAATGAACTTTGGCAGATGGATATGATTCACATCCGGAAAGGTTCACGTTATGACGGTTATTTTGAAAAGGTGGCCCAGCGCATTTCGGAAATTATGACCGATGAAATACGGGAAACCATTCTGAGATTAAAATATGAAACACCGGAAACCGAGAAAATTATCGGAGTGGAATATTATCAGGCAGTCATCCGGGATGGGGTGCGGGATTATAGCGGATTTAAGGAATGGAGAAAGCAGCATCCTGTTACGGGAGTGGTAGAATGGATGCCTTGACTCGATGAAAAAACCGGGCAATCAGCTTAACAACCCCGACTTCTGTCCCGCCGTATCGCCTCCAGGGAGTTTTGTACTCCCAGCTTACGCAACAAGATTTTGCCGATAAATATGAACGGTATGAATACTGATACATAATTTATCGGCAATTTCCTTGCTTAAAAGCCCTCGTTGGATGAGGCGTAATATCTCCATTTCACATCCGGTAAAAACAAAGTGGCACTTCAGAAAGACGGATCTTCTCAGCTTACTCACCTACTTTTTTCAAAATAAAACAGTCAATATCCGGAGCCCAGCAAAATGAGCTTCCCATACGTACCTTGTTATTCCCTGCTTTCAAATGCACCGGAACAGTCACCGAAGCAATCTTTTGAGTCTCATCCGCCGACAGCGAATCAAGAAGAATCCTTTTTTCATTATTCACACAGACTTCCAGCTTACGGTCTGCCTTAGGCACATACCGGATAGTCATTTCATACTCACCGCCCTGCTCGCTATACACTTCTTTCCATTCTGCAAAATTCTCTTTCCGCCCTCCCAGATAGCTTACCTTCATGCCTCCGGATGCTTCATGTAACGGAGCATATACGATGCTTTTCGGAGTCTTTCCCAAATCATCGAAACAAGGCAGATAGGCCCATTCCGCTTCATAAACAGTCGGCTCCAACCTCTTCTCGGACTCCATACGTAAAATCAGCACACTATGGGGAGGCAGTTCCCGATTCAAGACACCCCCTTTTATCTCCGGTAGATTCTGCTGTTTCACCAGATCGCGTGCCTTAACCTTTCCTCCCAATTCCAAAATATCCATCGGGACTGTAAAGTTGCAAATCGCATCCGAAGGATTATATAAAGCAACCGCACGCACATTGCCACGCTTCCACTCTATATCTTTCACCAACACATACCCTTCATTTTCATGCTGAACTACGTATGCCTGCAATCCTAAAGGATCTTGGTTCAAAGCTATCAGTTCTTTATTTTTCAACAGTTTTAATGATGCTTCCGGAATGGTTGTCAGATCACATCCTATCAGCAAAGGCGAACTCATAATGCACCACATCCCCAAATGTACCTCCTCCTCTTCAGGCTTTAAGCCCCGGCCTATTTCCAGCATATCCATATCATTATAATGACCCTCTCCGGCATAGGCAGACAGATAAAGGTTTTTATCGATGATATATTTCACCGACCTCCATTCCGGACGGATATCCGCACTAATCCGCCATGAACGAGCAAGGTTTCTGGCCCAAGTACCCGGGAAAGCCCATCGGCAGATGTTTATAGAAACATGCCCGCAACCCAGATTATCTATAGCCTGGCGTATTTCGGTATATCGTTTTTCTTCTTCCAGATTCAATTCCTGACCGGCTCCGCAATAATCAATCTTGATAAAATCAAATCCCCACTCTTTAAAATACAACGTGGCATCCTGAAATTCATGTCCGTACAAACCGGAACCTATGCCGTTCATATCTTTATCCCAGATAGAGCCACAGGTATTGCTTCCCGCATCCGAATAAATACCGGCTTTCAATCCTAAAGAATGAATATGATCAGCCACTCCCTTTAATCCGTTCGGAAAACGCTCGGGATGTGTTTGCATCACTCCTTTTTCATCCCGCCATCCAAAAAAACCGTCATCTACATTTACATAGGAATAGCCCACTTCTTTCAGTCCTTTTTGCACCATAGCATCCGCTTGTCTTATTATTAAGGTGTCATTGATATGAACCCGATAGGTATTCCATGAACTCCACCCCATAATGGGAGATTCAAAAACAGTCGTATTTTGGGCGAATGCGCCGGAACATAGGCCGAAAGCCAAAGTCAAAAACAAATTTCTCATATTCATCAATTCTTATTTTTTGCTTAAAGAAACCATCAAGAAGGTATCTTATGGTCCTAAGGGTTAACAGGAAAACAAAATCAGTTTTATCATGCCAAAAGCAAAAATAACGAAAAAGTCTTTACCTCCCTATATACTTTCACAAAAAATATTCGGCTGGTAGGATGTTAGCATCATAATCCGAGAATAGAATTTGACCCATGAAATAGGGTGTCCCGTATTTGTTCCGGCTTAATCTCTAAAAAACAGATAAGCCACTGAACTTCAGTGGCTTATCCTTTACAGTGTCGGAATGAGGCGACTCGAACGCCCGACCCCTACGTCCCGAACGTAGTGCGCTACCAACTGCGCTACATTCCGTTTCTGTTTTGCGAGTGCAAAGGTAAAGCATTTTTTTGAAATCAAAAAGAATTTCATAGAAAATTTGCAAAAAATTTGTAGAATCAAAAAATATGCCTACCTTTGCAACCGCAAACAAGAAACAATAGTTTCTGAGAGGTGCTCTATTACAAAGTGAAAAGCTCTACCAATAACCATTTTGGTGCCATAGCTCAGTTGGTAGAGCAAAGGACTGAAAATCCTTGTGTCCCCGGTTCGATTCCTGGTGGCACCACAAAGTAAGCTTTTCACTTTAAAGCAGTTACAGTTAAATGTAACTGCTTTTTTTTATGCTTTAAGCACTCGTTTACAGGGCAGTAGAAAAATAGTAGAGATGAAGACTTACCCCGATAATTATGGGGGAAAGGTTGTCCAAGAATTCTTGTCCGGTTTCAAAAAGCTGCATTTTTCCCTACCATAGTATCTGGAATCTTGATACAAGTTCTGCCGGATCCTGCACCAAGTTCTGTGAAATCTTGTGCCAAGTTCTGCCTCACGCTCTCACTATTTCAGTCAAAAGATTAAATATTTACTTTCAGAAATAGTGAAGAAAAAATATAGAAAAAGATCTAACATCCAACGTATTTACGACTTTGAGCAACCTATAAAACACGACAAGGTATAAAAAGACACAATACAAACATTGCATATTGTACTATCAGAAACCTATTTGAAGCATCGCCCAAAGTTCATTGACCGAAACACTCTTTTCATAACTAAAATGCGCATAATTCAGCATGATACGCGTTTTCGGCGTTATATGATAAGCGCCTCCCACTGTATAAATCATTTCTGAATCAGAGACTGCCGTATCAGCTTCATAGCGCTCCAGTTTTGCCACAACCGCCAATCGGGAGGGAACGGCAAACCAATGTCCTAAAGCATAAAAACCTCTGCGGTTGATACTACCATCTTTTCCCCACAAGTATTCCCCCCTGCAAGTCAACCGAGGGGTCTGATAACAGGTACTCAGTGCCATGCGGTTACGTTTCATATTTGCATTATAAATGGTTTCTTCCCCCGTTTCATCATTTACCACCGTATAATCATCATTCAATTTTCCGATATAGGCAGACGCACCCATCTTCAATCCTTTGACAGGCTGCACAGTGAACCATGCGGCAAAATCCTTTGCATCATTATGATCTTTCATGCTGAGTCCGGAACCATTGTATACACCTGCCCGATATTCCAGAAAATAATCATCGAAAGACGTCTTGAACAACTCACCACCCACCTGCAAACCCATATCACGGCCACCTTGGTTCCCACATACATCTCCACTGAAACCTGCCAGACGCTCAATGACACGACTGAAGTTTACCGTTTCATAAACCGAAGGTGACATCTGGTTCTCTAATGTAAAACAGGTTTTCATCCGACCTACCTTGACCTGAAAAAAAGAATAAGGTTTGTAACAAGCATAGAGTTCCAGCAGTTGTGAAGTAAACAGTTCATACTGAACCATCCACGACAGTTTATCCGTGATATCTCCCGAAAGGATCAGCATCCCCAACCTTCCAAAAAACTGATTGTCCGCCTGCCTCACATCCAAGTCTTTCCTGTCCGTATAGCTATAACCGAACTGACCGTAGGCAGTCAGCTTCACATGTTTACTCAAAAAGCCGTTCACTTGCCCTAATACGGATGAATCTTCCTTTTTCTCTTGTGAATACCCCTGAGGTAAAACCAAGAACAACATCCAAATAACCAATAATAAGCGTGTGTTTTTCATGATCTATTTCTCATTACCAATGTATAACTACGTTCTGAAAGCTAACAAGCCGCTAAGATATTCAAAAAGTTTAATTATCACTTATTATCCGTACACTTTATCCATATTTCCACTTATCTTTTATACAAGATGAATATTCATTCATTTTTATCCATCCGAAGAGTCATAAAAAGGCCGGTTGCCCCATTTACAGGAAGCAACCGGCCATCCATTATCCTGTCACCAAGTTAATTATCAGAACTTATAAGCTGCTTTACGCAACTCTTTCACCGAACCGAATGGTTTATTGGGCTTTAGGTAACGGCCCATAAACTTATAAATGTCCAAGCGAATCTTGCTTGACTCATAAGTATCCAGCCTGTCAAAACTATGCGCACCGGGAGCCCGTTCGAATATCTTATATTCAAACTTCTTGCCTTCTGCTTTCAAGGCACGGATCATCGATTCCACCTCGACTACATTCACATCATCGTCACTGGTATTGGTATAGATAAGTAACGGATCTTTCAACTTCTCCGCATGCCACACAGGGGAACGCCGTTTATATTCCGCTATGTTATCCTTGGCGGTCTGTCCGATATGATTCTTGGCCGAGAAGATTTTGCGGTAACTGTCGCTGGCATATCCCATACGCATGATTACATCCGAAACCGGAACGCCTGCAAAGCCACATTTATATTGTCCCGGATAATTGAAAAGATTCATCAGTGTAATCATACCACCATGACTCCATCCCATGATCCCCACACGATTACCGTCCACAATATCGAAATTATCCACCATATAGTTACGGCTGATGTACACGTCTTCGTTTTCCAATCCACCATAATCTATATTATTGTATGTTCCCGCTCCGTATCCGGTGCTTCCCCGGTAGTCCGCCGCTACCACAATGTATTCCTGCGCTATCAGCTCACGGATGATATGGGCATAATAGGTGTCCATATCGGCATGCACGCCACTGTGCGGAAATACGATGAGCGGATATTTCTTGTTTTCCTTCACACTTTTGGGAACAAAGATATAGGCTCTGAATTTAAGTTCATTACCGGCGCTCATCGAAGTGGGATTGGACTCCTTCCAACGCGGTGGTCCACATAATATTACCTTATCTACATGGGCAATATCACCCACTTTCTCGTACCACAGGACATCATCAATCTTTTTCATTAACTGGTCAAACTGATGAATGGACAACTGCGCCCGTACTATTCCCGGCATAGTCCATAAGCAACACACAAATACCACAAATATTACTATTCTGTTTTTCATACGTATATATTTAAATAATGATTAATAGCATGTCAATTCTTGGGATATCCCGGATTCTGTTCCATCTCAGGACTAAAGATAAACTGGTCTTCAGGTATCGGCAGCACACACTTGTAAAAATCCCAATCCACCTCTTCGTCCACACTGGGAAGATGGTATCCCCCTTTACGGACAATAGTCTTGCCATTGCGCAACAAGTCAAAGAAACGATGTCCTTCACCTACCAGCTCCTTGCTCCGTTCATCCAACACACGGTCCAAAGTATAGTCAGCCATTGTCACTTCGTTATCGGGATTGCCCCGCTTCACAATCTCATTCAAATAACCAAGTCCCTGAACCGCAGCATCACCGCCCAACTTGCAACCAGCCTCAGCAGCAATCAGGTACACCTCGGACAGACGAAGTACCACATTGTTACACTCCAGCGGTGCAGTCTTCAGGTCCGTCCCTCTCAGTTTGTACAACCACCATACCGGTTTTCCAGCATATTTGTTCTCCTCCAGCAATTGTCCGCGCACATCACCCGGATCGGCCAGCATTTGCTCCGCATATTTCTGAGTGACAAACCCCTTCTGATAGCCATACCAATTCAATAAATATCCCCATGAATCCCGTCCCGGAGTATCATCCACACTATTGGCTATCTCAAAAAACGATTCTGAACCAAACTTGGCTTCCACCGACCAGGCAGCCACATATTTCTCATGCGGATAAAGTGCATAACTTCCCGATGTATCCACATCCTTAATCAGTTGGTCCGCCAAATCAAACGCTTTTCGGTTATCGTCATGATACAAGTAGATACGAGCCAGCAATGCACGGGCCGCATACTTGTTCATACGTCCGTTATTTTTCTCTTCAGACATCAATGTAACCGCCTCTTCCAACGTTTCTATAATAAAATCATAAGCCTGAGCAACAGTAGAACGGGGAGGATTCTCATAGGTTCCCACCAGATGGTCTATCAACGGAGCACCCAGTGACGCACCCTTATCTTTTGTATAAGGATAGCCAAAGCAACGGGTCAGATCAAACTGACAAAGGGCAATCACTGCCATTGCCTCACCTTTCAAAATACTCAGTTTCTTTTCATCCCCACCCTCAATCTTTCCTTCGGCAATGGCATTCAAGATGTTCCATGCCTCCCGAAGAATATAAAAAGGTCTTGACCATAAAGAGCCGGCATTCAGACTGTTGGGACGATGATTGAACATATAGCAAGTATTGCATACACCGCTTTCCTCGGAACTCTGCATATCATCTCCCTTCATATCCCCATAAGCAAACATAGCAGCCCCGTAATATCCGGCCCCCGACATCAAATCATACAGTCCGTTCACTGCATTATCCACATCGGTCACGGTGCGGAAAGCGATAGCAGTGGGAATTTTATTGCTGGGAGCAGTATCAAAGAAATCACCGCAACCGGTGGCAAGCAGCGAAATCCATCCTAAAATAAAAAATATCTTTTTCATAATGATTCTGTTTTTAGAGTAATTGACGATTAAAATTTAAGTTCCAGTCCGAAAGCATACGTCTTCAATGGAGGCGTATAGAATCCTACCACCCCGCTCATTTCAGGATCATACTGATCGTAGGCTGCCCACGTCAGCAGATTCGTACCCGAGAAATAAATACGGGCATTGTTCACACCTATTTTTTTCATCCATGCTTTAGGAGCATTCAATCCCAGAATCAGACTTTTCAAACGAATATGATCCGTAGAATGAATGGCACGCGAAGAATTGTAGTTACCGCCTTTTTTATTGCCGTATACAAAACGGGGAACATCCGTTATATCACCCGGTTTCTGCCAGCGTCGGCGTTGCTCGGTACTTTTATTGCTTGTGATGGAATAACCGTCATCCTGCAAAATATAGGCAGCATTATCATAAGAGTATCCACCGAAACTATACGATAGATTGAATGACAAGTCGATGAATTTATAATTAAAGGTATTCATAAAACCTCCCGAAATAGTGGGTGTAATATCTTTCAGCGGTATCGGATTTGCCTTACCGGGATCTGTCACCGGATTTTTTGTATAAGTACCATCCTCATTCTGCCGGTTATCATAATACAAGGCACTCCCCGTTTCAGGATCAACCCCTGCATACTCACGCAGATAAATTGTATTGAAAGGATAGCCTTCCTTACGTATATATCTGCCATCTACAAACCAAGGCAGATCTGCCAGTTTCAAAATTTTATTTTCATTATGGCTCAAGTTGAAGGCGGTACTCCAACTGAAATCATCTGTCTTGATGTTATTGGAACGGACTTCGAGTTCCACACCGGTATTCCGCATCTCCCCCACATTGGTCAGCAAAGAAGAGAACCCGCTGATGGAATTTAATTGCTTGCTCATCAACAAATCCTTCGTGGTACGCGTATACCAGTCCAAAGAGATATTGACACGGCTGAACAAACCGATATCCAGTCCCAGGTTCAGCGCATAATTTTTCTCCCAGGTAAGTTGCTCATTTCCCAATGTACTTTCCCACGGAGAAGGTTTTCCATTATAAAACTTTTCCGTGGTATAAGTACTCTGATAGCCATAATATGAAGATGGAAGATTTCCGTTCACCCCATAGGAAGCACGAAGTTTCAAATCGCTCAAAACCGATTTCAACGGCTGCATGAACTTTTCCTGAGAGAGCCGCCAGGAACCGGAGAGCGACCAGAAATTGCCCCAACGGGTCTCGGGAGACAAACGGGATGATCCATCCCTGCGGAAACTGAAACTGGCATAATATTTATCACCATAAGAATAGTTCACACTGGCCACATAGGACATTAATGCATCTTCCTGCAATTTTTGGTCAGCATCTATCGGATCGGCTGCATTTCCCAACGAAGTGTTTATATCCTGCCCATAAGTCTTCTTGGCCGCATACAAATCTTCGTAATCATACTTCATCACCTCGAAGGCAGCGACCGCACTGACGGAATGCTTGCCGAAAGTTTTGGAATAAGTCAGGTTGCTCTGTGAAGTATAGCGCATACGGTCAGTCATCTGCATACGTCCGCGTCCCTGGTAAGTCGCTCCGTCACGTCCTTCGGGAGATTGAAAGAAAAAGTCCTTTGTCAACGAATAATCCACCGTGAACACACTAGCTACCTTCAAATTATCCCAAACATTATAAGCTATTTTGGCCGTCCCCATCGTGCGCACCGTCCGGGCATAATAATCATTGACCTCAGCTTCCAGCACCGGATTGTAACCGTTGTTTTCACGGTAACCGCTGGCATAGGTTCCATCCTCATTATAAATGGGCGTGGAAGGAGTGAGATTCACTTTCGATGCATAAATGGCACTTCCATAAAACTTCCCTTCGGGCAAGTGAATGTTCTTTGTCCACGAGAAGGAAGCATTCATCCCAAATTCCACTCTTTTATATTTGTTACTCGCATCCACACGCCCCGTAAAGCGCTCCATTTCCGAATTTAGGGAAACCCCCGTCTGCTTGGTATATCCCAATGAACCGATAAAACTGGAATTTTGGTTGCCGGCACTGGCAGACAGGTTATAATCCTGTTGATAACCTTTCTTGAACAAAGCGCTTTCCCAGTTCGAATATCCCTGAGGTAGGCGTTTGGCATACTGGTCTATATTCGCATCTGCATATTGCTGCGCCTCCTGTTCGCTTACCCCCTTATCCAGCTGGAAGTTAACCAACCCTTCATGAATCAATTCCCGCCTTTCCTCGCCTCCCATCAACGGACGATACGTATAGGCAAAATCGGTTATACCATATTTGGCGGCAAGGTTTACCCTGAGCTTGCCTTCCTTTCCTTTCTTGGTAGTGATCAGCACTACTCCGTTAGCTCCTTTTGCACCATACAAAGAAGCAGAGGCGGCATCCTTCAACACGGTGATACTTTCAATATCCGCCGGATTCAGCGTTTCGATAACTCCCATTCCACCTGCATCGGACATCGTGGTAAAGTTACTCAGGTCATACGAGGGAATAGGTACTCCGTCCAACACATACAAAGGTTCAGTAGAAGCATTCATAGAAGCGACTCCCCTCACCCGCAAGGTCGTTTTCGCGCCGGGCTGCGAAGAGGTTCCGGCAACTACACTGATGCCCGGCATATTCGATTCAATCATCTGCGCCACGGACACCACCGGCAATGCCTCCAACTTTTCCGTAGTCAGTACGGAAGCAGATCCCGTATAGGTTGCTTTCTTAAAATCTCCGTATCCTGTAACGACCACCTCGTCCAGGGTATTGGCATCCTCTTTCAATACAATATGGAGATCTCCTTTTCCTTTTGCCGGAATATCTTGTGCCAGATATCCTATATAGCTCACTACCAGTGAAGCGGATTCATCCACTTCCAAGGCAAAATGACCGTTAAAGTCGGTGATGACTCCATTGGTACTTCTGCCTTTCTCTACGACATTAGCACCAATCAGAGGCTCACCCGTTCCATCTTTCACCACTCCGGTCACCCTTTTCTTTTTAGAACCGGGTTGGGGAGAGGCTTTCTTCTCGACAAAATAAATCTTGTTGTTCCTGATCTCAAAGGTAAGATTGGTTCCCGAAAGAAGTTTAGTCAATGCTTCCTTTAGTGCAACATCTTTGAGCTGCATCGTTACCTTGCGGTTCACATCGACCAACTGGTCACTGAATACCAAGCTCATACCGGTCTGACTTTTGATAGATGCCAGCACCTTTTCCACTCTCTCATTCTTAAAATCTAAAGTGACTCTTTGCGACCATGCTGAAACAGTAAAGCCAAATAAAAGGATTCCCAACAGCAGCAGTGTCTTCATTTTGGTTCTTGCTTTCATTTTCATCAATAGTATTAGTTTGAAACAAAAGGATTTCTTATAAAGGCTAACACATCACCCGAAAGAAGGTATGAGTCCGTTTTTCATTTTTTCGAAAAAAAATAGATGTAAGTGCATTCACTCACATCTATTCCGTATTCTTCTCTATAATGAAAAAGCAATCCTTTCCGCACATCGTTTTAATATTACCGGCAGTGTTGTCATGAAAGCGCCATCCTGTTATTGAGCGTTCACTTCAAACACACCTTCTTCCACCTCCGTAAAACGGATATTCGAAACGGCTTCCAAATCATCGAGCACATCGGACGCATTGACTTTTCCCGTTGACAGAGTAAACCTGTTCTTCAATGCGGCAGAGTCTTTCACGATGAAATGGACATCATAATGCCTTTCCATCACCTTTATAATTTCACTGAGCGGAGTCAGATAAAAGTTAAGACTGTTGGAACGCCAGGCCGAAATCTGCTCCATATTATCCGGACGGGAAATCAGGCACTCCCCCGACTGGCGGTTATATTCCGCACTCTCTCCCGGAACAAGCCGGTACTCTTTCTCATTCCGGTCTTTAAAAAGGATTCCCCCTTCATCCAAAGTCACCCAAATAGTGGGTTCTGCGGCATACGCCTTTACGTTGAATTGGGTTCCGGTTACCCTCACTTCCACCCCTTGCAAGTCCACCCTGAAAGGACGGTTCTCATCTTTGGCTACATTAAAATAGCCTTCCCCCCAAAGTTCTACCGTACGATTGAACAGTCCGAACTGCCTGGGATACTTCAGACGGGAATCCGAATTTAACTGTACAATAGTTCCATCCTGCAAGATCACCCGCACTTGTTCACCGTAAGGAACATTTATCTCGGCATACTCCGTTTCAGAGAAAACACCTGTCCGGGTTGCCAGGAAAAACAAAGAAGCACTCAGGAAAATAAACGGTAACAGCACAGCAGCCGCCCACATCCATTTACGGCCGACTGTCCGGTGTCCCTGCCCACGTTTCAGCTCACTCATAAAACGCGCTTTCATCTTCGCTTCGGGAATGGAATGAGGCAGAACACCCTCAAGCATCTCTTCCGAAGATCCCCCGATCTCCCGGTCCAGCCGTTCCGACAAGTAGCTGTTACCTTCTTCCGTAGCAAACCAACCGACCACCTTTCGGGCTTCTCCGGGAGAAGCTTTGTTGTCAAGCACTTTATCTATTACCGATTCATCTATCTTCATAATCTGTTTTCTTCGTCTATTTATAATAACACCTCACCCAAACAAAAGTATGAGTACGTTTCAATCTATTAAATGAAGCCATACCACAGGAAGCCAGATCATCAAAGACTCTATCTCGCTGCGGAGTGCCTTTATAGCCTGTGTGTAATGAGATTTCACAGTAGGAACCGTTATTCCCATCTTATCGGCTATCTCCTGATTGGATAATCCGTATTCTATCTTCAACAAGCAGATTTTTTGTTTCTGCGGGGGAAGCTTGTCAATGGCAACCCGCAAGGATTTCTTGAGTTCACTCTGCTCAAACCGAGCTAAGAAGTCCTCCCCGCCTTCCTCATCCATCTGTTGGGAAATTTCATACAGTTTCTCAAAAACCAGACTGCGATGCCTCAATTCATTCAGTATGTAGTTCTTCAGAATAGTGAACAGCAAACTACGGATGCCGGATTCAAAGCTAAAAGTCTCCCGTTGCTCCCACAACTTCATAAAAAGGTGCTGCACTGCATCCTCAGCCTCTTCTTCCGACTTCAGGAAACGATAGGCTATGGTGTACAACAGCCGGTTATAGCGATCAAAGACAGCAGCAAAGGCATATTCTTTGCCACGGCGAAGATCGTCATATAGTTTCGCATCAAAATCCGGATATTGATTCATAACAAATGCTTTTCCCAGTTCTCTTAAAAGGTCGATTTAACACAAAGATAGTATAATTGCGCCTATATTTCGTTAGAATACTCAAAAATATATCTCATTTTGTTTTTGATACGAGAGAAAAATGAATAAGACACCGGGATAAAAAATTATCCCGGTGTCTTATTCCGGAATCCATGCTTGGCCTACTTACACCACCACTTCACTTTCCTTTTCCCCGGTTGTATTTTCTTTCAACTTTTTCAGCAAGTATGTCACATTCTCAATATGCAGCATGTTCACCCGGCTCATAGTCCTGAATTGACCGATATTTTTAGTTGTTTCCAAAAGGCAATTCATCAAATTGCCTGCCACATCAGCAATTTGCAGACGCTTGGATTTGGAAATACTCCCATCCGCCATGTGCAATCCCAATCCCTTTATCACCTCTTTCACACTGATGGATTGGTAATTATTGACAACTTCAAAGGCAGCTGCATTTTTATAAAGCATACTTTTAATTTCTTCCAACTTTTTATAGTCCGTACTTTGCACCAGACAACTACTTGGATACATTAACCGATAGAGAGTAAGATAGAAAGCCATCATTTCATCATCGGATGAAAAAACAGCATGCATCAATTGTGTTTCGTCCCCCGGGCGAACCTGCTGATTGTTCAAATTTTCTTCCATAAACTTTTAATTTAATAGTGGATGAATAAAGTTTAATGGGACCAAGAAGAGGAGTCGTTTTTATAAAATAAATGAAGCGGTTCCGCCTGTCCCATTGCTCTCCACCATCATACACGAGGCAGTAGGTGCATTAACACTCTACATGGGGGTACGAAACCGCCCATATAGAATGAGGTGGACAGGCATAAAAATGCCTGCCGTCATCAAGAGGCAGGTTTCCCAACCTCGTGTATTTTAATAGAGAGCACCGCAAAGATACGATATAAATTAGAAAAGCCATAAGAAAATCAGAATAATTCATCTATCGAACTTACGTTAAACTAAAGGAAGATTAAACTGTTTCTTGCCGTCGGTTAAGAGCTTTTAAACGGTAGATTACTACGTTCTGCCACAGCAGGACATACGTCCCATTGCAGTAGAACGTACATCCTGCTATAGTAGAACGTACGTCCTGTTGCAGTGGGAAGTAGTAGTCTGCCTTATAAAATGAGTTAATCTAAAGGAAGAAACCGCTTAATCCGACTGATAAAAAGGCTTAAGATTAGCTTCCCTGTTATCGGGGGAGAATAACGGGATAACCGGAACATACCTTAATGAATGCAAACGGAAAGTGGGGCATAGCCCCGACCTGAGACGCTGACTTGTGACTTACATCCAAATGACGGAATTATAGCGAAAAAGCTTCATAACAAACAACTGGAATCTAGCTAATTAGAATTCAATGACGGATTTGAAGGAAAAAACAGGGGAAATTAATTTCAGGAAAGACAGAACTGAATCCGGCATAAAAAAAATGATTTTATCACTCAGACTCATCCGGAGTATCTATCTTCGAACTTACAGCCACAGTATGTCTGCTACCAACGAGCCAGAAATAACACTTATGTTTGGACAATCCGAAAAAGGAGGCATACCTCGCCAAACAAGGACACCTCCTTTATACAAATTCACAAAATCATTATTTCAACAATACACCTACCTCACCGATAGAAGTTACCGCCTTATTATTAATTTCAGCAACAGGTTCCAGCTTGAAATAACGTGCCGGATAAGTTTTTCCGAAACGTACAAAATAAGGGACAGGATTGTGCATGATGTTACTGAATTCACCTGCGGCATCACATTTCGTCCAGTTCTTGCCATCCTGACTGACATAGAAATTATACTTATAGATCGTTCCTGTCAAATCTTCCTCCTGAGCAGGAGCATAACTGAAACCGGCTATTTCAATTTCCTTGCCCATATCAACCACCAAAGGAGTTAAAGCATTGGCTTTCCATGCAGTTTCCTGTTTGCCGTCGATAGCTGCATCGGCATCCATGCCCACTGTTTTCCAATCATCTACAGGCACATCACTCAAGGTTACTTTCATGGTTTTATCCACCAAAGGCTCAGCATAGTACAGACCAACGTTGCTGATATTCGCATTGCCACGGGAACCCGTGACTGTCACTCTTACTTTTTCGGCATTACTGTCCGAGAAAGGCAATAAGCGCTTGTATCCCACCGTAGTCCCCTCACCTACATGACGCCATGCACCATTGGTAAATACTTCTACAGTAAAGCCCTCCACACGCTGACCTTTTGCAATATCTTCCTGAATCAGAAAAGTATTGACCAATGCATTCTTCCTTACCTTATATTCCTTTGTATCTCCCACCTTGGCAGTCCATGCCGTATTACCCTTTTCGACTTTATTATCGGCAAAGGTCTTCTTGATATATTCAGTCAGCTCCTTAATGCGTTTCACATCGTTCTCGTGCATCAGGCCGCGCTTGTCAGGGGGAATATTCAGCAACAGAACAGAATTACAGCCAATAGAACGATAGTAAATGTTGACCAGATTGGCCAATGAACGAACCTGATTGTCCTGATCGGCATGATAGAACCATCCCGGACGGATAGATACATCGACTTCGGACGGATACCAGAACAGTTCGGAAGCTTCCGCTACCAATTCACGGCTGCCGAGATCTTTCGACATGGCCTTTATACCCAATTTGTTTTCCAATTCCTCGCTACGCTGATAACTGCTGGGAGGCAATACGGTAGCACTCCATTCTGTAGTACGACCCAAACCGCCTTCATTGCCAACCCAACGCACATCGTCACCCATGATAGCGGTTACTGCCTTGGGCTGAAGGCGACGAATGGTTTTCAATACGGCATCCCAATCATATTCTTGTTTCTTTCCGTTAGGTCCTTCACCATTCGCACCGTCAAACCATACTTCATGCACTTCGCCATAATTGGTAAGCAATTCAGTCAATTGTTCGACAAAGAATTTATTATAGGCTTCTCCCTGCCCGTAACATTCCGCATTACGATCCCACGGAGAAAGATAGACACCGAATTTCAATCCGTACTTATCACAAGCTTTGCGGAGCTCCATTACCACATCACCTTTGCCGTTCTTCCAGGGAGAAGAGGCTACGGAATGCCTGGTAGTTTTGGTAGGCCACAAACAGAAACCGTCATGATGCTTGGCGGTGATGATAGCCATTTTGAATCCGCCTTCTTTCAGAGCGCGTACCCATTGTTCACAGTCCAGTTCGGTAGGGTTGAAGATAGCAGGATCTTCCTTGCCATCCCCCCATTCACGGCCGGTAAAAGTGTTGATACCGAAATGGAGAAAGCAAGTGAACTCCATTTGTTGCCATGCCAGCTGTTGTGGAGTAGGAACCAGACGTGAAGCCATGTCTATTTTCTGTTCGGTAGTTGCTCCTGCGGGAAAAGCTACCTGTTTCTCATAATACTCTTGTGCCTGAGTTCCCAGAAAAGCACAAAGTAAGGCTGCGGTTAGAATCGTTTTTCTCATCTTTCTTTATTACTAGGTTATTTCAATGGACGAATCATAAACTCAAACGTATGCTTCTCCACAGGAACGCGATATTGCAGCAATACACCCGGGCCACAAGTTGCAGTACCTACTCCCGCCTGTGCTGCATCCAAGTGAACAGTCACAATCCCTGTCCTCTCCAACCCATTCATATGCGTAGCTTTATCTACATTCGTATCCGCAAACGGAATAACACTGAACTGAAACTCTTTGTCCGAACGGAAAGCCAAACCTTCACCCGACTTATCTGACAACTCCATCCAACGCACATCCGTACGGTTCCCTGTAGCCTGCGGCTTTACATAGTAATGGAACATACGTTCTACATCTGTATGGTATATGCCGATACGTCCGGACTGGTTACGGTCTACATAAGTTTCGTGATCGCCACGTCCCAGATAGGAAACCTTATTGTAGGCATATGGCATCTCGAATGCCAGTCCTACTCTTGCCAGTGCAGTTACTGCGGAAGTATCGGGAACAAAAGTTGTTTCCACTTTCAATGTCCCGTCACCTTTCAGTGTATAAATGAAGGTTGCATTCCCCAGTTTTCCGCCTTTTGCATCCAGTAATTCCACTTCAGCCTTACCACCTTTTTCAGATGCTTTGACAAATATAGCTTTTTGTATCATAGCATCCAAACCTTCTTTCTTCCAAACTTTGCTTCCACCCGTTTTTTCTCTGTTATCATTGTCGGTTGCCGGACGATAAAGGCTGAGTACGACGGGTGATGAAAGCATTTCCACCCCTTTATATAGATAGGAACACAGAGCACCGGTAGCAGGGTCTATATCAATTTTCACTTTATCAGTCAGCTTGGTTTCCGGAGCACGATAGTTCTTATTGGCAGGCAACACGAACTGGTCATACGAAATTTCATAGTCTGTTCCGATAAAGGGAGTTGCCTCATCGGGAGTCCAGCCCAGATTCAGATAGGCTTCACGGATAGTGGAAGGCAGCTTCACTGCTCCCAAAGAAACGTCCACAGTTTCGTGAGGCGCACAGTCCACCTTGCTGGTTCCTCCGGCTATCACTTTTCCATTGTCGCCCATAACCTGCCAATGCAGTGTATAAACATTCAGATTGGTAAAGTCATACCAGTTCTTTACTTTGAGAGTCAGATTCTTGCGGTCTGTCAAAGTAGATTTGATATATTGATAGTCCTTTTTTACTTCGAGAAGATGCGGATGGGGTTCACGAATGGCATTTACCAGACCGTTACAACAAAAATTACCGAAACTGGGAACATCTTTTGGTCCATAATCACCACCATACGTCCAATACCATTTGCCGTCTTTGTCTACCTCGCGGAAAGACTGGTCCACCCAATCCCAGATGCAGCCGCCCTGAACGATGGGTTCAGTTTCAAAGACATGCATGTATTCTTTTAATCCGCCTCCACTGTTACCCATAGTATGCAGATACTCGGTCATGATAAAAGGACGATAAACTTTCGGTTCAGTCTGATGGGCATAAGCCAGCAATTCCTCCACACTGCGGTACATACGGCAGTAAATATCCGTATTATAATTTTGTTCGGCACGTTCATATTGCACGGGACGGGTTTTCTCTATAGATTTCATCCAGTCGTAAGTACGTTCAAAATTAATTCCGTTTCCGGCTTCATTCCCCAATGACCAGATGACGATGGCAGGATGATTCTTTGAGCGTTCATACATACGTTGCGTGCGATCCATATGTGCAGGCAACCAGGTGGAGTCTTTTGCCAGTGAAGCAGGCCCGTAGCCCATGCCGTGTGACTCAATGTTCGCCTCATCTATCATGTAAAGTCCGTAACGGTCGCACAGCTGATACCAGTAAGGATGGGTGGGGTAATGAGAGTTACGGACGGTATTGATGTTATGCTGTTTCATCAGTTTGATGTCTTCTTCCATCAACTCCCTGCTCACGGTACGCCCTAGCTGGGAATGCTCGTGGCGGTTCGTTCCTTTCACTAATACGGGTACGCCGTTGATGCAGAAACGCCCGTCTTTTATCTCGGAAGTACGGAAGCCCACTTCACATCCGGTCAGTTCGGTGACTTTTCCATTGGCATCTTTCAGTTCCAGAATCAGGGTGTAGAGGTTGGGATGTTCGGCGCTCCAGGGTTTTACATCCTTTATTTGTTGTTCTTCTATGTTCAGGAAGTTACTCAAGCCACGGGATTTAACAGGGTGTTCTCCTTGCAGGATGGTCTTTCCCGACGCGTCTTCCAGTCGATAGGCAAAGGTGGTCATTGAAGTAGGCGGTCCTTCTATAGTTGCTTCCAAACCGAAAATACCATCTTTATATTGTTGCCTTTCCAAAGAGGAAGTTACTTTATAATCGGCAATGTATTGTTTGGGAGTGCTGTACAGATAGACATCACGTTCAATGCCGCTCAGTCTCCACATATCCTGACATTCCAGGTAAGAGCCTGCACTCCAACGATAGACTTCCAAAGCTACTGTGTTCTCGCCTTCCTGCAACTTATCGGTAATGTCCCATTCGGCAGGAGTCTTTGAACCTTGGTTATAGCCTAACAGATGTCCGTTCACCCATATATAATAGAAAGAAATCACACCTTCACAACAAATAACTACGCGGCGGTCCTTCCAACCGGTGGGAATAGTGAAGGTACGTTTGTAGGAACCTACTTCATTCTCTTCATAAGGTACTAAAGGAGGATTCTTTTTGAAATGGAACAGTTTGTCGTCAAATTCATACGTTTCGTTTACGTAGATGGCTGTTCCGTAACCTTGGCGCTCCCAGTTACCGGGGACGTTGATATCTGCCCAACTACCTGTATAAAATTCCGGTTGGTAGAAGTCTTTCGGACGGTTATCAGGGTTCTTTACCCAATGGAACTTCCATTTACCGTTCAGACTCATATAATAAGGAGAAGATTCATAGTTTCCGCTACGGATATCGGATACATTCTTATAAGGCCACACATAGGTATGCGGTGCCAGTTTGTTCAAGCCGATGGCGTATTGGCTTTGCCATTCGGGTTGTTGTTGTGCCAGTATAGGCAATGCAAAAAGAGTTGCCAAGAGGTATAACAAAGTTTTTTTCATACTGTATAGTTAATAATTATAGTTTCATGATTTATAAGTAACGTAAAGTTTTTATCTACCGTAGGGGCGCATTGAATGCGCCCGATAACACTCCGAAAGGGGTATTTGTGGATGCACTTGGGCGGAAGCATTCCGCCCCTACGGTAGATGAAGTGATATCATTCTATCATCACCTCATCAAAATAAATTCTTGCTTCCTGTCCCGGTCGTACATGAGTAATGGGACACGCCCCTGCTCCTTTGGCAATTACCCGTACATAACGCGCCGTCTCATTCTTCAAATCGAACATTACATCGTCCTTGAAAGTCCCCTCACGGAAAATCTCTTTGGCGGTGAAATGCTTGTCAGCTACCCGGTGGTATTCCTTATCATCATTCGAAAGCCAAACCTCGATACTTGCCGGCTTATGCGCCGCCATACCATAATTGGTAATACATCCCAATGATAAGGAACGAAGCGATTCTTTTTTCTTTAAATCAACAGTAAAAGCAACCGAGTCACTGTTCTCCCAGGAACACCATTCAAAATCCGATTGTCTGAGACTGCCCCGTACACCATTTACCAGTATTTTTTCACCCGGCCTGTTGCCAAGCAACGGTTTGGCAGTGGCCTTATTCCATACCAAAGGAAGCGTCAAGGTCTTACCCATCTGCTGTCCGTTTCTGAAAGTAGCACACTTGACAGTCAGCGATTTCGCTGCCATCAACTTATTCTTATACAGCGGAGACTGTGCATCCGGTTCACTTCCATCCAGTGTATAACGAATATCGACATCCGGACGTTCACATTCCAACGCCACCTGCAACTGTCTATTCACCGGAGTCACCGTATGCTGAATATTATACATGGAACGGGCAAAGACAATTCCCTTCTCCGTCAAATGTTCATTATACTTGTCCATTGCCACCAGATATTTCTTCCAGTCCTTACGCTTCGATTGTGTCCAGGCCACTTCTGCCAAAGCCGCCAGCCGGGGGAAAATCAAATAATCCACCTCTTGAGGTTTGTTGCAGAATTCCGTCCACATACAGGCTTGTACTCCCATCAACAAAGAACTCACTTCCGGAGTCCACTCCTTCTGTACCGGTTCGTAATCATAAAGGTCTTTCATGATATTGTTACCAAAGTAAGTCAACGGTTCAAACCACTGAGGACCTTGATAACGGATAAGGTACATAACGCGGGCAGGTGACATGATGAAACGATGTCCTTGTTCCGCCGCTTTCCATGCTGCCTGTCCCATTCCTCTCCATCCCAATATAATGGCATCCTCAGGTATATCCGTATTGGTCAGTTCATCCCATCCGATCACTTCCCTTCCTTTCTCCTGCACATATTTGCTCATACGGGCCATAAAGTAACCTTGCAGGGCTTCTTCATCTGCCAGCCCTTCCTTCTGCATACGTGCCTGGCAAAGCGGACACTCCTTCCAGTGTGTTTTCCAAGCTTCATCTCCACCCAGGTTTATATATTTAGAAGGAAACAGTTCAACCACCTCATCAATAATATTTTGAAGAAAAGTAAATACACTGTCATTACCCGCACAATAAATAACATCAGCATGATTTCCGCCCAGCCCCGGCAATACGCCGATAAACTTATCTACCACAGGACAAGCCAGCAGCGGATAGGCAGCCAATGCCGCATTGCTATGTGCCGGCATCTCTATTTCCGGAATCACTTCAATCTGACGTTGGGCGGCATAAGCCAAGATTTCACGAATATCATCCTGCGTATAAAATCCTTTCTCTACAGTCGGTTCTCCCTGGCGTGGGTTACGGCGTTCGGGAAAAGACTTCCCGGGACGTTCCACACGGCGGGAACCGACTTCCGTCAGCAAAGGATAGCGTTTGATTTCAATGCGCCAACCGTTATCATCGCACAGGTGTAAATTAAGTTTGTTTATCTTCAACATCCCCATGCAGTCTATAATACGCAACAGATTCTCTTTCGGAGTGAAAAAACGGGCTACATCCACCAGCAAGCCACGATAGCCGAAACGAGGTTCGTCAGTGACAGTCACGGCAGGTACAGTCCAATCCACATTGTTCACCACCTTTGTGCTCTCTATGGAAGCAGGCAATAACTGGCGGACGGTTTGCAAAGCATAAAAGAAACCTTTTCCGTCCGAAGCTTTGATAGTAATCCGCTTCGGGGTTACTTCCAGTTGATAGGCCTCGCTCTTCAACGAAGTATCAGTCAGGAAGCAGACCTTTCCTTTCTTGTCACCGACTTTTACATGTGGTGTGAATCCGGCGGCACGAGTAAACAATTCCGAGAAACAACGCACGATTTCCGCCTGTTCTTCATTCTCTACCGCAAAATCCGTTTTTCCGGTAAAGGTGAAGTTACCCGTACCCGGAGAAACACTCTCCGGACAAGGAACGATTGATATAGGTTGAATCGGGTTATGAGCAAATGAAGTCACAGTCGATAGTAAAGACCATAACAGGATGAAGCAGGTATATTTCATTCTTTTTTATTTTTATAGTTTTTTGTTTATGACAGGGGCAGATTCAATCCCAAACAGCTGTCGAGCTAAGAGATAAATTGTGTTTCCACTCACTGTAGGGGCGGAATGCTTCGAGGGCACTGAAAAAGTCCCTACTTTTTTAAGCATTAACTTTTTTTAGTTACGATTTAAAACATCAAGTTCTAATACATCAACATAAACGATCTATAAATTAAAATTAATTGACATAATAAAGCCATTTTCAGATGTAAAAGTAATAAATCGTAAGTGTTAAATCGTTTTTCAGTGCCCTCAATGCTTCCGCCCGATAACACACAGAAAGTACATTCGTGGATGCATTCGGGCGGATTCAATCCGCCCCTACAGTGAATGTTATCCTTAATATGACGGCTAAATGGGCAAGCAATATAATCTTTATTCTTTATCTCTATCCGTTGAAAAGCGTACAGAGTCATTGTATTGTTCCTGTAGTTTCAGCAGTTCCGCCTTCAGTTCAGCCACTATCGGTTCATATTCCTTCTGTCCATAAAGATTATGCATTTCAGTCGGGTCGGCCTGCAAGTCATACAATTCCCATTCATCAATATCATTGTAGAAATGAATCAGTTTATAGCGGTCGGTACGTACTCCATAATGGCGTTTCACCATATGCTCTGCCGGGTATTCATAGAAATGATAATACAGGGATTTGCGCCAGTCGGCAGGATGCTCGCCTTTCAGCAACGGAAGCAATGACACACCTTGAATATCTTCGGGAACCGTTGCACCTGCCAGTTCCAGGAAAGTCGGAGCATAGTCTATATTCTGTACCATTTCCGTGATATCCCCTTTACGGTCAAAGCCTTTGGGCAAACGCATAATCAATGGCGTATGCATGGATTCCTCATACATGAAACGCTTGTCAAACCAGCCGTGTTCCCCCATGTAGAAACCCTGGTCGGAAGTATAAATCACCAGTGTATGGTCCAGCATTCCTTTTTCTTCCAGATAATCAAGCACACGGCCCACATTATCATCCAGTGACTTCACCGTCTTCATGTAGTCACGCATATAGCGCTGGAACTTCCAGTCTGCCAACTCCCTGCCTTGCAAATTCTGCTTGTAGAAGTCCTCAATAATAGGAGCATAGAATGCATCATAGGCGGCACGCTGACCTTCGTCCATACGCCCGATATATTTTTCATAGAGTGATTTCAAACGAGTTTCTTTATCGGGACGCAGCATTTTAAGGTCATAAATCATATCCATATCCTTCACGATACTCATTTCCTGTGCAGCAGCGGCTGGACGTCCTTCATAGTCATCAAAGAAATTATCGGGCAACGGGAAAGTCTTGTCCTCATACAACGCCAGGTTGCAGGTGTCTGCCAGCCAGTTGCGGTGGATGGCTTTATGATGAATCAAGATACAGAAAGGTTTTTCCTTGTCGCGTTTGTTTTCCATCCAGTCTATAGCATCATCGGTGATGATATTCGTTACATAGCCATGTTTCTGAATGGTATCATTGTCTTGCGTAATGAAGTCCGGATTATAGTAATCACCTTGTCCGGGAACAATCTGCCAGAAATCAAAACCTGTGGGAAGGCTTTCCAGGTGCCATTTACCGACAAGGGCTGTCTGGTAACCTGCCTGTTGCAACAGTTTGGGGAACGTCTGTTGGGAGCCGTCGAATACGCAGGTAGTATTGTCATAGAATTTGTTGGCGCAACTGTGCTTGCCGGTAACCATACAGGCACGGCTGGGGCCACTCAGTGAATTTGCCACAAAGCTGTTGGTGAAGCGTACCCCGTCATTGGCTATGCGGTCCAGATTCGGTGTTTCCATATACCGTTTGTCATAGCAGCTCATCATTTGTGCCGTATGGTCATCGGTCATGATATACACAATGTTATAAGGTTTTTGCTCCTCCGTTTTCTTTTGTGAAGCGCATGAGGTCATAGATGCCACCGCAGTGACACCCGTCAAAGAATAGAGTAATCCTGACTGTAAGTTATTCATAATATGCAAAGTTTTAATGAACAAGGTTTTTTTTATGCTGGACAAAGATACGGGTTGTAATCTTCTTCAGCATCCAATAATCGCTATTTTATATCCAAGAATGTCCAAAACAGACTATTTATAAATAAAAAAAACCGGATGCAAGCGCAGGTGCGCCCTGCATCCGGAAAAATTCAATAAGACCTATTGAGCGAAACTTTCTATTTCCCCTCTTCAGATTAATATCCAAAATTATTATCAGAATCCTTGATTGCTGAGTTAGTATTCAATTCTTTCTGACAGATTGGCAACAGCAGATTCTTTTTCAGGAAATCGTCGGTCAAGACTCCATTGTCACCGAAACGGCGTTCAGAGAAATTCACTGCACCTTCACCTTTTCCCAGTTCATAGACTTTTTGAGTAATACTATGGTTATTATTCACTTCCAACAAATGCTTGAACAAATCATGACGGGTCCCCCAAATGCGGGCGCGCTGGTATTGTCCATGTTCCCCACAAGTTTCGAACAGACGTTCAAAATAAATCTTTTCGCGAACTTCATCTTTGCCAAGTCCTGTTTTCCAGTCGGCAGGCTGGGTAGCACCCGCAACGGACTGACGGGCACGCTTCAAAACTTCATTGACCAATGAAACGGCTTTGTCTGTATTTCCGGTTTCATTATATACGTCAGCCATATCCAGCAACATTTCCGCGTAACGGTAAACGATAACATTCTTATGCGCATTCTGACCCACCTGTGCCGGATCATAGAATTTCTTGATAATCGGCCAGTGTGTCTGATAAGCATTCAGTTTAGACTTGTTGGCAAAGTTGTCCAGCACACGTTTTCCATTTACAATATCACCTGAGTTCAGTTCATCATAACTAGGATTCATCGGATCTGAAACCTGATCATAAGGAATACAGTCTTCTGCCTGCACCTTCTGAGTCTTTCCTGTGCCGTCATTCAATACTAACAATTCATCTGTGGCATACGAGAAATAAGGATAGCAATAAGAACTGTCATTAGCAGTCAGCTTATCTTTGAAAAGTTGTTTTTTAGGCGCTCCATTCTGATACTTACGCCATTTGCTGAAGAATGTAGCTTCAATACGCGGATCACCCGGATAAGTTCCACGGAATTTATCATAGAATGACTTGGTTATTGTTGTACGTGCCCATGACACGCCGGCACCACAGTCTCTAGGTGAGAACACCCAGTGCAGACGGCTCTTGTTATAGTCTGAAGTAGTAGTATAGTTCAACTGGAAAATGGATTCCCTGCTATTGCTTACATTATCGGCAAACAGGTTCTGGAACTTACTTTCAAGGGCGAATTTTCCATATGCGGCATCAAAACATTCCTTTGCTTTCTGCCAGGCTGAGTCATCTCCCTGACAAGCCATGGTATAATATAGTTTTCCCAAGAATGCTTTGGCAGCCCATTTCGAACCGTATCCATCGGTTACAGTGGCAGGCAGGTCATTGAAAGCATCCGTCCAGTCAGATTCGCACTGGGCAAAGATTTCAGCCTTCGGAGTACGGGGCAAATCTACAGCACCGATAGCCGATACAGAGGTCTTGAAAGGTACATCTCCCCACAACGTAACCAGATTATAATAGGCCAAGGCACGCAGGAACTTAGCCTGGGCACTCATCACCACCTTTACATTGTTATCCAGCGGGCTATCGGCGATATTCGCAATAAACGAGTTCGTTTCATTCACCACCTGGTACAAGCCTTGCCAAACACCCTGGTTCAAATCATCCGACAGACGTGCACGCAAAGAAGTATAATCATCCTGATAACTACCGTTTGTCTGGAACCATCCGAAACCTGAACCGCCGATGGTCAACTCTGCATAGAAATGACCATATACATTGTGAGTGGTCATATAGCCATAGCATCCGTCCAATGCCATCATCGCGTTGGATTCATTGCTGAACTGCACTGTATTGTCCATTGAATACTTCGGCTCTTCATCCAAACAAGAAGACAGCAAAGTTATTCCAAGGACTAAAATTATATATTTTAATGTTTTCATAATTATCGACTTTACCTTTTAGAAATTAACATTGATACCAAAAATAAATGAACGCATATTCGGGAAAGAACTCATGTCGATACCCGGACGCAGACCGTCAAACGCAAAGCTGTTTACTTCAGGATCATATCCGGTGTAATCTGTAATCACAAAAGCGTTCTTCACGGTTGCAAAGATACTGGTGGAGCGGAAACCAATCTTTTTCATCCACTTGTCAGGCAAGACATAATTCAGGGTAATGTCCGAACAACGCAGGTAGCTTGCATCTTCTATATAGCGGTCCATCACTACGTCCGGCATTTTATAAGTGGAACGGGGATAAAGATTGCTTGGATTCTCGGCAGTCCAAATCTGGTCATACACTTTCTGATAGAGGTTGCCGGTCTGTCTGCTCGGAGTCTGTTCATATCTGATATTGGTATTCAATACATCATAACCTGACACACCTGTAAAGGAAGCCGACAGAGAAAGACCTTTATAAGAGAGTCTTGTCTGGAATCCGTAGGTCACAGGACGGTTGGGGTCACCAATAATTGTTTTATCCGCTTCATTGATGATACCATCGTTATTCTGATCCACAAATTTGATATCACCCGCCTGTGGAACTCCACCGTTAATATCTTTGGTGATTTTGTAAGAATCGCCTGTCAAGTCCGATTCCTGTACAATACCGTCTGTCTGATAACCATAGAACAAACCGGGTGCCTTACCTTCGAGGAAGATATTGGCTACACCAAAGTGGCTTCCCAGCGTATTGCCTAAATATCCACGACCGGAAACCTGATCACTGAAAGTGCTTTCGGGGAGTCCCAGTTCTGTAATCTTTGTCTGGTTGTAACCTACATTACCCCCCAGGCTCCACTGGAAATTCTTATTGTCAATAATGGTAGCATTCAAAGAGAATTCCACACCTTTATTGGTCAATGACCCCTGATTCATGGTCACTGAAGCAAATCCGCTGGACAAAGGCAGGTCACGGTTAATCAATAGATTGGAAGTCTTCTTGGAATAGAATTCGAAAGAACCGGTGACACGCTGGTTCAACATACCGAAGTCAAAGCCGGCGTTCCATGAAGCGGTACGCTCCCATTTCAAACCGTCATTCTGCAATTTAGAAACGACAGCAGCCAGTTCCTTTTCACCATTGGCAGTAGCATAGTCCATCAAACGTGAATAATCAGAGAATGTAGAATAAGGTGCAATACTCTGGCTACCAGTTTCTCCATAGCTGACACGCAATTTCAGCTGGCTCAACCAATCCACTTCTTTCAGGAATTCTTCCTGTTCCATACGCCATGCCACAGAAGCTGACGGGAAATAAGCATAACGCTTGCCCGATTGGAACTTACTGGAACCGTCCACACGCAGAGAAGCGGTCAACAGGTATTTTTCATAGAAGTTCAGATTGACACGGCCCAAATAAGAAAGCAACTGATAATCCTTCTGTACAGGTTGCTTGTAGTCTTTCTGCCCTGCCATGTGAAGACCGTCCACACCAAAATCAAAATTAGTGAAGTTAGTAGCATAGATATTCTTGGTCAGATCCTTGTAAGCATCATAAGTTACACCCAATGTTGCATCCAATGTAGCTATTTTACCCAGGTTGGTATTCAGATTGAATACGTTTTCAATGTTATAGTTACTTCTGTTCCAGTCTGTCAAAGCCAAAACACCTTGTTCATTCTTCCCTTTAAACAGAGACATACCATACCAACGTCCGCGGTCATTAATCATAATGTTACCACCTGTACGCAAGTTATATCTCAAGAATTTAGTGATTTTCCAGCCCAAATCCAAAGAACCTCTGAAAGTCTTGTCGTGAGCCAGGTCCGTATAGTCATTCAACCAAGAGTCAACATCTGTATTTTCAGCTTCCTGCAAAGTCGGGTCGGAAGCCGGCTTACGGAAAGGCTGGGTATCAATAGCCGTACGTGCTGCCGAACCGGTAGGGCCACCCTTTGAGTCACCACCACCCATCATATTGTTCTCTTTCAAAGAACCACTCAGATTGACAGCCAAAGTAACGGCCTTTGACAAATCGACATTGATATTTCCACGGAAGTCACCCTGCTTGATACCTGTCTGGCGGGCGATGCCCTGTATATCCTTGAAACCTGCCGAGAAATAATAGCGCATTCCACTGGCACCACCACTTACAGATGCCGAATAATTCTGTGAGAAAGCAGAACGATAAAGTTCCTTCTGCCAGTTGGTATAAGAAGGCAATGAATAAGTACCGGGATCATTCGGATCATAACTTGCCACTTTATCATTGGTTACGTAACGGACTTCATCCCCCTCAAAATAGAACAGTCTCGAAGATTCTTCCACCTGGGAATTTTTATACATACCATAGGAAGGAAGATCCATCATCTTATGAAGATTAGCTGCATCGGCAATGGTGAAGTTGGCACTGACATTTATTCTGGCTTTACCTTCCTTACCTTTCTTGGTAGTAATAAGGATGACACCGTTCGCACCACGTGAACCATAAATGGCAGTAGCCGAAGCATCTTTCAAAACGGTGATATCTTCAATATCCGCCGGATTCAACGAGCTTAACGGGTCTTGTGCAATCTGGAAGTCACCGCCACCCATGGCCGACTCCGCAAACTCTCCGGTTGATGCCTGCGGTATATTATCAATGACATACAATGGCTGGTTGTCTCCACGCAATGAGTTGGCACCACGGATAGTGATGGAACTTGCAGCACCCGGAGTAGATGAGGAAACACTCATGCTCAGACCGGCAACCTTACCTTGCAGCAATCCATCCACAGAAATTGCCTTTGCAGCTTCATTGGCATCCGGACGTACAGAAGCAACGGCTCCCGTCAAGTCTCCCTTACGGGCTGTACCGTAAGCTACCACCACCACTTCATCCAATGTCTGGGTATCGTCCTTCAATTGAACATTCAGAACTTTCTTTCCCCCTACAGTAATATCTTGAGTGACATAACCGATAAAAGAGAAAACCAATGTAGATTTAGAATTAGGAACTTGAATGGAGTAGTTACCATCGAAATCGGTGATAGTTCCTGTTGTTGTACCTTTTACTTGTACATTTACACCGGGCATACCTTCATTAGTACTATCAGTAACCTTACCTGTTACTGCAATCTGCTGGGCAAATACATTGGATTGTACTACCATACAGAGGACCAATGCTAGAAAAACTTTAAAGAGGTTCTTCTTCATAGAATTAAATTTAAATTAGTAATTTATTATAGTTAACCTTATTTTTTCGTTGATGCAAAGGTAGAGGGAAATGAAGGCTGGAGAGGTACAAAAATCACTATTTCTAAGTCCAAAATTAGCTATTTCGCCCCATTTCAACGAGAAATAGCCAATTTTGGAGTGATAATAATCAATCTCGGAGTTTCATACCAGATGAGAAAGATACAACAAGCAGCAGCCTCCACTCGTCGGGGCAGATTGAACCCATAGCCGTCAAGTCAACAAAAAGCGTTCACATTCCCTGTAGGGGCGGGGTTTGCCCGCCCGAATGCATACAGAAAAGTGTATTTGTGGATGTATTCGGGCGACCAGACGTCGCCCCTACAGAGGATGTTTTCCCCAGCCTGACAGCTATAAGATTGAACCTCATAATCATCAGTTCAGGATAACCCTAAAACTTCATTCAGCCAATCCCCGATATTCTCCCTCCTCCAAAATAAATGGAAAGCAAATAGCCGTCAAAAACAGAAAACAAGTATCTTTGCGGTAGCAAGAGATTATTGAACCAATTATCTATATAGTATGAAACTAAAATTTTCCACTTTTCTGGTACTGCTGCTTTGTATATCAGCATACCTTCCCTTGGCCGCTCAAAATGCTCCCAAACCTTTTGATATCGAGAACCCCTCACTCCGTGTTTTCCTTCCGGCGCCGGATTTATCAACCGGACGCGCCGTTGTGGCCTGTCCGGGCGGTGGATATGGTGGTCTGGCAGTCAATCATGAAGGTTACGACTGGGCTCCTTACTTCAACAAACAAGGCATTGCACTCATAGTACTGAAATACCGGATGCCACACGGTGACCGTACCCTTCCCATCTCGGACGCCGAAGCTGCCATGAAAATGGTACGCGATAGTGCTGATGTATGGAATCTGAACCCTCACGATATCGGCATCATGGGCTCCTCTGCCGGAGGCCACCTCGCCTCAACCATCGCCACCCATACCCAGCCGGAGCTCCGCCCCGATTTTCAGATTCTATTCTACCCTGTCATCACCATGGATAAAACTTTCACCCACATGGGGTCCCATGACAACCTGTTGGGCAAAGATGCTTCTGCCGGATTGGAAGCTGAGTTCTCCAACGAAAAACAAGTGACCAAGGAAACCCCACGCGCCTTTATTGCCTATAGTGATGATGACAAGACAGTTCCTCCCGCCAACGGAGTGAACTATTACCTGAGCCTGCACAAGAACCGTGTACCTGCCGTACTCCATATTTATGCCAGTGGTGGACATGGCTGGGGTATCCGCGAAAACTTCATTTACAAAAATGAAATGTTAAACGATTTATCTGCCTGGTTGCGCAGTTTCAAAGCTCCCCGTAAAGATGCTATCCGTGTAGCTTGTGTAGGCAACAGTATCACATTCGGCGCAGGTGTCAAAAACCGGAGCCATGACAGCTATCCAGCCGTATTAAGCCGATTGACGGGTGACAGATTTTGGGTAAAGAACTTCGGAGTCAGTGCCCGTACATTGATGAATAAAGGTGACCGCCCGTATATGAAGGAACAGGCATATCAAAAAGCACTGGATTTCAACCCTCATATCGTAATTATCAAACTGGGAACTAACGACAGCAAATCATTCAACTGGGTGCACAAGGCAGATTACATGAAAGACCTGCAAATGATGATTGACGCTTTCAAAGCACTTCCCGCGCAGCCTAAAATCTACCTGTGCTATCCTTCCAAGGCCTATCAGACCGGAGAAAGCATCAATGACGAGATCATCTCGAAAGAGATTATTCCGATGATAAAGAAGGTAGCCAAGAAAAACGGCCTGCCTGTTATTGACCTCCATAGCGCTATGGATGGAATGCCGGAATTATTCCCGGATCATGTCCATCCCAATGAAAAAGGAGCTGAAGTGATGGCAAAAGCTGTGTATCAATCTATAAAAGAATAAATATAGTATTTTTGTGATATCTGGCATCTTAAATTTTCTGAGGTGCCAGATTTCCACCAATATATATAGCTTCTTTACCGTATCTCAATTTCATTATTTTTCGTCCTGAAGCCAGACTTGCTTATCATCCTCATACAAAAAAGGTAATTCTTCCTTCCCTTTATCCAGGTTTCTTAAGAGATAGAGTCCACCCAAAGGAACATTCTTAAAATCCAAATAATAATCAGAGGCAAGCATTCTATCCATTTCTACCCAACTTCCATGCTGGAATAAAGACAAAGAATAATGTTCTCCCGGTACAATTCCATTATTGGCATTCCTTGGAGCTAATCTAATCTTTCGAATTTTTACAGGCTTTTCAAAATCAACAGTAATACTTCCAGCTTCTACAAAAGTTTCCATATCTCCATCAAATGCATTCAAATAAGAAGGTAACACATGAAAACCTTTAATAGCCCACAATGCATCAGATAAAGACTTTGTTCTATCTATTGGAGTAAAACGAGGTAATGGCGTAGGAACCGCACAAAAACGTTGATGATCTTTCTTGCCTAAAAATTCTATTAATGCTATATTTACCTGCTTCTCTTTAGGAGCTTTAAGAATATAATAACGATAAGCCTTACCATTATGTAGCTCAATATCTTGCAAGTGAGGTTTTAAAGCATAATTCAGTGTGCATAGTGTGTCACAATGCAACTTATCATTTGTCCCCAAAACATATGCCCCCTTCATTTGCTCACATAATTCCAACAAATGTTGCTTAGTCGGATATTTACGTACCAAAATCATTTCACCCAATTTATTTTCATCGCTTCTCAATATTTTCAAAAAAACATTTTGTGACATACTTTTTGTTTGTATATCATAAAGTTTGTCCTCCTTTATTTCAAAAGAACAGATACTGTTATTAACATTCGTTGTCAGTGGCATAGAAATTTTTTTGAGTTTTCCTTTGCTTTGCAAGAAGAAAGGAGAACCAATTGTTCTTATTTCATTATCTTCAAAATAGGACAATATGAAAATCATAGATAAGGGCACTTGCTCAAAAGTCACTGTCCCTTCTTCATCATTTATTTTCCCCCATCCTACGGGAACAAAGCCACTTCGCGTTACATACGACAAATAAGCCAACTTATTCTTTGTGCCTATATGAAAAGGCATCTTTAAGGTTACTGTCTGATGATAACGAAAAGTTTCATCCTCAATAGTTGCCATATCAAAGACTTCCGGTACATATTCTCTTTCTCCTCTCAAAAAATAAGGAGAGTTTCTATTTGCTCCAAATGTACGACGATACACCTTACCAACTGATTTCAAACTTGTTTCCCAATCCTCACCTAAATTATTACGGGGAACCGTATAGGGCATATAAATGCCTGAAGAGTCAGGAGAAACACACCAAAAGTGCTTGCTCTCTTTATCGGGCCATTGGGGAGTAAATTCATAAACAGCAGGTATACCGCAAGCTCTGAATATATTGGTTGTCCAAGTTGTCAAATTATGGCAATCAAATTCAATTGTCCATAAATACAAGTCATATAAACCGACATTATAGGTAAGTTTGGTACTATTACTTATCCTTTTTTGTCTGAAAGTAAATGCTTTAAACCGTTCAATCGGGACTCTGATGTCTTTCATACCTTCCTGACTTAACAATGGATAATAACGATTATATAATTCTGATCTTTTGTATAACAAGCACTCATTCGTTGTTCGATAGGGCAAAACAAATTCTTTAAACTCATCAAAAGACATGTCTTTGAGAAATTGTAATTGCCTCCACATCTTAAAAGCTGTTTCAATATTATCAATGAGAAATTCTGCATTTACTTTTTCAATATCAGATACACCGTCTGTTATAACAGGTTCAGGCAATAAAGCATATTGTTCACTTAGGTATTCGCAAACAGAATCGGGTATCTTAAGATTTCGGTTATTGACTTCTGACGCAGTCATACCGCCATAGTATTCGCTATAAATGGAATCTGCCCTTCTAAAGTATGCTTCATGTCCTGACGATAGTTGCATTTCATTTTGACTTTGATGATATGGCATATTTTCTATCAAAAAACAGGCAGCCTCATATTTTTCCCTGTCTTTTCCCAGATAGTATTCAAGTACTTTCTCTAGTTCTTCCCTGTTTGTTCTAGACTGGTCCAAAGCTTCAGCAACCGCGTGCGGATAAGGAGAGCTACAACTTAAAAGAATGAAATGGAATATTAAGCTATATGTCAAAATGATGAATTGTATATTTTTCATTTGTACAACTTTTAATTAATTCTGATTCAATACAATATTCCGGCAAAGCACAAGTCCTTGCCGGAATATTAAGTTAGAGAGAAGCAGAGAAAGACTTATTCCTCTGGAGATGACAGAAATGTCAATATTGAAAAGCTATCAAGTCTCTTCAAAATTAAGCTATCCGATGTCAACTTCACAATTTCATAAGCAACTATTTCCGTCTTATTCTCACTTATTAAATATTTCCCTGTTTCCAGTCTTTCACGTCTAATAAGTTCAATATTCTCGAAACTAGGAGAATTAGAAATACAATAAGTTAGTTCCATGTCTAATTCTTCACCCTTATGGAAAAAAAATATATGCCAGATATTATCTGAAGTAAATGTTGACTTCACAATAAAGCTTTCTTTTGAAGGGAGCCACATTATCCAATTCCTAGTTTGTAATAATTCAAGGGTTGAAGAACTATTTTCTTGAGCGTAAAGAGATATATTGATTGACCAGCAACACATTAAAATCAATAAAAGTATGATATTCCTTTTCATAAACATTAGATTTTAATATTCTGGCAAAATATTAAAAGTCTGCCAGAATAATCATAAAATTAGAATAATACGAAAGTATATCACCTTTTAACTTTCGAAAAATAGGTCAATATTGAGGAATTATCAAGGTTCTTCAGTATCAAGCTGTCTGGAGTTAATTTCAAAATTTCATAAGCTTTTATTTCACCCTGATTCTCCCTGATTATATATTTACCCTTCTTTAGTTTTTCACGTTTAGAAGGAGAAATATCTACATCAGGTGTATTTGAAAGACAATATTTCTCCTTTATTTCTACATTTTCTCCATTATAAGAGAGTATAGAAATACATGTATCTGAACTAAATTTTTGTATACAAGTATATTCCTTTTCTGAAGGAAACCACATCACCCAATTTTTATTTTGCAACAAATCAAGGGTTGAAGAACTCTTTTCTTGTGCGTAAAGGCATACGTTAACTAACCAGCAACACATGAAAATCAATAAAAGTATTATATTTTTTTTCATAAACATTATATTTGAATATTCTAACAGACTTTTAAAATGCTGCTAGAATTATCATTAAATTTGAATAATACGAAAGTCTATTACTTTTCAACTTTCGAAAAATATGTCAATATCGAGGAATTATTAAGATTCTTCAATATTAAGCTATCTGGAGTTAGTTTCAGAATTTCAAAAACAGCTTTCAAACGCCCCTCATCAGTTATTATATATTTCCCTGTCTCTAGTGCTGCACGTTTCCCAGACTCATCATTTATATCAGGTGAGTTGGACAGAAAGAAAATTCTTTTCATATCAGTATCTTTACCTGAATAGGAAAATATTGAATGCCATATATTCGAACTAAATTTATCGACTACACTGAAATCTTGTTTGGATGGAAACCACATAATCCAATTTTTACTCTGCAATAATTCAAGTGTAGTAGAACTATTTTCTTGTGCGTAAAGAGATGTATTAATTGACCAGCAACACATTAAAATCAATAAAAGTATTATATTTCTTTTCATAAACATTAGATTTTAATATTCTGGCAGAATATTAAAAGTCTGCCAGAATAATCATAAAATTAGAATAATACGAAAGTATATCACCTTTTAACTTTCGAAAAATAGGTCAATATTGAGGAATTATCAAGGTTCTTCAGTATCAAGCTGTCTGGAGTTAATTTCAAAATTTCAAAAACAGCTTTTTTAGCTCGATTTTCACTTATTATAAATTTACCATTCAACTGCCTTTTCTTATTACTAGATAAGCTTTCTAAATCAGGAGAATCAGAAAGATAATATTTTTCTTCTAAAATCATATCTTCACCCTTATAAGAAAAAATAGAAGTCCATGTATCCAAACTAAACTTTGCTGTTGAAGTATATTCTTTGGGGGTAGGAAACCACATTACCCAATTTTTATTTTGCAACAAGTCAGTAACTAAAGAATTATTATCTTGCGCACATAGAGATGTGTTATATAACCAACAATACATAACAACTAACAATAGTATAATATTATTTTTCATCACATTCAATTATTTATTACCTGAAATACTAATTTTATAATCTCCACTGATATAACTAGGATTACCTTCCTGTAATGCTCCTTTTTCTGGATCCATATAGATTAAATTACCATCATCTGTATAACCCACAACTACCACATTATGAACAGAGTTTTCTTGATCAGATGGAATATCTGTCATTACAACTTCACCTTTATCTATCGATTTTTGAAAACTATCAAAAGGCGAAGTATCAAAATGCCTATTGGTAAAACTATCAATATTATCAATTGACACCCCTTTATTTGTGACTAAATCTCCAAATGTTTTCCAATAATCAGCCATATACTCACCTTCATTAACTTTACCACCAAAAAGATGATTAATATACTCCATTATAGAAGTTACACAAGTATTTGGAAGCTGTTTAATCATCTTCATAGGAATCTTATCCTTTACAAGTTTATCCTTGGCATCCAGTTTATATTCCTGTGGCTTTTTATCTTCCACCGGATTATTACCTCCCGGATAATAATCATCGTATCCCGGCTCCTCTCCTCTAGGCGGCTCATAAGGATCAACATCAGGTGGATACGTATCTTCCGGATAATGTGGAAAAGGATCTTCATCCAGCTCCGGCCAATGATACGGAGGATCTTCCGGAGTAATAGTAGGACCATCCAACCAACCACCATCAAAAATACCGTCCGGCTCATAATCAGACCGTGATTTTACAGGCGTATATGTATTCAACTCTACTTGATAACTACCAGGTATACTTCCCAATATCAGTTTTTTAGAACCTGAAACTCTCTCTCCTTTGCTATGAAAACGGACTTTTCCTACCACTTTTCCATTCTCATATTTCCATCCATTCATCAGCTTCCCATTCAGTCTATGAAAGAGTACATAGCCGGAAAGATACTTATCACGGTAAAGATAAGTATTTCTATTAATTCTATTACCATACGTCTGAACATAATATTTAGAAGGAATGATAGTCATCAAAAATCCTCTTTCACTTTTGATCTTACGATTCGTGACATGAACATAGCGTGTATACGAATGCCGATATTTCCAATTATGGGTGCTTTGGTAAGCATTCCAGCCTTCCGAAGTCACCAAATCAGAAGTAACACGATCTGTTAAATCCACATCTACAACTGTCAAGCTGTCATTTTTTGAAACTTTATAAAAGTTCCAACTAGGTTCGCCCGAATAACTCGGAGTATAATGCAAGTACTGACCTGCTTCCAACGCATCTCTAGACGAAAAATCAGACTTTGGTATCTGGACATTATACCAACTTTTAGCAGACTCCAACTGTTCTATGCCAAAATCCGCATCAGGTGATTCTTCACCCATAAAATAAGTTTCATCATTACAGCTGAAAAGCAAAACTGCTGCAATCAGCATAAATAGAAACTTCGTTTTTATCTTATTCATTTTAGTCGTTTTTTCAGATTTACTTAAGGTTTTATATTCTCACTGTCAAAAAACGGTCTTATCTCAAAAATCCATTATATATCCACACATAAAAACACCTCCTTTCCTTCGCTAATGGTTTGACAAATAATTATTAACATCACGTTTAATAAATACAATTTTGGGGGACATTACCTTTACCGGCTTATTTGCAATTTTCATCGCCTCTCGTCTGGCATCACTTAACCGTCCTTTCTTTTTATAGATCTTAAAAAGTTCATATAAGGGAACAAAACGATTGGGTATCATATTAGAAGCTATATGAAAATGTATTTGTGCCGAGTCCAATTTCCCTAATTTCAAATAGTTATAAGCCTGTAAAAGCTGTATATCGTAATCATTCAGTCTATAAAGATTTTCATTTATGATTGCATTACTTTCTTCATACATTTCTTCTTCATTCAATGCTACGGAATAACTATAAATAAAGGCTGGCTTAGAATGCAGGTATGTTTCATTATAGAGTAATCGGTAAGAATCTATATATTCCCCATTCTGGAAAGAGTCCTCTACATCCACCAATTTCTTCCATCGCATTTCGTAATAGAATTGATAACTTATACTGCCAATAAGTACAACTGAACAAATAAGACTTAATATTAAAAAGCTTTTATTTATTCTCCAATATTTCACGGCAGAACTATCCATTGGTCGGCTTAATAAAATCCCAACCAAGAAAGCTGTCAATAATCTAATGACAGGATATTCCATCGGATAGGAAAAGAAAGCACATATCCCTATTACTATAAGGCTCAAAAAAGCAACTTCTTTTTCCTGAGTTTTATACTTTCTATAAAATCGAATAATACTAGTAAATATACTACCAACAAGTAAAAAACCTACTAATCCTTGTTCTATCAATATCTTTAAATACTCATTGAAAGGATGAAAAACATTCGAAGCTAACTGTTTCCATGTTAAAGACTGACAGTCAAACAGAAAATTAGCTTGCTCAGGCATATAGTACCCTCTGAAACTACCATATCCAGCACCTGTATAAGGATGTAAACCAATTAAGTCCAAGCAACAACGCCATATGAGCAGCCTACCATTAGCAGAATCCGGTTTAAGATAAAAAAGAGCAATAACCAGCAAGATTCCCATCAAAGCTATCCAACAGACGACATACTGGTGTCTTTTAAAAGAAAAATATTTATATACACAATATGAAAGAACAACAAAAACAGAAAAAACAGCCGTTCTCGATTCGGATAGTATAACAACTGTACTAATCAACAGAAATCCCAATATGGCATAAAACATACCCCTTTTTTTCTCATATATGAAAAACAGGAAAAATGGAGAAAGAGATGCCAAAAATATAGAAATACCCGCAGGATTATCAAAAGGTCCTACTACTAAAAAGCTGGAATGAAAAGAATGAAACAGACCAAAATATTGAAAAAGGCCGATCATTGCAACCATCATTCCTATTATAATCAGCAGAAGATAGAAAGGACGATATATCCCCATTATTGAAAAAATACTATAGCTAATAATAAATACAATGCAATCAATTAGTAATTGGATAGTTGGAACAAGATTAAAGGCAAAATAATATAATGCGTATAATATCCCAACTATACCTAAAACAGTGAGGAAAAATGGAAGGCAAGGTAATTCTTTACCATAAAAAGTTACAGCTAATAAAATGCTCAGTAAACCCACAATGCCCCCCAACCATAAATAAGGAGCAACATGAAACCGATCAACCACGAGATCAGGTATAAATAGTACAGCCCCAATAAAAAGTAGATATAAAAAAAAGAGCAATATCTTCATAGTATAGTCGGTTAATTAATTATTATATCATAAATCAAATTTTCCGTCACAAATATAAGACAACCACACAGGAAGATTAGTCCTAAAATCACTATATAAGTTCCATTTTTCACTATATCAGCTAGATATTATCAATTATTGGACAATTATAGTCATAATTGGATGCTTGAAATAGAATAATATCAGGTAGGGACACTATTAGAAAGCAAAAAACGATTCTACTCATTAATCATCATACAAATCCAGCGATAATATACATAATATATATATCTTTGCACTCAAGAGGATGAGTAAACAGTTTAGCAAAAAAGAGGTGCATTCGCCTCACGAACTCAGGTTCTTTCTCTTTTTGGTTATTATGCCAAGGCAAAACTAACCAAAAGTAAACACTCATCCTCTTCTTTAATTTTATTCAGAAAGTTATGAATGCAGTGCTATTTATCATTATAATCTTTACGTGCTTACTGGCATATAAAATCGTCAGTTTCAGCAGGAAAGAAGAGGGATATAAAAGATGGAAAGCGGGTATCTTTGCCAGGGGCTACACTCCACGGAAAAAAAATACTGGAAGCACTGCCGATAAAGACCAGAAATCAAACTCACCATCTAAATATTCCGGTTCCAACCGATTCAAGCAGGAAGCAATCAGTTGGTGTACCAGTCTATTGCCTGTTACGGAAGCCGGACTCAGAAAGATTCTGGACAGAGTCCCGGCGCAATACACAAGTTTCTCACTACGCAAAAGAAGTGGAGGATACCGGCCTATTTATGCTCCCGGCAAACAGTTGATGGCTGTACAACAGGCTATTTATCACCGCATTCTGATATCAGCCCCTATCCATCCTGCTACCGTAGGTTTCCGCCCGGGAGCTTCCATCGTTGAAAATGCCCGGCCGCATTTGGGAAACGAGCATGTACTAAAAATAGATTTGCATGATTTCTTCCCATCCATACGTTCCAAAAGGGTAAGAATGGTTTTTGAACAGATGGGATACCCCAGGCCTGTTGCCCGGATACTCTCCGAACTATGCTGTCTGAAACGGAAGCTGCCGCAAGGAGCGCCCACCAGCCCTGCCCTGAGTAATATCATCGCTCTTCCTTTGGATAAAAAGATGGTTGCACTAGCTGATAATTGGGGTCTGGTTTATACCCGCTATGCCGATGACCTCACTTTCTCGGGAAGCTCCTTATCGAAAGAATTACTGCTTCCCATGATTCAACATATCATTGAGGAAGAAGGCTTTACCTTAAACCGAAAGAAAACCCGTTTCCTCAGCGGACACAAACGGAAAATTATTACAGGCATATCTATCAGTTCAGGCGAGAAGCTGACGATTCCCAAGGCAAAGAAAAGGGAAATCCGGAAGAATGTACATTTCATCCTTGCCAAAGGGCTGAAGGAACATCAATCCCATATAGGTTCCACTGATCCGGTCTATCTCAAACGGTTACTGGGATACCTGGCATATTGGCATTCCATCGAACCGGACAACCGCTATGTGATTGATTCAATGGCAACATTGCAACGGCTATCCGCACTTATCACTCATCCTTCATAAATTTCCTGAAATGATAGGTAATACTTAAACAATCATCACTTTGTCATTTTCCATCTTGACATAGTTCCTTCTGGCCGCTTCCTGTATGCCCCGTTGCATGGCAGCATCTATACTGGAACCGCTTCGGGCGAATCCGAATAACTGCGCTCCCGCTTTTATCAAATCCGGTACCGGAAGGCTGATGGAGTCGGTCAGGATTTGTTTGATTCCATTAGCGACTTCCTCTGGCGGCAAATCCACGGCATCGCGTCCCGACTGAGGACGGAAGGAAGAATAGTTCCGGCATTGCTCCTCATCTACCCAGAAAAACGTCAATCCATCATAGTCTTTCCGATAAATCCGGGCAGTTTCGAACAGAGTGGAAAGATGCTGTTCCAGACGCTGTCCCAGCCGGCTGATACCCCATTCAAACAAGATTTTCTTACATAGTAAAGACTTGCTGACTGGTGCTTCCGTTTGTACAATCTTCCTGATCTGGTTTAAAATAACGTGCTGCTTTGAAGGCAGATAGAAAAATTCCGAAGGATAACGGCATGGTTTCAAATCAACTTCTTCATAAACTTTACAATGGCTCACTTCGGTCTGCCTGACAGGGACAGCAGAAGACGCTTGTTTAAACACCACCGGAGAAACTGGGTCCGAAACCGGTTCAGGAATTGTTTCCTCTCTTTCAATGGAAGGAACCGGCTCCTTTTCTTGCGGAACATTCTCCTCTTCCATGGTTAGAGCTGCTTGTAAGTCCGCAATCACTACGTCCGGATTTTCCCACCAATCCATTGTCCATACCCTGCTAATTTTCCAACCCAACAATTTCAGTACACTGTTCTGTATAATTTCCCGGTCACGGACCGTCTTTGCACAATGATAATTCTTACCATCACAAATAATGCCCAGTTGATAAGTGGACGGACGAACCGGATCTACAATACCTATATCTATTTTATAGCCTGATGAACCAATATCCGTATGTACGGTATACCCCAACGAACGCAGTTTATCGGCAACAATCATTTCGATGGAAGCCACTTCCACCGGTAATCCGGCTGAAAGATAGCCGGCAGACCGCTTCCCACCTCTCTCTGCATATTCCAGAAAACGCTTCAATCCCGCCACGCCGATGGAAGAAGTACGGTTCAGATCAATCATATCCGATTTCAAGGTAGAGAAAATAAGCATTTCATATCTGGCTCTTGAAACGGCCACATTCAGTCTACGCTCTCCCCCCACTCTGTTCAGAGGACCGAAATTCATGCTGACACGTCCTTCTGAATCGGGACCATAACCCACCGAGAAAAGAATAACATCCCGTTCATCTCCCTGCACATTTTCAAGATTCTTGATAAAGAGAGGTTCTTTACCATCCAATGCCACTATTTCCAATTCAGGCTGGAGGACAAACAGATCGGATAACAAATCCTCTATCAATGCCTGTTGCACCACACTAAAGGTTACAACCCCTATACTCCGCTTCCTCAATTCTTCATCCTTCAACCTACGGGCTATTTCATTGACTACCGCCTGTGCCTCCGTCCTGTTCTGACGGGACCGCCCTTTATCATAGAAACCACTGACAGGCACTACACTCACTTTAGATTCAATATTATCCGGCGACGGGAAAGTCAATAACTTGTTATCATAATATTCCGAATTGCTGAATGCGATAAGACTCTCATGTTTGCTTCGATAGTGCCACAATAAGTGTTTGGACGGAATGGAGAGTGCCAAACAATCATCCAGAATACTTTCCAAATCTTCCATCTCAATCATATCCTCATCAGTAACATTAACCGAGAAAAAGCTGGTAGGCGGCATCTGCTTGGGATCTCCCACAATGACCACATTTTTACCGCGGGCTATCGCTCCCACCGCCTCATAAGTAGGCATCTGTGAGGCTTCATCAAAGATAATCAAATCGAATTTATCCGCATCGGGATCAATGTACTGGGCTACGGAAATGGGACTCATCAACATACAGGGACACATACGGGAAAGCAAAGTCGGTATCTGGTCAAAAAGCTTGCGAATGGATACGCCGCGGGCATTATTCCGTAAATTCTTCTGGAGAATCCCCACCTCGGAATTTTGAATGGCCTCCTGGGTAAACGAAGGAATACGTGAAGCCAGACGGGTAAATAACTCCAGTCTGGTCAGTTCCTCAAACTGTGCAGAAAGTCGCTTGTATTTCTTAATTACGTCATTGAACATCTTCCCGTTAAACAATTCCAGATTGTTCTCTTTAGAGAGAATATACTGTATAACTACCCGATAAAAGCTTTTATGAAACAGTTCTTGCATCTGCTCAGTTGGAATGTTCCGAGTCTTGTAATCGTTCAGAATAAAGCCTATACCTCCCTCATCCATTTTCTGTTTGACCATCATCCATTGAAACCAATCCTTCATTTTATCCAGATTTCCTTTCCAGCCATGAAGACGGTCCAGTGCTGATTGAATCCAGTTTTCTTTTTCGGTATATAAAATCTCCCAATTAACGCCCAATACATTCACCAAACGCTGCTCACTGGTATCAAGTTCATCAAACAGTTGACATAACTCGTCTAATACTTGCCCGTTTAATTCTCTGAATACACCAATCCCCTCCGAAAGTTGAGCAGCCAATGTCTGTCTGGCCAAACTCATTTTTTCAGCATCTCCTACATATTTCAGCAGCAAAGAATACAGTTCCTTTGCTGCTGTGACAATCACCCCTATATGGTGCCAATCCTCAGTCTTGCCATAAGTACCGAACAAGGTGGCAAGTTGAATTTTGTATTCTTCGACAACAGCTGCTTCTTCCTGATAATGAAGAATAAGAGAAAGGATCTCAGTCACTGAAGCATTGTCCACTTTTCCCAACGCATACATGCTTAATTCTTTCCTTATTTTCCATTGTCCCCAATATTTGGGTAAAAGCCATCGGACTGAAACTTTATTCCAAGCTTCCAACAATCGTTTTACATCCAGCTCCAGCACCACCGGACGGAACTTTTTTTCTATTTCCGCTTTGAACAGGTCCCGTTTTCTTCCATGCTTTATCAATTCCCCGTACTCATCCATTGTTTCCAGAAATCCGGGCAGAGCCATTAATGAAGAAGTCAATTCAGGTATCTGCTGTAGTTTCCGGATAATATCTGCAATCACACGAAAATCAGCCCGAAAATGACAAGGGGCTGTTTCTCCTGAAAGATGATAGAAAGCCCTTAGTTTATTCTGAATCTTTGTCAGCAGGATGATACAATGGTCCAGTATTTCCGAAGCCTCATCTTTCAGTGCGGCTGAATAGGTTGAAATAGAAATGCCCGTCAACGGATGCCGATGCGGATGTCCGAAAGCATTAGCCGTTCTCACCAGCATTTCAACGGCTTCCTCCCATTTCAAGAAGCCTTCCTTATCCAGATTATCCAACAGCGAAACGGGAATTTCAAAGAGGGAATCCGATCTCAATGTTTGATAACGGACAATCGCATCATAAAGCGAAAAGCCGAAAGGATAAACCTTGTGCAACGCATCGACATACATGCCTAATTCCATACGGAGCGCCAGCAAACGCCCGGCCTCTTTTTCAAAGTTTTCAGCAGATGTCTTCCGAATGATTTCCGTTGTATCCTTCAACTGGGAAATAACGGAAGACTTTTTGGTCTTGTTCGAATGGATCTCCAGACAGAAAGGAGCAAGCCCCAAAGCTGCCAGACGATTCTGCACCACAGAGAGGGCGGCCATCTTCTCGGCTACAAACAAGACCCGTTTTCCTCTGTATAATGCGTTGGATATAATATTGGTAATGGTTTGTGATTTTCCGGTTCCCGGAGGTCCGTGGAGAATGAAAGTCTTGTCATTCACCGCCTCATAGATGGCTTCCAGCTGTGAAGAATCCGCACTAATGGGCAACACAAGTTCGGCCGGAGACAATCGCTTGTCCAGCACAGCAGCATCTGCCGACATCATATCCGCCTCCCATTCTATTTTTCCACTTATCAAACTGGATACAATTTTATTCTTTGCCAGTTTATGAGAGTTATTGTGGATATCATTCCACATAATGAACTTGTTGAATGAGAAAATTCCCAGAATAGCCTGCTCTTCCACATCCCACTTACGCTGGTTCTTGATGCTGTTCCTGATGATGGAATAGATCAGCTTTACATCCACCCCGTTTTCATCCACAGGCAATGAGTCCAAACCTTGTACGACAATGCCGAAGTTCTGTCGCAACATTTCCAGCAAGGTAATATTCATCATCGTCTCTTCTTCCCTGCAACGGATAACAAAGCCCTTGGCTGCCGACTTGCGGATGATTTCTACGGGTAACAATAAAACCGGTGCATAGCGGGGACGCTCACTGGCGGGAGTTTCATACCATTTCAGCAGGCCCAGCGCCAAATAAAGGGTATTCGCCCCATTCTCTTCAATAGATGTCCGGGAGGCACGATAAAGATGAGTCAATGACTTGGAAAGTTCCAACTCGGTGAGATAAGAACGCAGCCTGTTCTGTGTCAGCTCCGATTTGACAAACCCAAGAATCGGATCGGATGCCGGGACAGACTGGTAAAGTCCGAAACTGTAAAGCGGATTCTCCCAATCGGAAGGTTTGTGCAAGATGCGGAACTCCTCTCCATGAGCCAGAGAATCTTCCAGGGCGGCAAGATCTGTAGGGATCAATTGCAAAGTATTCTTGGTGATGCGGATGTTCAACAGATTGTTACGAAGGCTCAAATCCAGTAATCTCCGTTCCCACAATAGTTGTTTGGTGATGACTACTTCCGTATTCAGTGTTGATAAATCATAAGGACTAATACTTTGCGGTGCTTTCTGAACTGTGTCCGCATTCATCCGGTTATCTTCTTCTATCTCCCAAAATTGTCCTTTCAGTACCCGCTGGGGAACCGGACGGATTCCCGAAAAACGTGCCCTTTTTATATCCAGTGCCAGAATAAACTGTGAAATATCAGTCAGTTTGCCATCCGCTATCCTGACGGCAGTATCAAAATCCACTTTACTTCCTCCCATATTCATCGAGGTAGTTTCCACCAAAGCAATATCATAAACTCCTTCTGCTGTGCGTTTGGTTAGCAAGGAAGCATCATCCGTCACACTATCCGGAAACGTTTCGGGGACCAACCATCCGCCCGCAAAGGCATGACCGTTCATGATAACAATCAAAGAGTGAATGCCTATCGTTTCCAGACAGGAGGCATAAAGCAATGCCATGTCCAAGCAAGTAGCCAGTTTCTGAGACAGCACCGCATCGGCAAGCCGTATTCTCTGCCCCTGCGCTTCAAAACTGGCGGGAATGGTGCTATAGATAATATTTTGTTCGGCAATAGCCGCATAGACAGCTGCCATCTGTTTTCTCACCCTGTCCGGATTACGGCTTTGATACTCATCCAAAGAAGGGCTTCCCGTCCATTGTTCCAGAATCCATGCGGCTCTCTTTATAACAGGTGTCAGCGCAGCATGATTGGGGGTTACAAATGAGGCAAGCATTTCCGGATAAACGCCCAAACCTCCCCATTGGTCATACGCCAGAATATCTATAGGATAAGATTGTTTGAATACCTGTTCCCCTTCCGCTGTTACCTCCAGCAGAAAGTTGCCTGCCAACCGTTCAGTGAGTTGTGCAAAGTAAGTGGCCGACAGTTGAAGATCCAGTGAATCGACACGAACTGTCTGGCCCGCAGAAATCAGTTCGATTGCTACGGGAACACTCTTGCCGAACACAGGCTCCGCAGTCAGTTTTACCCTGATATCTTTCAACGCCCGCTGTCCGCGGTTCACTATAGATAACTGATGAATGATACCTATCCGGTTCTGCTGCATCGAAAAATTAATGAGTGGAGAATAACTAAATTCCACTTTTACTACATCCTGTTGTTCGTGCGTTTCCATGCCTGTGCTTCCTTTAAATTGCTAATCATCTATAAGCCAAACGATAAACCTTACCTATCGAATTGAACAAAAGTAGATGAAAGATTTGTAATATCCAAGTTTAAACAAATCAAAAGCAACATTTCACCACTCATTAACTTCTGTTTTTATAAAAGGTCAACTGGCAGAGATTATTAAAACACGTAGGGTAATGATCATGTAATTGTGAAAATTGTTGTGTGATTCAAAACTAAAAATTACTTTTGCCATCAAACCTTGAATGAGAACTGATGAAAAAAGTAGCACACATCCTATCCATCCTATGCCTGATATTCTTCTTTATTTTTCAAAGCACCCTATCAGAGGCTAAACCCTATTTCTTCCAACAAATACCATCCCAAAACGGGTTGTCCTCCATGATACGCTGTTTGGAAGTCAGTCCGGAAAAAGGATACGTATGGATAGGAACCCGTTCGGGTATCGGACGCTTTGACGGTTATGCCCTCAAAAAATACCTGCGGGGAAATGTCACACATCTTTTGGAAGACGAAGAACATACTATTTGGGCGATTACGGAAAAAGGGACATTCCGCTATCACGATATAGAAGATGAATTTGTACTGGTCAGAGATAAAGACAACAATCCGGTAGTGGCCAGTTCCATCTGTCTTTGGGAAGGAGGAGTCATATTCGGAGGTAGAGGACGATTGTATAAATATAACTATGAGGACCATGCTATCCATCTGTCTCACATGCTACGTCCCAACAGCAAATACAATATTTCCAATCTTTATAAATGGGATGACAATACCCTGTTAGCCACCAACCGATGGGCAAATGCCATGTTCATTGATGCTTCTACGGGCAGGACAAGTCCCGTTCCTTTCAACAGTGAACAGGTCATCTCCCTATTGCTCGACCACAAAGGTAATGTGTGGATTTCTCATTACTATCAAGGTGTGAAATGTTATGACCGCAACGGTAAACTGCTACACTCCTACAATACACAAAATTCCTCACTGAAGACCAATGTCATTCTCTCACTGGCTGAGCACAACGGACAGATCTGGATGGGTACGGACGGAGCCGGAATAACCATTCTTGATCCTGAAACCGGCAAGTTCTTCACCTTCGAGCATATTCCAGGAGACCACTATTCCTTACCTGCCAACTCTCTTCTTTGCTTATACAAAGACAAAAATAACAATATGTGGGCAGGGAGTGTCCGTAACGGAGTGATTAATATTCGGGAAGCAGGCATGAAAACCTATCAGGATGCCCTCCCCGGACAGAATTACGGGCTGAGTGAAAAGACTATCCTGTCCATCTATCAAGACAGTGATGCCCAAATATGGATTGGAACAGACGGAGGCGGCATCAACCGTTTCGATCCTGCTACCGGAAAGTTCCATCACGTCCTTTCCACCTGGGAAGATAAAGTTGCTTCCATCGCCGGCATGGACAAAGATCACCTGATGCTCTCCCTGTTCAGTAAAGGATTGTTCATCTTCAATAAAAAGACCAATGAGTACCGGCCCCTCACAATTATCAATGACAGCATCAATAATGCCTTATGCCATCGGGGTAAAACCGTAAATATATACCAGAATACGCCCGAAACCATACTATTGCTATCCGAATCACTGTATAGCTACCACATTAACAAAAAGCAGTTCACCCCTATCCCTTACGGAAAAGGAATAACAGAAATAACGGGTACTCTTCTTCCCATCGGCTGTAAAGGAGATGACTGTTACATACACGATTTAAAACACATTTACAAAATCAATTCTAACAACAAAGAAATTGAACGGGTGTACACCTGCAAAGGTGACACTATTTTCAACTCCATTTCCTGCGATGAAGACGGTTTATACTGGATAGGTACTAATTACGGGCTTAGTTGTTACAATCTGCCTAAAAAACAATATACCAACATCCCCAATTCCCTGATCAACGAAATCAGTTCACTGATCTGCGACCAAAAGGGACGGATATGGATAGGCACGGAAGAAAAACTCTTTGCCCATTTAATCAAGGAACAGAAATTTATTCTTTTCGGCGAACCGGACGGAGTCATACCCAACGAATATCTGGAAAAGCCCCGTCTGCTCTCTCTGACAGGTGACATTTATATGGGAGGCGTGAACGGCCTGCTACATATCAACCGCCAGCTCCCCGATGAGCCGACTCTGTTCCCAACCCTGCAACTGGCAGATATTTTAGTGAACGGTGAACGGGTGAACGACCATATTAGCAAGAATAACAGACTCAAAGTTAATGAAAAGAGCAAACCGATCATTATCAAGATAATCACCCGCAACAAAGACATTTTCCGGAAGCCCATGTACCGTTACACTATCAGAGGGCTGAACGGACAAACCATTTATTCCTACCTGCCGGAAGTAACCCTGAACAGCCTTCCTTCTGGTACCTATAAAGTAAATGCCGCATGTAGCACCCGTAACGGCAACTGGACAGCAGATAATGAAATTCTCACACTGGTGGTCTTACCGCCCTGGTATAAATCAGGTTGGTTCATCCTCAGTTGTATCTTGTTTATTTTCGCAAGTATTGTCATTACTTTTATCTTATTGTTGCGCAGCAAAGAAAACAAACTGAAATGGGCTATGAAGGAACACGAGCAACAGGTGTACGAAGAAAAGGTACGTTTCCTTATTAATATCAGTCACGAACTCCGTACCCCACTCACTTTGATACACGCTCCTTTAAAACAACTCATGGGGAAGCTTTCTGCCGATAATGAAAATTACCCGCTGATACAAAGTATCTGTAAACAGTCGGAACGGATGAAGAATATACTAAACACCGTTTTGAATGTACGCAAAATGGAAGTAGGTCAAAGTACACTGCATGCCGAAAACATAAAACTGGATGAATGGGCAGAACCACTGATCGCCGACTTCAGACCTGAAGCTTCTGCCAGAGGCATCACCTTGGTTTATAAACCCGACCCGGATATACAGGCACTTTGCTTTGATAAAGAGAAATGTACCACCATCCTGACCAACCTCTTGATCAACGCCTTGAAATATACACCCGATGAGAGTACAATCACCGTTTCAACCCATTTATCGGAAGACAAGACAAAAACACGTATTTCAGTTTCCGACCAAGGGCCGGGACTGAAAGATGTAGATACCAACAGCCTCTTTGTACGCTTCTATCAAGGCAACAATAGCCGGCCCGGGACAGGTATCGGATTGTCCTACTCTAAAATATTAGCCGAACAGCATGGAGGGAATATAGGTGCCTATGATAATGGAAACTACGAAAATGCGGGAGCCACTTTCTGGTTCGAACTTCCATTGGATATAAAACCGGGCAATATCACCCTGCACCCGCAAGAATATCTAAATGAGCTTCTGGCCCCTACACAGGAAACAGAAAGTATCCCTGAGAAACAGGACGAAAATGAAACGCCCCAAAACCGTACACTATTGATCGTAGATGATAACAAAGACCTGACCGACTATCTGGCTGCTGCCATGAAAGATAAATTCAAGGAAGTATGGGTAGCCGCCAACGGTGAGGAAGCTCTGCACATTTGCCGGGAAAAACACCCGCATATCGTGGTCAGCGACATACAAATGCCCCGCATGAATGGTTATGAATTATGCAAGGAAATAAAAGAAGATTTGGAAATCAGCCATATTCCGGTTATCCTACTCACTGCACGTGATGATGAAGAAAGCAAATTATATGGTTATAAAAACGGAGCGGACGCCTATCTCACCAAACCTTTCGAAGTAAGCATGCTGTATGCCATAATCCGCAGCCAGTTGCATAACAGGGAACGGATGCGCACCCGTTATGCAGGTACCCATCCGCTGCCACCACCCGAAGAAAGCACTTTCAGTTCTGCCGACGAAGATTTTCTGAACCGGCTGAATGCAGTTATCAATGACCATCTGGATAATGAACAAATGGGGATTCCATTTATTTGTCATGAAATAGGTATAAGCCGTGCCTCCTTGTATAACAAGCTGAAAGCTTTAACGGATATGGGAGCCAATGATTACATAACAAAAATCCGTATGGAGAAAGCCATCCGGCTTATCACCCATACGGAACTTAGCATTATTGAGATAGCGGATCAAACCGGATTCTCCACCGCCAGATATTTCAGTACTGTATTCAAACAATACACAGGGTATTCTCCGACCCAATATAAGGAAAAACTACCCACTATTACCACTCAATGAATTTGCCACGGGCCTTGCGTTCAGCCAACATCTGTGTAAGGAAACGCTGACGGTCCTTGGCTATATAACGACGGGCAAAAATATTAGGAACGGCCACTCCCAAAGCGATACAGAAAATAATAAGCGCCGAGTTAATACCATTGGAGAAAGCGAGCGTCACTTCTCCCACTACGCCACGCATATTGATAAGCGCCAGCAATGAACGGTACATCAAAACACCGGGCACCATAGGGATAACCGATGGGATAGTCAGCACATGATTAGGAACATGGAACCAGTGAACAGCCTTTACCGCTATCAAGCTCACGACAAAGCTCCCCATAAACGAACCGATAACCGGACCATAACCTAATTCAAAGTTTACAAAGTTACGGGTACATACCGCCATAATCCCACCGATAGCCACCACCCACAACAAACGTCTCTGGACATTAAAGATAGTGGCAAAGCCCATAGCCGCAATAGCAGCCGCAACGGCATACACCCAGTAAGCATCATGCGGCACCATACTCAGTTCACTGAACTTCTGGTCGATAGTGACATCATTCATCACCAGTAACCTCATGGCAAAAGCGATACCGAATGCCATTCCTCCCACCATCATAACGGTATTCGCGGCACGGGTTATACCTACCAGCAAATGATTGTCAATCATATCGTCCACAAAGTTTATCAGCGGTACACCGGGAACAATATATAAGGTACATGCCAGCAGCGGATGGTAGGGAGTGGAAGACAAACCGGAGAATGAAAAGGCATAAGCCAGACAGGTACAAATAAATGCGGAAATGGCAATACTCATATACACATTAATACCGAACTCAATGCAACGGGCACGGGTACGGAAACCTACAAAAGTACAAATGGCCGTAATCAGGAAGGCGGTCCAGTCACCACCAAACAGTTTACAGAACCCACCGCAGGCAAATCCCGTACAGATAGCTACAATATAAGGAGTATAATTGCGCTTCTGATGAGCAATCTTTTCCAGTTCCTCTTCATATTTGTCCAGCGAATAATCCTGTTCTATGGCACGCCAGGAGAGTTTGCTGATTTTTGAGATGGCTTCCATATTAATGCCATGCTTTTCACACTTTTGAAACTTGGAAAAAGAATGTTTCTCGTCACTGACATTAACCATCAGCATGGTCCATCGGATATCAATGTGCAGTTTTTCTTCGGGAATCCCCAAATAAGCGGCTACACGCTTCATGTTCCGTTCAATCCGGTTCGTATCTGCCGCACTCTCCATAAGCAGTTTACCGGTGCGTAATAAAAGGTCTAGTTTACGGCGCAATAGCAGCACCTCTTGTTCGTTTGTTGTCTCGTTCATCATCTTTTTACCTCAATTTTGTTTACCCTGACAGGAAACAGGTTATTTTTTCGGGGCGCAAAGGTACAAAAAGTATATGATATTCACAGCTAAATATAGGAACAGAAATGAATTTGTCGTATCTTTGACCCGAAATAATTTAGTTAGCTATGGTAACATTCAAAGAATTCTTTTCATTCAAGAATAACCGCTTCTTTTGGCTCAACCTGGTAGCGATGGTAGTAGTCATTGTAGCAGCCGCCTTTGGCACTCTTCAATGGCTGGATAGTTACACCCGCCATGGTGAAGCTGTAGTAGTACCCGATGTCAAAGGAATGAATCTGCGCGTTGCAGAAAACGAGCTCGACAAACAGTCGTTAAAATCCATCGTTATAGACTCCAGTTATGTAAAAGGAGTAGCCCCCGGCGCTATTTTGGAACAAAATCCTTCCGGTGGCTCCAAAGTGAAGTCGGGCAGAACCGTCTATCTGACTATCAATACCGACAGTGCGCCCAAGGTAGCCATTCCTGATATTATGGACAACAGTTCCCTCCGACAGGCGGAAGCCAAATTACGTGCATTGGGCTTTAAAGTGACTGAACCCGAATATATCAGTGGAGAAAAAGACTGGGTATACAGCATAAAATACCGCGGACGCAACTTGAAGGCCGGAGAAAAGATTCCCCGCGAAGCTGTACTGACCCTCACCGTAGGCAATGGCAACGAAAGCCTGCCCGAAGATTCAACCTTGATTGACAGCTCCGGCACTGTAGATGATGACAAACCTGTGGTAGACGAATCCTGGTTCTAACCCTTAATACCCCGTGATGATGATAGAAGAATATGTGGATGAATTAGACGATGCACTGGATGATGTGGAACCGGTGGTGGAAAACTCCTCCGAACTGTACGAGCATTTCCGTGTAGTAGTAGACAAAGGACAGTCACAAGTACGTGTGGACAAATATTTGTTCGAACGGCTTGTCAATTCTTCGCGCAACCGCATTCAGAAAGCTGCCGATGCCGGTCTTATCATGGCAAATGGCAAACCTGTGAAAAGCAGCTATAAAGTAAAGCCCTGTGACGTGCTGACGGTGATGATGGACCGTCCGCGTTATGATAATGATATAATCCCCGAAGATATTCCGCTGGATATTGTCTATGAAGACGATGACTTGATGGTAGTGAACAAACCTGCAGGACTGGTCGTACATCCGGGCTGCGGAAACTATCACGGTACGTTGGTCAATGCTTTGGCCTGGCATCTGAAAGACCATCCCAAGTACGATCCCAACGATCCGCAAGTAGGACTGGTACACCGCATAGACAAAGACACTTCAGGATTGCTTGTAGTAGCAAAAACGCCCGATGCCAAAACCCACCTGGGACTACAATTCTACAACAAGACCACCAAGCGTAAATATAATGCTCTGGTATGGGGTGTCGTGGAGAATGACGAAGGAACCATAGAAGGAAATATAGGCCGTAATCCCAAAGACCGCATGCAAATGGCAGTCCTTAGCGATCCTACTCAGGGAAAACATGCCGTCACCCACTACCGGGTACTGGAACGCCTGGGCTATGTCACCTTGGTAGAATGTGTGCTTGAAACCGGACGCACCCACCAGATACGTGTCCACATGAAGCACATCGGACATACACTGTTCAACGATGAGCGCTATGGTGGAAATGAAATTTTAAAAGGAACTCATTTTAGTAAATACAAACAATTCGTAAACAACTGTTTCGAGACCTGCCCCCGCCAGGCATTACACGCCATGACGCTGGGCTTTGTCCATCCCCGTACGGGCGAAGAGATGTTCTTCACCTCTCCGCTGCCCGAGGATATGACAAACCTGATAGACAAGTGGAGAAACTATATCAGTAACAGAGAAGAACTATGAAACGTACTATTGCCATAGTAGCCGGAGGAGATTCCAGCGAACTTGTCGTTTCCTTGCGCAGCGCACAAGGACTTTACTCTTTCATTGACAAAGAGCGTTATAACCTGTATATAGTAGAGATGGAAGGCCGTCGTTGGGAAGTAGTCCTTCCGGACGGTAGCAAGACACCGATAGACCGTAATGATTTCAGCTTCATGGAAAACGGCGAAAAGAAGCATTTCGATTTCGCTTACATCACCATCCACGGCACTCCGGGTGAAAACGGTATCCTGCAAGGTTATTTTGACTTGCTGGACATCCCTTACTCCAGCTGCAACGTGCTGGTATCGGCCATGACTTTCAATAAATTCACCTGCAACCAATACCTGAAAGGCTTTGGTATCCGTGTAGCCGAGGCACTGCTCCTACGTAAAGGATTTGAAATTACAGATGAAGAAGTGATCAACAAAATCGGTCTGCCCTGTTTCATCAAGCCCAATGCCGGAGGTTCCAGCTTCGGAGTTACCAAAGTAAAGACTCAGGAAGATATACAGCCCGCCATCGAAAAAGCCTTCGAGGAAAGTGACGAAGTAATGATTGAAGCCTTTATGAAAGGAACGGAAATCACCTGCGGCTGTTACAAGACCTCGGACAAGGAAGTGGTATTCCCCATTACCGAAGTGGTCAGTGCCAACGAATTCTTTGACTATGGCGCCAAATACAACGGCGAGTCACAGGAAATCACCCCCGCCCGCCTGCCCGAAGATACAGCCGAACGTGTACGTCTGCTCACCTCAGCCATCTATGACATTCTGGGTTGCTCAGGCCTTATCCGCATTGACTATATCATTACCGAAGGCGAAAAAGTGAACCTGCTCGAAATCAATACCACTCCGGGCATGACAGCCACCAGCTTCATTCCCCAACAGGTACGTGCCGCAGGTTTGGATATAAAGGATGTAATGACTGATATTATAGAAAACAAATTTTAGTGGTGAGTGATTAGTGGTGAGTGGTGAATATCCATGCGGCATCCGGCGCAGCCTATTCACCACTAACCACTAACCACTAACCACTAACTAACCCTTTATAAATTATGAACATACCAGCTGAATTTAACGAGATTCGTCCGTATGCTCCGGAGGAGCTACCGCAAATCTATGAAGAATTAATCGCTGATCCCGCTTTCCGGGCAGTGGTAGAGTCTGTTATGCCGGGCGTACCTTTCGAAGGCCTTGCCATGAAGATGCGTCAATGCAAAACCAATCTGGATTTCCAAAAGGCGTTCTTTTACGGACTGTTATGGGATTTGGTGAAGAAAACCGCAAAGGGACTGACATTCGACTGTTCCGCTTTGTCAGACTTAACCCGGAATTACACTTTCATCTCCAATCATCGTGACATTATTCTGGACTCTGCTTTTCTGTCTATCCTGTTGATAGATAAAGACATGACCACCGTTGAAATTGCCATAGGTGACAATCTGCTCATCTACCCTTGGATTCAGAAGTTGGTACGTGTCAATAAATCTTTCATCGTGAAACGCGGACTCAACATGAGGCAAAAACTGGAAGCCTCCGCATTGATGTCGCGCTACATGCACTTCGCCATTCTGGAAAAACATGAAAATCTATGGATAGCCCAACGTCAGGGACGTGCCAAAGATTCCAACGACCGGACTCAGGACAGTGTATTGAAAATGATGGCTATGGCAGGTGAAGGAGATGTCATCGAGAAACTGAAAGAACTGAACATCGTTCCGCTAGCCATTTCTTACGAATACGATCCGTGTGACTTCCTGAAAGCAAAAGAGTTGCAGCAGAAACGCGACGACGAACATTTCCAGAAAAGCCCCGAAGACGACCTGATCAATATGCAGACCGGCCTCTACGGATACAAAGGGCGCATCCATTTCCAGACTTCCGCCTGTCTGAATCATGAACTGGACGAACTGAAAGAACGCAATTTGCCTAAATGTGATTTGTTTACCGCCATATCGGAAACCATAGACCGGCATATACACAGCAGTTACCGCCTGTATGCAGGTAATTATGTGGCTTGTGATCTTCTGATGGGTGACAACCGTTTTGTGGCTGAATATACTGAAGAAGAAAAAGAGCACTTTGAAAAATATCTGGAGCAACAGATTGCCAAAGTCGATCTTCCCAACAAAGACACCGCTTTCCTGCGTCATGCTTTGTTGACTATGTATGCCAATCCGCTCATCAATTACCTGAAAGCGGCCAAAGGATAAGCACGTTCACCGTAAAGGGTGGATGTTACCATCCACCCTGAAAAAGAAAATTATAAACATGAGGAAAATCGTTATTTTATCTTTTATAGCTTCTTTGCTTCTCGGCGCGTGCGGTGAAGACGACTATGTATATCCTAATGTCCTGACAGATATGATTGACTTGAGAACCGACCATACAGGAACCGGACGATACCTGATAACGGACGAAGGAACAGAGTGGCGCATCCAGTCACGTACCGGTCTTGACGGACTGGCACCAGACACCACGTACCGCACGGTTACCATGTACGCACCACTGACAGACTCGAAAGAAGCAGAAAAAGAAGCTATGCTTTACAACACCCAACTGGTTATTTCTCCTGTTCCTTTGCCCGAATCTAAATTCAAGGAGATAAAGACCGACCCGGTGGCCATTCAAAGCATCTGGCGGGGTGGGAATTACCTGAACCTGATTTTGCAAGTCAAAGTCAAAGATCAGAAGCACGGTTATCACTTTATTGAGAACAAACTGGAGAACAAAGACGGAGAACAAACATTATACCTAACCCTCTATCATGACAGGAATAATGACATTGAAGGTTTCAACCGTAAAGTCTATCTGTCTGTTCCCTTATGGGCATACGCCGGCAAGCTGCATAAAGGCGATAAGATTGTATTCAACATCCATACTTATAAAGAAGGTATGACCAGTCGTATTTTTTATTTTTAGCAAACAAAAACATCAAAAACATTCCATTTTATGATAAAGACCATCTATTTCGTATTCTTCATCTGCGCATTCTCACTAGGATTATGGGCATGTACCGGCAAAGACAGTGACAAATTCAAAAATCTTTCCTCCGACCAGTTCGAGGAAATGATACAGGACAAGACCATCCAACTGGTTGATGTACGCACGGTAGCCGAATATTCCGACGGCCATATACCGGGCAGCATCAATATCAATGTATTGGACAATGAGTTTGGCACAAACATCGAGGAACTTCTTCAAAAAGACCGTCCCGTAGCCGTTTATTGCAAAAGTGGAAGGCGCAGCCGCAATGCGGCCAACATTCTGGTAAAAAAAGGATTCAAGGTGTATAATCTGGATAAGGGTATCCTGGACTGGAAGGAATTAGGGAAGGAAATAAGTTTTTAACCGTTTTTTTCCTTCAAATTCTTCATTATGGTTTAGCAAGTTGATTTACTGTCACTTATTATGAAGGATTTTTTTTCAATCCTTCATAAATTCTTCATTGCCATAATTTTGTCCCAGACTCCCCCGCCCGGTCTTCTATTTCCGAGGCGAGCCCTTTTCCTCTTGAATGGCAATCCTGCCATGCGCGTAAGCGTCTCCGCGATTCTACATAGTTTGCTAAAATAAAAAGGCTAATGCTCC
>CAVJPC010000233.1:0-26033 GCA_963651205.1 Bacteroidaceae bacterium
CCCGCTACCAGGAGGTAAATATAGAAAACAACGGCACGGTGCACCTGACCATCATCTCCGGCAAGGTGAAGATAATCAAACTATGAACGTCTCCGGAACGGAACACAAATGACGCAAATGACACAAATTAAAAATCAAGATAAATTTGTGTCATTTGCGCCATTTGTGTTCTAAAAAAACGGTAAGTTGGCTGCCTGAGCTTGCATATACGTCAGGAAGGTCTATACTATTACAGAATTTTTTCCATAATAACCGCCGATTCTTTCTTTTTTCACATTTTTTTTCTGTACTTTTGCGCTCAAATTTAAAAACCATTTTTTATAACCCAATATGGCAAATGTGATTAAATTACACAAAGGCTTGAACATCAACCTGAAAGGAAAACCCGCTCAGGAGATTATCGACGTGAAGCAGCCGGACATCTATGCATTGGTGCCCGATGATTTTCATGGCGTGACTCCCAAAGTCGTGGTCAAAGAACAGGAATATGTGATGGCCGGGGGACCGTTGTTTGTTGACAAGAACCACCCCGAAGTAAAGTTCGTTTCTCCGGTAAGCGGTGTCGTTACCAGCGTTGAGAGAGGCGAGCGTCGTAAAGTCCTAAGCATCTCCATTGCAGCAGCAGAGGAGCAGGACTACGAAGAGTTTGGAAAGAAAGATGTTTCGACACTGACAGGAGAGCAGGTTAAAGCTGCTCTGTTGGAAGCCGGACTCTTTTCATTCATCATCCAGCGCCCGTACATCGTGGTGGCGGACCCGAATGCCCAACCGAAAGGAATCTTCGTTTCTGCATTTGACACTAACCCATTGGCTGCCGATTTCGAATTTGTTTTGAAAGGTCAGGAAAAAGATTTCCAGACAGGTCTGGATGCACTGGCCAAGATGGCAAAAACGTATCTGAATATCAGTACAGAGCAGAAGAGCCCTGCACTGACCAACGCCAAAAATGTGACTGTAACAGCCTTCGACGGTCCTAACCCCGCCGGAAACGTAGGCGTTCAGATCAACCACATCAGCCCTATCAACAAGGGCGAAACTGTTTGGACGCTTCGCGCGGAAGAGGTAATCTTCATCGGACGTCTGTTCAACACAGGTCGCGTAGACCTTACCCGTACTATCGCTCTGACCGGTTCGGAAGTGAAGAAACCGGCTTATTGCAAGCTGAAAGTAGGAGCCCTGCTGACAGATATTTTTGCAGGACGTGTGAACGAAGGTAAAAACTTACGCTACATTAACGGCAACGTGCTGACCGGAACTTTGGTGAAACCCAACGGATTCCTGGGTGCGCACGCTACCAGCCTTACCGTGATTCCCGAAGGTGATGACCAACACGAATTTCTGGGCTTTATCATGCCGCGTACCGACCAGTACAGTGCCAACCGCAGCTATTTCAGCTGGTTGTGCGGTAAGAAGGAGTACACACTGGATGCCCGTATCAAAGGTGGCGAACGCCACATGATCATGTCCGGTGAGTATGATAAAGTATTCCCGATGAGCATTTTCCCCGAATATTTAATTAAAGCGATCATTGCCGGCGATATTGACCGCATGGAAGCACTTGGTATCTACGAAGTGGCTCCCGAAGACTTCGCTGTATGCGAGTTCGTTGACTCTTCCAAACTGGAACTGCAACGTATCGTGCGCCAAGGGCTGGATATGCTTCGCAAGGAAATGTGCTGATCCAATTAAAAAATTAAGAATTAAAAATTAAAAAATGATAGTTGGATGTTGTGATATAAACTGCTAAACGTATGTAGCGCAGCCTATTTTTCAATTTTCAATTCTCAATTATCAATTTAATAAATGAAAGCGTTAAGAAATTATCTCGACAAGATAAAGCCAAACTTTGAAGAGGGCGGCAAACTCCACGCGTTTCGTTCAGTGTTTGATGGTTTCGAAACATTCTTGTTCGTCCCCAACAGCACTTCGAAGACAGGAGTTCACATTCATGATGCGATTGACAGCAAGCGTATCATGTCTATTGTGGTTATTGCGTTGATACCGGCATTGCTGTTCGGTATGTACAACGTAGGTTACCAGCACTTCTTGGCAGTAGGCCAGGAGGCAGGTTTCTTTGAAATGTTCATTTATGGTTTCCTGGCTGTTCTGCCCAAGATCATCGTATCTTACGTAGTCGGTTTGGGAATTGAGTTCATTATTGCACAGTGGAAGAACGAAGAGATTCAGGAAGGTTTCTTGGTTTCAGGTCTGTTGATCCCGATGATCGTTCCGGTGGAATGTCCGTTGTGGATTTTGGCTGTTGCCACTGCATTCTCTGTTATCTTCGCTAAGGAAGTCTTTGGTGGTACAGGTATGAATATCTTCAACCCGGCCTTGATTACCCGTGCTTTCTTGTTCTTCGCTTATCCTGCCAAGATGTCCGGTGATGCCGTTTGGGTAAGTACCGGCAGCATTTTCGGTTTCGGTGGCGGACAGGTAATTGACGGTTACACAGGTGCTACTATGTTGGGACAGGCTGCTACAGCCGCTCCGGGTGCCAGCGAACTGGTCAATGTAAACGGCAGTGCAGCTTCACTGTGGGATATGGTCGTAGGTTTGATTCCGGGTTCTATCGGTGAAACCAGCGTCATCGCTATCCTTCTGGGGGCTATCATCCTGTTGTGGACAGGTGTTGCCAGCTGGAAGACCATGATTTCAGTATTCGTGGGTGGTATCGTGATGGGATTGATTTTCAACCTCTTCGGCTCTGATAACAATATGATGGCTCAGTTGCCTTGGTACGAACACATCGTGTTGGGTGGTTTCTGCTTCGGTGCCGTGTTTATGGCTACCGACCCTGTGACTTCGGCCCGTACGGAAAAGGGTAAATTTATCTATGGCTTCCTGATCGGTGCTATGGCTATCGTTATCCGTGTATTGAATCCGGGTTACCCAGAAGGTATGATGCTTGCCATCCTGCTGATGAACATCTTCGCTCCGCTGATTGACTACTGCATCGTTCAGAAGAACATCACGGCACGCGAAAACAGATTAAAAACAACTAACAACTAAATAAATCGGAACATTATGAATACCAATAGTAATAGTTATACTATCATCTATGCTTCGATAATGGTTGTTGTCGTAGCATTCCTGCTGGCATTCGTTTCTTCTTCATTGAAGGAAAAACAATATCAGAACGTAGAACAGGACACCAAGAAACAAATTCTGGCTGCTCTGAACGTATATGATGTGAAGGATGTGGATGCAGAATTTACAAAATATGAGATTAAGGATATGCTGGTACAGCCCGACGGAACTTTGGCTCCCAATGACGGCGCTTTCCAGACTTCTTATAAAGGTGAAATCGCTAACCAGCGCCTGCACGTTTTCGAATGTAAAGTAGATGGTCAGACAAAATATATCCTTCCTATCTATGGTGCAGGTCTTTGGGGCCCTATTTGGGGATACATTGCATTGAACGATGATAAGGACACGGTATATGGTGTTTATTTCTCACACGCCGGAGAAACTCCGGGCTTGGGTGCGGAAATCACTACTACCAAATTCCAGGACCAGTTCTTGGGCAAGCATGTGTTGGAAAACGGTTCTGTAGCTCTGGGTGTTGAAAAACACGGTAAAGTTGCGAAACCCGATTACCAGGTAGACGGTATCTCCGGTGGTACTATCACTTCTAAAGGTGTAGATGCGATGATTAAGGATTGCCTGAGCATGTACAATTCATTTTTAACTAATAAATAAGAGGAGGACAAATAGAATATGAGCGCATTATTTTCTAAAAAGAATAGAGAAGTTCTTTTAACTCCGCTAGGTTTGAACAACCCTGTCACCGTACAGGTGCTCGGTATCTGTTCTGCACTGGCTGTTACAGCCCAGTTGGAACCGGCTATCGTGATGGGTCTTTCTGTAACAATCATTACAGCCTTCTCAAACTTCGTTATCTCACTGTTGCGTAACACCATTCCTAACCGTATCCGTATCATCGTGCAGTTGGTAGTGGTAGCTACACTGGTAACTATCGTTAGTGAAATTTTGAAAGCCTTTGCTTATGATGTAAGCGTACAGCTTTCAGTTTATATAGGTTTGATTATTACCAACTGTATCCTGATGGGACGTCTGGAAGCATTCGCTATGATGAACCGTCCTTGGGAGTCGTTCCTTGATGGTATCGGTAACGGACTGGGCTATGCCAAGATCCTGGTTATCGTAGCCTTCTTCCGCGAACTGCTCGGTTCAGGTTCATTGTTTGGTATCCAGCTTATTCCGCAGTCATTCTATGACTTGGGATATATGAACAACGGATTGATGTTGATGCCTCCTATGGCATTGATCATCTGTGCTTGTATCATCTGGTATCAGCGTGCAAAACACAAAGAATTGCAGGAAAGTAGTAATTAATCCCCCGTTATAAAACGAAAAGAATATGGAATATTTAAGTTTGTTTGTAAAGTCCATCTTTGTGGACAATATGATTTTCGCCTACTTCCTGGGGATGTGTTCTTACCTGGCAGTATCGAAAAACGTAAAGACAGCCGTAGGTCTGGGTATCGCCGTTACTTTCGTATTGGTTGTAACGCTGCCGGTGAACTATATGCTGGAGAATTATGTATTGGCACCCAACGCGCTGGTAGAAGGAGTTGACCTTGGTTTCTTGAGCTTCATCCTTTTTATCGCCGTTATTGCCGCCATCGTTCAGTTGGTGGAAATGATTGTGGAACGATTCAGTCCTGCGCTTTATGCATCACTGGGTATCTTCCTTCCGTTGATTGCCGTGAACTGCGCCATCATGGGTGCTTCATTGTTCATGCAGCAGCGTCATTTCATCAATGTGGGTGAAGCTACTACCTATGCACTGGGTTCAGGTATTGGTTGGTTGCTGGCTATCGTTGGTTTGGCAGCTATCCGCGAGAAATTGGCTTACTCTGATGTACCTGCACCGTTGAAAGGTTTGGGTATTACCTTTATCACAGTAGGTTTGATGGCAATGGCATTTATGTGTTTCTCTGGTTTGAAAATCTAAAAAGAAAGGAATAAGACAATGGATATGAATTTAATATTAGCTAGTATTGGAGTATTCCTGGGCATTATCCTTTTGCTGGTTGTCGTTTTGCTGGTTGCTAAAGGTTTCCTGACCCCAAGCGGCAATGTGAAGCTGACTATCAACGGCGAAAAGGAATTGAATGTGGAACAAGGTTCTACTTTACTGAACACGCTGTCTGTAAACGGCATCTATTTGTCATCAGCTTGTGGTGGTAAGGGTTCTTGCGGACAATGTAAATGTCAGGTAGTAGAAGGCGGTGGCGAAATTCTTCCTTCAGAAAAAGGGCATTTCAGCCGCAAACAGCAGCAAGACAACTGGCGCTTGGGTTGCCAAGTGAAAGTGAAAGGTGATATGGGCATCAAGATAGACGAGTCTGTATTGGGTGTCAAGGAATGGGAATGTGAGGTAATCAGCAACAAGAATGTGGCTACCTTTATCAAAGAGTTTATCGTTGCTTTGCCTAAAGGCGAGCACATGGACTTCGTTCCGGGTTCATACGCACAGATCAGAATCCCTAAATTCGAAATGGATTATAATAAGGATATCGACAAAGACCTCATCGGTCCGGAATATCTGCCTGCATGGGAAAAATTCGGTTTGTTCGGTTTGAAGTGTAAAAATACGGAAGATACGATCCGTGCTTACTCTATGGCCAACTATCCTGCCGAAGGTGACCGTATCATGCTGACTGTACGTATCGCTACTCCTCCGTTCAAGCCTAAAGATCAAGGCCCCGGCTTTATGGATGTGAATCCGGGTATCGCTTCATCTTACATTTTCACGCTGAAACCGGGTGACAAGGTAATGATGAGTGGTCCTTACGGTGACTTCCATCCGATTTTCGACTCTAAGAAGGAAATGATTTGGGTAGGTGGTGGTGCCGGTATGGCTCCCCTTCGTGCACAGATTATGCATATGACCAAGACACTGCACACTACAGACCGTGAACTTCACTATTTCTACGGTGCACGTGCGCTGAACGAAGTATTCTACCTGCCGGATTTCCAGCAGTTGGAAAAAGACTTCCCGAACTTCCACTTCCATTTGGCTCTGGACCGTCCGGACCCCGCAGCAGATGCAGCAGGCGTGAAGTACACTCCGGGATTCGTTCACAATGTAATGCACGATACTTATTTGAAGGATCATGAAGCTCCTGAAGATATTGAATACTACATGTGTGGACCTGGTCCGATGTCTAATGCAGTCGTTAAGATGCTGGATAGTCTGGGGGTTGAACCTGCTTCTATCATGTATGATAACTTTGGTGGATAACTTCCATTACTCTAAATAAAGAAAATAAGCCCGGTAAAAGTGAACTTTTATCGGGCTTTTTCTTTACTTTTGTATAAAACGAAAATAGATTATGATAAAGAACATACTAGCCAATCTGAAGATTGAGCAACTGAACCCGATGCAGGAAGCATCCATTGATGCATGGAAAGAAGGAAAAGACTTGATATTGCTGTCGCCCACGGGTTCGGGAAAGACACTGGCTTATTTATTGCCCTTGGTGGAATCGCTGAAACCGGATGTGAAGGGAGTACAGGCAGTAGTGCTGGTTCCCTCCCGCGAACTGGCTTTGCAGATAGATCAGGTATTCAAATCAATGAATACGGAGTTCAAAGCAGTAAGTTGTTATGGCGGACGTCCGGCAATGGAGGAACACCGCACCATCAAGGGGGTACAACCTACTGTCATTATCGGTACTCCGGGACGTATGAACGACCACCTTTCCAAACAGAACTTCGATGCAAGCACGGTTACTACCTTGGTGATAGATGAATTTGATAAATGCCTTGAGTTCGGTTTCCAGGAAGAGATGGCAACGGTCATCGGTCAGCTCCCGAACTTGCAACGCCGTTTCTTGCTTTCTGCTACCGATGCTGAAGAAATTCCGCAGTTTACCGGTCTGAATCGTAGCATAAAGCTTAATTTCCTGAATGAAGACGAGCAGACCACCCGACGCTTACATCTATATAAAGTATTGTCGCCTGAAAAAGACAAATTGGAAACCCTTTATAAACTGTTATGTACTTTGGGAAGTGAATCGACTCTTGTATTCTGCAACCATCGCGAAAGTGTGGAACGGGTAGGGACATACCTGCGGGGGATGAAATTCCAATGCGGCATCTTTCATGGCGGCATGGAACAGGATGATCGTGAACGCTCGCTCTATAAATTCCGTAACGGCAGTTGCCATGTGCTTGTTTCTACCGATCTTGCAGCCCGCGGACTGGATATCCCTGAGATAGAGAATGTAGTCCATTATCATCTGCCTGCCAATGAAGACGGATATATTCACCGTAACGGACGTACGGCCCGCTGGGAAGCCGAAGGAAATTCTTATGTTATCCTTCATGCCGAAGAAACAGTGCCCGCATATATAACCGATGAGCCGGAGGAGTTCATTTTACCCGAAGTCACACCCCAACCTTCTTTACCTGAATATGTAACATTATATATAGGAAAAGGCAAAAAAGATAAAATCAATAAGATAGATATTGTAGGATTTCTCTTTAAAAAAGGTAACCTGAATAAAGACGAAATAGGACGTATTGATGTAAAAGACCACTATTCTTTTGCAGCCATATCGCGCAAAAAGATAAAACAAACTTTGAATTTAATACAAAACGAGAAGATAAAGGGCATAAAAACACTTATTGAAGAAGCTAAATAATGACAATTTGTCAATTCTCAAAATAAAATGATTAAAGAATAATTCAAAAAGATATTTTTTTTATGCTTTAAATCATTGTTTACTAGGGTTGTAGTAACAAAATGAAAGCATAAAAATTCAGATTTAACTAATTTGAAAGAAAATTATCCGGAAATTCGTAAATTTATTAGCTATTTTTTTGGAAAACTGAAAATAATGTGTAATTTCGCCCAATGTAAGACATAAACAAATTGTATAACCAAAACAAACTTCAAATGAAAAAGCATAATTTCAATGCGGGACCATCTATCTTGCCTCGCGAGGTAATTGAGAAAACAGCACAAGCCGTTCTTGATTTTAATGGATCAGGTCTTTCCATCATGGAAATCAGTCACCGTGCTAAAGATTTTCAGCCTGTAGTAGACGAAGCTGTTGCTTTGTTTAAGGAACTATTGAACATCCCGGAAGGGTACTCGGTACTGTTCTTGGGTGGTGGAGCCAGCTTGGAATTCTGCATGATACCATTCAACTTCCTCGAAAAGAAGGCTGCCTATCTGAACACAGGTGTTTGGGCAAAGAAAGCAATGAAAGAAGCCAAGGCTTTTGGCGAGGTGGTAGAAGTAGCATCTTCCGCTGAAGCAACTTATACCTATATTCCCAAAGATTATACGGTTCCTACCGATGCTGATTATTTCCACATCACAACTAATAACACGATCTATGGAACAGAACTTCATGAAGATTTAGATTCTCAGGTTCCAATGATTGCTGATATGTCATCTGATATTTTCTCTCGTCCTATCGACGTTTCTAAATATATTTGTATCTATGGTGGTGCGCAGAAGAATTTGGCTCCTGCCGGTGTTACTTTTGTTATTGTGAAGAACGATGCTCTGGGCAAGGTATCACGCTATATTCCTACTATGCTGAATTATCAGACTCATATTGACGGTGGATCTATGTTCAATACACCTCCTGTACTTCCTATTTATGCCGCTTTGCAGACTTTGCGCTGGATCAAGGCTAACGGTGGTGTGGCAGAAATGGAAAAACGCGCCAAAGAAAAAGCAGATATGCTGTATGCTGAAATTGATCGTAACAAAATGTTCCGTGGCACAGTAACTGATAAGGCCGACCGTTCTTATATGAACATCTGTTTCGTTATGAACGACGAGTACAAAGACTTGGAAGCGGACTTCATGAAATTTGCTACAGAAAGAGGTATGGTGGGTATTAAGGGACACCGTTCTGTAGGTGGTTTCCGTGCATCTTGCTACAATGCCATGCCGAAAGAAAGCGTTCAGGCTTTGATTGACTGTATGCAGGAATTTGAGAAACTTCATTAATAATTATATTCACCACAGATTATACGGAATTAACGCAGATAGAAATAATAAATAAAATCTGTGCTATCTGCGTAATCTGTGGTGAATCCTTTTAATATAAGAAAGACCATGAAAGTATTAGTAGCAACAGACAAACCGTTTGCAAAAGTTGCAGTAGACGGTATCCGTAAAGAGATAGAAGCAGCAGGTTACGAACTCGTATTGCTGGAAAAATATGGCGAGAAGGCTAACTTGCTGGAAGCGGTAAAGGACGTTAATGCGATCATTATTCGTAGTGATATTATTGATGCTGAAGTGCTGGATGCAGCAAAAGAATTAAAAATCGTTGTACGCGCAGGTGCAGGTTATGATAATGTAGACCTCGCTGCCGCCACAGCACACAATGTGTGTGTAATGAATACTCCGGGACAAAACTCCAATGCAGTAGCCGAACTGGCTTTTGGTATGATGGTAATGGCTGTCCGCAATTTCTATAATGGTACTTCGGGAACTGAATTGATGGGTAAGAAGTTAGGTATTCATGCTTATGGTAATGTAGGTCGCAACGTGGCCCGCATCGCTAAAGGCTTTGGAATGGATATTTATGCTTTTGACGCTTTCTGTCCAAAAGAAGTAATTGAGAAAGATGGTGTAAAGGCTGTCTCTTCTGCCGAAGAACTTTATTCTACTTGTAATGTAGTGTCTTTGCATATTCCTGCAACAGCTGAAACTAAAAATTCTATCAACTATGAATTGGTGAATAAGATGCCTAAAGGTGGAATATTAGTAAATACGGCCCGCAAGGAAGTGATTAATGAAGCTGAACTGATCAAGCTGATGGAAGACCGTGCCGATTTAAAGTATATCACTGATATCATGCCGGCTGCCAACGCAGAATTTACGGAGAAATTTGCCGGACGCTATTTCTCTACACCGAAAAAAATGGGTGCCCAGACTGCTGAAGCAAATATCAACGCAGGTATCGCTGCTGCCAAACAGATTGTAGGCTTCCTGAAAGACGGTTGCGAAAAATTCAAAGTAAATAAGTAATCCAATAATCGTAGGGGCGGATTGAATCCGCCTGAATACATATAGTTTATGTTTTCGGGCGAATGCAATCCGCCCCTGCAAGTAAAATCTAATACCTTTATTTTATGGCAATAATTAAACCCTTCAAAGGCATCCGCCCTCCGAAAGAATTAGTGGAACAAGTTGCTTCACGCCCTTATGACGTGCTAAATTCTGAAGAAGCACGTGAAGAAGCGAGAGGTAATGAAAAGTCACTTTATCATATTATCAAACCGGAAATTGACTTTCCGGCAGGAACAGATGAACATGATCCCCAAGTCTATGAAAAAGCCGCTGAAAACTTCCAGATGTTCCAGGATAAAGGGTGGTTAGTGCAGGACAGAAAAGAAAATTATTATGTATATGCACAGACTATGAACGGCAAAACTCAATACGGACTGGTAGTAGGAGCATATGTTCCCGACTATATGAACGGTGTAATCAAAAAACACGAATTGACCCGTCGGGACAAAGAGGAAGACCGTATGAAGCATGTCCGCGTGAATAATGCCAATATAGAACCGGTATTCTTTGCTTACCCTGACAACGCTGAACTGGATGCTATCGTTAAGAAATATACTTCCCGGAACCCGGAATATGACTTTATTGCTCTTGGTGACGGTTTCGGACACTCATTTTGGGTAATAGACCAAGAAGAAGATATAACTGCCATTACAAAAGCTTTCGAGGCTATGCCGGCCCTTTATATTGCTGACGGTCATCATCGTTCGGCCGCTGCTGCTTTGGTTGGTGCTGAAAAAGCAAAGCAAAATGCAAATCATAAAGGTGATGAAGAGTATAATTACTTTATGGCTGTATGCTTCCCTGCCAACCAGTTGACTATTATTGACTATAATCGTGTTGTAAAAGACCTGAACGGATTGTCTCCTGAACAATTCCTGACAGCTGTAAGCAAGAATTTTACAATAGAAGAAAAAGGTGCCGAGATTTATAAACCACAGGCTCTGCATAATTTCTCTCTTTACCTGAATGGCAAATGGTACAGCCTGACAGCAAAATCAGGTACTTATGATGATCATGATCCTATCGGCGTTTTGGATGTGACTATTTCTTCCAACTTGATTTTGGATGAAGTTTTAGGAATCAAAGATCTTCGTTCCGATAAACGCATTGACTTTGTGGGTGGTATCCGTGGTTTAGGAGAATTGAAAAAACGCGTAGATAGCGGTGAAATGAAAGTCGCCCTCGCACTTTATCCTGTTTCTATGAAACAATTGATGGATATTGCCGACACAGGTAATATCATGCCGCCTAAAACTACCTGGTTTGAACCGAAACTTCGTTCAGGGCTGGTTATTCACAAGTTGAGTTGATAAAAAACTTTATATCATTGGTAGGGCAGGCTGAATCCCATAGCCGGACGGGTATGGGATTCAATTTTGCCCAAAAAGATGGCAAAAAGCTTTTTGGGCCGCTATAGGCACTATAAATTCTTTTATGTTTGTTGTGTAGGTATAATCTAATTAAATAGATGTTAGATTGAAAGAATAAACCGCTTTTCCTTTGTTTATTGCTAACAAATATCTAATTTCGCGCCGATTAAAAAAAGCGTGTTATAAAACGATGACTAACAACAAAACTAAAGGATTTTTCCTTGGGGCAATCGCAGCAGCCAGCTACGGCATGAACCCCCTGTTCACCCTTCCTCTTTATAGTGTAGGAATGAGCGTAGATTCGGTATTATTTTATCGCTATGCACTGGCTATCATTGTACTGGGTATCTTGATGAAAATACAGAAACAATCTTTCGCTATCAAAAAAGCGGATGTGCTTCCTCTCTGCATCATGGGACTATTGTTCTCATTTTCTTCTCTGTTTCTTTTTATGAGTTATAATTACATGGATGCAGGTATTGCCTCTACCATTTTGTTCGTCTATCCGGTATTGGTAGCTATCATCATGGCCGTAGTATTCAAGGAAAAAGTGTCACCTGTCACCATGTTCTCCATAGCACTCGCTTTTATGGGGATCTCTTTGCTTTGTAAAAGTCCCGGAGGACAGACGCTTAGCTTGGTCGGAATTACTTTTGTTTTCTTGTCGTCTTTGGCCTACGCTATTTATATTGTAGGAGTAAACCGCTCTTCCTTAAAGGATATGCCTATAGCCAAACTTACTTTTTACGTTTTACTTTTCGGTTTGTCTATCTATGTAGTCCGGCTGAAATTCTGTACGGATTTGCAAGTTATCCCTACACCTTTATTATGGGTCAATGCCATTTCACTGGCTGTATTCCCTACTGTTATTTCTTTAATTACCATGACAAAGGCCATACACTACATTGGTTCTACACCTACAGCTATTCTCGGTGCTTTGGAGCCGGTCACTGCCTTGTTCTTTGGAGTTCTGGTATTTGGTGAACAGTTGACTCCACGTATTATCCTCGGAATTTTGATGGTGATTACTGCCGTGACTTTGATAATCGGAGGAAAGTCATTGATGAAAAAAAGAAAGATTCGTTTAAGACATACAGGCAGATAAAACGGATTCTATATCTTTGCCCATGCAACTCAATTCTACTTTTTCTATTATGAAAAAAGAATTGATGCAATAGGCAGAGTTTAAAATGAGGGTGAAAACCTGTTTAGGAGAAATCTTTTAAATCACCTTTAAGCCTTTTTCGGGCAAAAAATATCCGACTCTTAATGGTTCCTATAGGTAAGTCCATTTTTTCCGCAATTTCTTTATATTTCATTCCTGCAACAAACATCATAAAGGGCCTTCTTGTGTCATCCGGAAGGTTATTTATGGTCTTATGCAATAATTTTAAATCATAGATTTCTTCAAACCGTTCATCTTGCACTACCTGAGTCCAAGCATATTCTGTTAAGTTTGAATCAATCAGACTAAGTTCACGAGAAGTACGTCGATAGTTATTAATGAATATATTCCGCATAATGGTATATACCCAACCTTTGAAATTTTCCGCATAAACGAATTTATGAGCGTTATCGAATACTTTTAGAACACATTCCTGTACCAAATCATTAGCTGAATCCTGATTCTGAGTCAGTTTTAAAGCAAAAGTGCGAAGTTCCGGTTGCATAGCCACTATCTTATCGCTAAATTTTATCTTTTCCATATCTTTATTTTGTCTATTGATGATGTTGCAAAGATGGAGTTTTTATGAAGAAGGGCAAATGGCGATTGGTCATGATAAGTTGGCGATTATTCCCGATGAAAGATTGGAACAAAAAAAATGGCGATAGAGAAATTCTCTACCGCCAATTATGTGATGTGGAATGTTTTATTCCTTATGCTTTAGGAAGCGCTTCTTTTACAACCATAGTACGGTTTACATATTCTGCACCGTTCAATTGCTTGATAGCTTCTTTTGCTTCGTCATCATTAGGCATTTCTACAAAAGCAAAACCTTTAGAACGACGTGTTTCACGGTCAGTAATAAGTTTCACTGAAGCTACTGTTCCATACTCTTCCATTACACCTCTCAAATCACCTTCCCTAACATTATAGTTAAGGTTTCCAATATACAAATTCATAAAATAAAAATTGATAAATAAATAATTAAGTAAACTTGAATTTAAAAATTTAGTTCGAGGAATAGAAACGGTTCAAGTGTGAAATGAATTGAGTCAATCGAAAAAACTATCTTTTTATATTCCGGTGTCAAAGGAACAATAAATAATTGGATTATTAGCTATATTCCCCCTTTTATTTTGATATTTTTTTAACTAATGACTCTTTTTTGCCTTTCAGGCTAACGAAAAGGGCTGAAATGAAAGGATGCACCCAGGAATTGCAGTTCCTGTCAGCGCACCCCTCATAGAATCTTTTCTTTGACAGAAAGCTTAAAGGATAAATTTCTCTACCACAGCGGCTACACCATCTTCTTCATTAGAGAGGGTGATGTAGTCGGCATTTTGGCGGACTACTTCCTGAGCATTTGCCATAGCTACTCCCAGTCCGGCATACTTTATCATGGAAAGGTCATTAAAGCCATCACCTATAGCAATCATTTCCTCTTTAGTCATACCGATTTCTTTCAGCAATACAGCCAGTGATTGAGCTTTATCAATGCCTTTGGGCACCAATTCCAAAAAATAGGGCTCAGAACGGAATACCCCCATACGATCTTTCAAATGCTCATACATCTCTTTTTCCAGAACAGCCAGTCGGGTAGGTTCACCCACAATCAGACATTTGGCAATCGGAAATTTGATCGCTTCCAGGAAATTATCCACTTTCTTGGGAGTCATTACGTTCAGAATGGCTTCTTTCAGTACATATTCATCTTCGGGATATTCAGTCAACACATACTTTCCATCGTAAGTAACGATAGCGAAATGATTATCGGTGGCACACTTATAAAGATAAGGTAACACTTCCGGATCAAGGACATTTTCGTACATCATTTCACCGGTTTTCCAGTCGATAATCTCGCCTCCGTTATACGAAAGTATGTAACCTTCGTATTTTTTCAGTTCCAGAATCTCGGCCAAAGGAGCTACGCCATAAGTGGGGCGTCCCGATGCCAAAACAATTTTTACTCCGCGCTCCTGCGCCTCAATAAGTGTACGACGTGTGTGCTCCGTTACCTCTTTCTTCTGGTTGGTCAACGTTCCGTCTAGGTCTAAAACTAATAATTTATACTTCATATACTATTTAATGGAGTGCTTTTGCTAAATTCGCTGCAAATATAACGATTAAATTCGTGGCTTTTTGCTACATTTGCTCAAAATAAACAAGAACCATGACAGATATTTTATTAATAGCAGTTATTATCCTGTTGATAATTAATATGGTAATCACGCTAACTAAAAATAACCGTTTGCAAACGGAACGCCTAGAAGGATTGCTTCGCGAAGAAATGAAAGAAAACCGGGATGAACTGGGGAGAAATATCCATGAATTGCGCAACGAACTGAATCTGACTTTGAATAACTCTATCCGTAATATGCAGGATACTTTGCATAAGAACTTGTTGACTGGCAATGAAATGCAACGGGAAAAGTTTGAAGCAATGGGTAAACAACAGGAGGCATTGGTGAAAAGTACGGAAAAACGACTGGACGACATGCGCCAGATGGTGGAGGAAAAATTGCAAAAGACGCTGAATGAGCGTATCGGACAATCTTTTGAAATAGTTCGCTCGCAACTGGAAAATGTACAGAAAGGGTTAGGAGAGATGAAGAGCCTGGCACAGGACGTAGGAGGGTTGAAAAAAGTGTTGAGCAATGTGAAGACACGAGGCACTTTCGGAGAAGTGCAGCTGGGTGCATTATTGGATCAGATGCTGAGCCCTGAACAATATGAAGCAAATGTCAAGACTAAAAAGAATGCTACGGAATTTGTAGAGTTTGCCATCAAACTTCCGGGGAAGGAAGGTAGTAACGAAACGGTATATTTACCTGTGGATGCCAAATTCCCGAAGGATGTATATGAGCAATATCAGGATGCATACGAAGCAGGAGATGTGGCATTGATCGATGCTTCTTCCCGTCAGTTGGAGGTAACTATCAAGAAGATGGCAAAGGATATCCATGATAAATATGTAGATCCACCGTTCACAACGGATTTTGGTATCATGTTCCTGCCGTTTGAGAATATCTACGCGGAAGTGATTCGCCGCACTGCATTGGTTGAGACGTTGCAGAAGGACTGGAAGATCGTAGTGACCGGACCTACCACCTTGGGAGCTATTCTGAATAGTTTGCAAATGGGGTTCCGCACGCTGGCTATTCAGAAGCGAACAAGCGAAGTCTGGAATGTGTTAGGAGCAGTAAAGACCGAATTTGGAAAATTTGGCGGTTTGTTGGAAAAGGTGCAAAAGAATCTGCAAAATGCAGGCGATCAGTTAGAGGAAGTTATGGGAAAACGTACTCGAGCTATAGAACGAAAGTTACGTCAGGTTGAAGCCCTTCCGGTAGAAGAAAGCCAGCAGATGTTGAATCTGCCCGAACTGATGGATGACGAAGAGGAATAATAAACTAAAGGAGGATGAAGATATGAGCATAACATGGGATTTTATTTTGAGATTGTTCGTGGCAGGAGCTTTAGGCACTGTCATAGGTCTGGACAGGGAGTATCGTGCCAAAGAGGCCGGTTATCGTACTCATTTCTTGGTATCACTGGGTAGTGCTCTTATTATGATTGTATCGCAATATGGCTTCATGGAAGTGGTGAAGATGGAAGGGATAGATCTTGACCCAAGCCGTGTGGCTGCCCAGGTGGTCAGCGGTATAGGTTTTATTGGAGCCGGGACTATTATTTTCCAGAAGCAGATTGTACGTGGACTCACTACCGCTGCCGGTATCTGGGCTACTTCAGGTATCGGACTGGCAATTGGGGCAGGCATGTACTGGCTGGGAATTTCGGCAACCATTCTTACTCTAATAGGCCTTGAAGCGCTTAGTTATCTTTTTAAAAGTATAGGGATGAAGAGTTCCATGGTGGAATTTTCAACGGACAACAAAGAAACACTGAATCGTATGGCTAAGAAATTCAATTCCAAGGAATATAATATAGTTTCTTATCAATTGGATGAAAAAACACTGGGTGAAGTGACTACTTATTATGTTACTATGGTCATAAAATCCAAAAAATATAATGATGAAGGGATGTTGCTCACCTTGTTACAAGACTTTAGTGATATCACAGTACATAGGTTGGAGTAAAGTTTAAGATAGTCCTGAAAGTTAAAACAAAGAAGCCTCCTGAATATTGGAAATTACTAATATTCAGGAGGCTTTTTCTATCCATAAATGAAATATTTTAGTAAATATGTTTTTTATTAATAGTATCTATTTTTTATCTTTTAGTCCACTCTTTATTAATTCTTGTATAATCATGCACTAATTGTTTGATCTACATCAATTTCTGTTCTATTTCCAAGAAATTATTTCAATAATAATGATAACTATTTTTACGGTATCATTTTTGTAATTACATTTACAGGCTCATTTACTAACTTAATAAAATAATATTCTGAATAAAGCATGAAAACTAACATCTATTTATTAAAGAAAACCACTAATCCCACTAGTAGATTATATAGCATTATTGTTTTAGAAAAGACAAAGCTTATAACAAATACTGTTCGTGAACAATTTCTATGCTATATGTATGATTAGTGCTTATTTTCCTTTGATTTAAAGTGCTTAAGGATTATGATATAACTAATTCTTAAAACATAATAACCTTTCCTGTAACAGATAAAAAAAGAGCGATTTTTTATTTGATTACATTGAATGTATGGGGTTGTGGAACCTTCATACCTTATAATCTTTTGTGACTTTTCTCGTCGGTTTCACTTTAAATTAAAGTGACCGGACAAGAGAAGCTGCTTCTATTCTTATTTCCTGAAAATACTACTAATACCTGCGTAATATTATTCGCATATTATAGCTTTTTATGGATATGCCACAAATTCTATACTATTAAAACTGTTTTATTTATCAATTTGGGATGCCTGTATTCCATCTTATAATGTAGTGATTTGTGATAAGTTTCGACATATCATTTTGATTTTTGTCCGATTCTGATGCTGCAATCACACATTATGTATGATTTGGGCGTAAACCGTGCGCAAGCACTAAAGATTCGTTCACCAACTCACATGGATGAGCCGGCAGGGCATTATTGCCTTTGCTCACATAAAAAGAATGTTTTATAAAACTATTATTTACCCATTTAAAGTAATTAAAGATGAAATATATTTTATGGCTTACCATGATAATGATGGAAGTATTCAAAAGATTTAACTCTAAAATTAATACCGGTATTTCAAAATCGTTAATGATTCAGATCAAAAGAATAGAAAAGCAACGTATTGCCAACAGACAGAATATGGAATTTATGGAAAAAGTAAATGAACAGATGAATGAAAATTTTTCCTGCGGCAACATCAGCGTTGACATACTGGCCGAATTAATGAATATGAGTCGTACTAGTTTTACAACTAAAATAAAAATGGCGGCCAAGCAGACACCTAGTAAATATATACTTGATTATAGAATGAAAAAAGCCGCCTTTCTTTTATCGACAAACAAGGATATCCGTGTGTCGGAAGTAGCGGATGAAGTAGGATTTGCTGATGAAAAATATTTTAGAATTGTTTTTAAGAAATACTATGGGGTTTGTCCGTCTGAGTATAAAAAACAATATGATAATGAAGTGAACAAAAACAGTATCCAATAAGTTATTAATTAAAGAATGTGTTTATTCCGATCAAGTTGCAAGATAAAAGGACAAACATAAAAATCTACCACATCATAAAATAATAATCAATATGAATCCATTTCAAAATCCATTTAATGGCAGTATGCCACAAGATGTAACCCAAAGACAGGGAGAAAATGCTATATTTATTGTATATGGTCTAAAAGACGTACCCGATATGCTTGACAAGGTAAAAGATGTATGTGCCAATTTCACGGCATTGATACGCAGCATGCGTAACCGTTATCCTGATCAGCACTTCAGTTGTACCATTGGTTTTGGAGCAGACGCATGGAAGCGTCTTTTCCCCAAAGAAAATACTCCAAAAGAACTTAGAACATTTCAGGAAATAAAAGGAGATAAATATACTGCTGTATCTACTCCCGGGGATATATTATTCCATATTCGGGGAAAACACATGGGCACTTGTTTCGAATTTGCCTCTATCATAGATGAAAAACTTTCAGGAGCGGTTGATTCCATTGATGAAACCCATGGGTTCAGATACAGGGATGGCAGAGCGATTATTGGCTTTGTAGACGGTACGGAAAACCCGGATATAGACGAAAACCGCTATAAATTTGCTGTCATCGGTGAAGAAGACACGGAATTTGCCGGAGGCAGTTATGTTTTTGTACAGAAATACATTCATGATATGGTTGCATGGAACGCTCTTCCGGTTGAAGAACAGGAGAAAGTAATCGGACGCAGAAAATTTAATGATGTTGAATTGTCGGATGAAGAAAAACCGCGGAATGCCCATAATGCAGTTACAAATGTAGGAGATGAACTGAAGATCGTACGTGACAATATGCCTTTCGCCAATACTTCCAAAGGAGAGTATGGTACGTATTTTATAGGCTATGCAAGTACATTCAGTACTACACGGTTAATGTTGGAAAATATGTTTATCGGAAATCCTGTGGGTAATACGGACCGATTGTTGGATTTCAGTACACCGGTTACAGGTACTCTTTTCTTTATACCTTCTTATGATTTGCTGGATAAGCTGGGTGAATAAGTAAGAAATTCATGACTCAGAGGGGGAGGTATGAAACCAACCAATCCGGATTGTAACTAAAACAGGGAGAGGCTTCTTTAATGGAATGCTTCTCCCTATTTTATGATTATGCTTTTAATCGCATGACGAAGGTACTTCCTTCCCCCGGTTTGCTGTCTACAGTGAGGGTTCCATTGTGTGCTTCGACAAAATCCCGTGAAATGGAAAGTCCCAGACCACTTCCTTGTACTTTAGTTCCGGGAACCCGGAAGTAATGATCGAAGATGCTTTTATGGTAACGCGGATCAATGCCTTTTCCAAAGTCTTGCACAAACATCTCGATAAGCCCGTCATCAGCTTGACGGGCGCCGATCACGACATGGCCATTTTCGGGTGAGTAACGGATGGCATTGGAAAGGAGATTGGTCAAAACCCAGGCTATTTTTTCACTATCAATAAATAACTTGCCGACTTTATCTTCAGGATATTCCACTTCTATTTGGATATTGAATTTTTCCGCCTGTACACGGTTGGCCTTTATAGCGTATTCTATCAGTTCTATAGGTTTGGTAATTTTAGGTTTCAATTGCAGTTTTCCTGATTCTACTTGTGTCATATTCAGCAGTTCACCGGTAATAGTAAGTAATCGTTCGCTATTTTCCTTGATACTGTTTGCCAACTCTTCCTGTTCTTCATTCAAAGCTCCGATGCGTTGGTCCTCCAATAGTTGCAAACTCATCATAATGGCCGAGATAGGAGTCTTCAATTCATGCGAGATAGTAGAAATGAATGTAGTCTTGGCTGAATCCAGTTCTTTGAATTCCGTTATATTTTTCAGCAGAATGACATACCCTTTCTTTTCCATTGTGATACCATCCATACCCGGCTGGGAGATACCCATATATTTTACCTGAAAAAAACTCTCTTTATTGTCTGCATAGATTTTCAAGGGTTCTTTGTTTTCTTTCTCTTTACTTTGGACAGATACTTGTCCGGGGATTTCCACTAACTCCCGGATCAGGCGGCGGAGTAAGTCATTACGCAGAGAAATATCTTGAGCAGAATGTTTAATAACTTCGTCACGTTTCAAATTGAGCACATTCAAGGCTTCATCATTGATAAAAAGGACTTCCAAGTCATTGTTCAAGCCGATGATAGGTTCATTGATACTATTGATAATGGTTTCCATATATTTCTTGGCTGCCATCATATCGGATAAGGTGCTTGCATGATAGTCTTCCAGGCGTTTGGCCATACGGTTAAAGTTTTTAGACACCTCGGAAAATTCTTCACTAGTACCCAGATCCAGACGCTTTTTATAATTATGGTTCGCTATTTCCTGTATAGCATTGGTCAGTTCTTTAATAGGATGGTCAATGGAGGCGGGGAGGCGCAGCCACATCCCTATGCCAATACATATACATGCAGCACCGACAATGTATATCCATAATAAAGCCCGCTGTAATCCGGGACCGGCTGCCGGGCTGTCAGGTTCCGTCGCAGTCAATATCTGTAGATTCACTACAGACAGTACGACCAGTAGTACGATCATTGCCACTAATATTCCTATGGCAAGCGTTAGTTTCGACTTTATATTCATAACTTTTATTTTTATGCAAGTATAATCAAATCTATGTCCAGTTCAGCTAAATAATTAAGAAATTTTCGATATTTAGTGATACTGAATAATACAGATGGCATTTTAAAGGCCGGTTGCCCCATGCAGATGGTCGTAATTCCGCGTTGGCGGCAGGTTTTAATTATTTCTTCTGTTATATCGGAGGACGAGACCTGTATTACTTCTCCACCCAGTTCGGTAACCAGCTTAAAATGATTAAGCAAATGCCGTTGTGTTGCCAAAGGAATACGTTCAGTACTTTCGGCAGGTGTTTGTACGTAAAGGGCAAAAAAAACGGTACTGTACCGGGAAGCCAGTCGTGCTGCTTTACGGATGATACGCCGGGGACTTTGTTCGTTGCTACTGATACATGCCAGAAACTTCTCGTGCCTAATGCCTTTTTCTCCGGTAACAATCTCATTTTCAACTTTTTTCTCAACACGAAAAGCTACTTCCTTTAGTGCCAGTTCACGCAACTGAAGAATATTCTCTGTTTTAAAAAAGTGATTCAGTGCCAGCCGAATCTTTTCGGGGTGATAGATTTTTCCTGCTTTCAGCCGGTTAATTAATTCTTCGGCAGTAAGGTCTATATTGACCACTTCATCTGCATCCTGCAACACTTTATCAGGAATCCGTTCTTTTACTTCTATACCTGCTATGTCTTTTACGTCCTCATTCAAACTTTCTATATGCTGAATGTTGACGGCAGAAATTACGTTGATGCCTGCATCCAGTAATTCCATTACATCCTGCCAGCGCTTTTCATTCCTGCTGCCTTCGATGTTGGTATGTGCCAGTTCATCCACTATAACCAGTTCAGGATGCAACTGAAGAATGGCATCAAGATCCATTTCTTCTATCTCTTTACCCTTGTAGAATATTTTTTTACGAGAGATAACGGGTAATCCTTCGAGCAATGATGCGGTTCCTGCACGTCCGTGCGTTTCAATATATGCTATTTGTACGTCTACGCCATTCTCCAGCATTTCGTGGGCTTCCTGCAACATGCGGTAACTTTTCCCCACACCAGCTATCATACCAATGTATATCTTAAACTTTCCACGCCGGGAGCGCTTTATCAAGTCTAAAAAATGCTGCACACTTTCTTCTTTGTTTTCCATCTGTTGTTTAATCACATTGTAAATATAACAATTTTCCGTATATTTAGTACCAACTGCATTTGCCATATGCAAAGAATATACCAATGAAAACAAACGGCTTGATTACAATGTGATAAGCGGGTAGTTGATAAATTGAAACCTTCCAAAATGAAAAAAGTATTTTTCATTTTGGAATACCCCTTTATAATCTACTCTTTCTTTCTACCCATCGCGTTACCATTTGCTGTAGGGACAGGGTTTGCCTGCCCGAATACATAGGACGAACCGTTCTCGGGCGGGCAAACCCCGCCCCTACAGCGAACGAGAACGTTATTGGAAATGTTAACGCGATGGGTAAAAAGAGTCGTTTATAATAACGAAAGGTAAATCATCAGGAGTAACATGCTGTTTTAATCTTGCCCCCAACTGGATCAATCTTTTAAGATGATGCCTACATGTGCTACCAATCCTTCCAAATTAAAGCGGGAAAATAAAGCACTTTTTAATCTGTTATTGGCAGGGACGATAGCCATATTGTAAGCTGTAGTAAAATCCGCTCCTGTCAGGTTGGTATGATGAAACAGAGCTCTATCAAGATTGCACCGGGTAAATATTGCTCCTTCCATATCTGCTTCCGAGAAATAGCTTTCCACCATATCGCACTCAATGAAATGAGTCTGCTTCATTTTCATCCCATGAAAGTTGGCATAGCCTAACTGGCATCTTTCAAAACTGAAAGAAGAAAAAGGATTACATGTGGAGAAATCTGTTCCCAGCAACTTACAATCTTTAAAGATGACTCCATGCCATGAGGTGTTCTTCATTTTGACAAGCGAAAAGTCGCAAGTCTTGAATATACAATTCTCGAACGTAATGCTTTTAAGTGTCGATTGTGCAAAGTTGCAATGATTAAACTCACATCCGGCATAGTATTCTTCTAATGTTTGGATTGTAAAATCTGTTGTTTCAATGGTTTGGTTAATAGTTTCCATGTTTTTTATTTCTCGAATGGGTTTATACAAATAATATTTTGAAAATAGAAATTACTCTATTCCCGGTTATTAGATTTAAGGATAGTTTATCCCCGCTTTCCTAGCTTGTGAATGTTGGAATTGACGGGCTATTTTATATTCACGTTCTCCTTTCAGCAATCTGTATCCGGTTTGTTTAAACCAAAAATTAATATTATTTTCTATACACTGCCGGCGGATATCCAGTACCCAGTCATAATTACAAACACGTGCTTCTTTACCTGATTCACCACCCACTACAATCTGTTCCACCCATCTCCCTAGTTCTTCCTTGAAATCTATAGCGGTCAATAACGGTTCACAGATAATAATTTTATGTTTTATAGGGGCAGCTTTATATATAGGAAGGCGATAGTCCACCCTGTCCTGATTTTCCATAGTGCAACAAATGGTTACATTCTCATATCCGTCCCCCCAATCCGGAGGCAAACATTGGTTGAGCCGGTCTATACGCTTAGTTATAAATAAGAAATGAAGGTCTTGCCGTTCCCGCATCATTTCCCATGCTTCTGCACGCCATTCATCGGCTTCTTCCACCAGAAAATCAGAAGTAAAACAAGTGTAAACAAGATATCCGGAAGGAATTTTATAAGTCTTGTCCTTTTTCTGTTGTAAAGGCAGGCCGAATTTTTCTGTTTTGGTTATTATAGAACTGTCTTTCCCATGTTTACTATCTCCACGATATACATAACAATGCTGACAACCGGCACTTAGTTTATGGCAACCATGCCAAGGGTTCCACATAGAAGACTTTGAACTTATTTTATTTTCCATTTTGCTGTTGGATGAAATTTATCGTTTCTAATTTGTTCCACAAAGTTAGTCAAGTCCTTCCATCATTTACATATTCATCTCTAAAATTCTTCAAAAAAGAATGCAAATGTATAGTCAATGCAAGTGAATTGATGTACCTTTGTTGGTATAATATATTAATCCCAAAGATAATAAACCACTAAACATAAAAAAGAATGAAACAAGAAGTATTGTTTGTCTTGCTGAATGAGTATGCTGACTGGGAAGGGGCATACATCGCCACTTCGCTCAATACCGGAGTTATGCCGGACAGTGAAGTAAAGTATATTACTAAAACTGTAGCTCCTACCTTAAACGAAGTGCGTTCGATAGGCGGTTTCCGAACCCTTCCTGATTATAGTTTTCAAACTATTCCTGAGGATTATGCCGCACTGATATTGATAGGCGGTATGCAATGGAAATCACCGGAAGCAGAACAAGTGATACCACTCGTTCAGGATGCTTTGCAACGCGGAAAAATAGTGGGGGCAATTTGCAATGCTGCTTCGTTCTTGTGTGCACACGGTTTCTTGAATGAAGTAAAACATACCGGCAATACACTTCCCCAACTCAAACTCTGGGGTGGGGAAAACTACACCAACGAAGCCGGGTATCAGGAAAAACAAGCAGCCAGCGATAAAAACATAGTGACGGCCAATGGCACAGGACAATTGGAATTTTGCCGTGAATTGCTTCTTTTGCTGGAAGCAGATACTCCGGAAAGGATTCATGCTGCTTATGACTTTTATAAGAATGGGTTTTATAAATAGAATATAGACAAAAAACACCTTTATTTATATGAATACGGATGATAGAAAATGGGACATCATTGAAAGTGAGTACCTTATCCGCCGCCCTTGGTTGACTGCACGACGTGACCGGGTTAAACTACCTACAGGAGTTGAAATCCCTGAATATTATATTTTGGAATATCCTGATTGGGTGAATGTAATTGCCATCACTCAAGAGGGTCAATTTGTATTGGTACGCCAATACCGTCACGGAATAAGAGAAACGCGTTATGAAATTTGTGCCGGGGTTTGTGAAGACGGAGAAGAACCATTGCTTTCTGCCCAACGCGAATTATACGAAGAAACTGGATATGGTCATGGAAACTGGACGGAACTTATGACTGTTTCAGCCAATACCAGCACTATGACAAATATCACCCATTGTTATTTGGCTACAGGCGTAGAACGAATCTCCACCCAGCATTTGGAAAAAACAGAAGATTTGACCGTCCATCTGCTGGATGAAGAAGAAGTAAAAGCGCTGTTATTGAATGACGAAGTGAAACAATCATTGATGGCTGCGCCACTTTGGAAGTATTTTGCTTTATATTCTCGTTTATAGTACAATTATCGGAAGACGGAAAATATAGCCGTGGGGAAGGTGAAAATCCCTCTTCAAAAGTAAGTTGAGTTACTTGCCCGATTAAGTTAACTTAAATGGCCAAGTAACTTAACTTGTTTGCCCAAGTAACTTAACTTACTTTTCCAAAGCTGCATTGGAATTCCCTTAAACTAGGGCATTAACTTTCCGGACCTATGCCGTCAGCTTGGAAAAAGACAAGTTCATTTTTAAAAAAGATAAAGACCTTTTTAAAAAACGAACATGTGTTTTTTACCCGCTTGCGGACTGAAAAACTTCTCGACCCATGAACAGGCGACCCGATACTTTTACAGGTGAACCCGGAAAAACAGGCATCCGTTTTTATAAAACGGACGTTCATTTCAAGAAAACAGACGCCCGTTTTCCGAAAACAGGCGTTCATTTCCTGATGGGATGTTGCAAACCGATGTATAGGAAGAAGCCTGCTTTTTATTCCACCAAGAAATCTTCCGATTTGAATCCACTGTAAAACCTTCCAGAGAAAGCTGTAAATTTCAATACACAATAATCCGGGTCCGTTACCCCTTCCGGATAATACATTGTATCCCCCTCACGCCAAATCATTTCCTTGCTGGCGCTATCAGTCAGAACTTCCATCGTGCCACGCAGCATGGCGCCACGAAAAAAACGCCTGTCACAAAAATAAACGGATGCGTGGTCGTTCTTCCTGTATTGTGCCACACGCATGGAAGAAGTGTTCGTAGTAAAATAAATGATCTTGATACCTTCATGCTTGCGTGGTTGCAACATCGCCTTCATGTTAGGAAATCCGTCCTCATCTATGGAAGCGATAAATGAGTAAGCGTCTCCGCGATTCTATATTGCTGTCCGTTTTTAGCTCTCATATCTTTGC